>DATBAJ010000021.1:0-40416 GCA_036271575.1 Gammaproteobacteria bacterium
GGGGAAGCGGACGATAAGATCATCGCGGTCCTGGCCAGCGACAACCTATGGGGTCATGCCAGGGAATTGGAAGACCTGCCGCATGTGATGGTGGAGCGCCTGGTCCACTACTTCAGTACCTACAAATGGGTTCCGGGCCAGGCCCACAAGGTGGACATCCAGGCCGTGTATAAACATGAACAAGCCTATGAGGTGATCAAGGCCGCTCATGCGGATTACCTAGAGCACTTCGGTGAATCTGATCTACCCACTGATATCTGATGCCTATGGCATGGAAAATATGGCAGGTCAGTCCCAGCGATCGTCTTTGGTCTGGATCATCCCATCCTGGATGCGGACCGGGAAACTGGCGGTGGGCTCGTAGGCAGGCGCAGTGAGCGCCGCGCCATTGCGGATGTCGAAGGTGGCGCCGTGGCGTGGGCAGGTGATGATGCAACCGGTCACCGGGCCACCCGTGAGGATGCCGCCGTCGTGGGTGCAGACGTCCTCGATGGCGTAGAACTTCCCGTCCACGTTGAACACCGCGATCATGACGTCGTTGACGTCCACGACCTTGTGCGTCCCGGGCGGGAACTCGCTCGCCGGCGCCACGTCCATCCAGTCGGCCATCAGTAATACATCCCTGTTTGGAGTTTGGCCTCCTCGGACATCATCTCCCGGCTCCAGGGCGGATCGAACACCAGTTCCACGTCCGCCGCCAGTATCGTGGGTACCTGTTCCAGCTTGTCTTTGACATCCTGCACCAGGATGCCGCCCATGCCACAGCCGGGGGCGGTGAGCGTCATCTTCACGCCCACTTTCTTCTTGCCTTCGTCGGTGGGCAGGAGCTTGCATTCGTAGACCAAGCCCAAGTCCACGATGTTGATGGGGATCTCCGGGTCGTAGCAGGTCTTGAGTTGCTCCCAGACCAGTTTCTCCACATCCGCATCGCTGGGATTCTCGGGAAGCTTCGGACTCTCCTGCACCTCGCGACCGAGTGCATCTGCATCCTTGCCAGCGATGCGCAACAGGTTACCGTCCACGTATACGGTGAAACTGCCGCCCAGGGATTGGGCCACGTTCACTTCCGTGCCTTCCGGTACCAGCACATGGGTGCCGGCGGGGATCATCACCGCTTCGACAGCGCGCAGGAGTTTGATGGGTTCGCGGTCGTACATCTTCTATTCCGTGGAGACCGAGGCGGCGTCGCCGTGTAGCGCACCCTTCAGGGTATGCCAGCACAGGATCGCGCACTTCACGCGGGAAGGGTATTCGCGCACACCTGCCAGGGCCGCAAGCTTGCCCAGGGCTTCGACGTCTTCCGGCGCTGTGCTCCGGGTGAGCAGATCATGCATCTGATTGAAAAGTTCATCGGCATCCGATCGGGTCTTGCCCTTGAGCCGTTCCGTCATGAGGGAAGCGGAGGCAACGGAGATGGCGCAGCCGCTGCCCTCGAAGCTCAGATCCCGGATCATGTCGCCGTCCATCTTCAGGTACACCGTGAGCTTGTCGCCGCAGAGAGGATTGAATCCCTCTAGTACCTTATCGGCGCCGGCGATCTTGCGGAAGTTCCTTGGGGCTCGGTTGTGGTCCACGATCACGTCGCGGTACAGGTCCTTGAGGTCCATCAGGCCAGTACCTCGCGGGCCTTGCCCAGTGCCTTCACCAGTGCGTCCACGTCTTCGCGGGTGTTGTAGAAGGCCAGCGAAGCGCGGGCCGTCGCGGCCAGGCCGAATCGCTCCATCACCGGCATGGCGCAGTGATGACCGGTGCGGATGGCGATGCCTTCCTGGTCCACGATGGTGCCGAGATCATGGGGATGGATGCCGTCCATGACGAAAGACTGCACGCCGGCCTTGTGCTTCGCGGTGCCCACCAGGCGCACGTCCTTCACAGCGGCGAGCTGCTCCATCAGATAGGCCAATAGATCATGCTCGTAGCCCTGGATCGCAGACAGACCCACGCGCTGCAGATAATCCACGGCGGCGCCAAGACCCACGGCACCGGCGATATCCGGCGTGCCCGCCTCGAACTTGTGAGGCAGGTCGTTGTAAGTGGTCTGGTCGAAACGCACGATGCGGATCATCTCACCGCCGCCCTGCCAGGGTGGCATGGCCTCCAGCAGTCTCTCCTTGCCGTACAGGATGCCGATGCCTGTGGGTGCAAACATCTTGTGACCAGAGAATGCATAGAAATCGCAATCCAGGTCCTGCACATCCACCGGCATGTGCGGTACTGCCTGGGCGCCATCCACCAGCACCGTGACGCCGCGGGCATGGGCGAGGGCGGTCATCGTCTTCACTGGGTTCACTGTACCGAGGGCGTTGGACACGTGACCGAACACGGCGATGCGGGTCTTGGGTGAGATCAGTCTCTCGAAGGCTCCGGGCTCCAGCTCGCCGGCATCGGTGATAGGTACTACCTTGAGCACGGCACCGGTCTGGGTCGCCAGCAGCTGCCAGGGAACGATGTTGGAGTGGTGCTCCATCTGGGTCAGCAGGATCTCGTCGCCGGCCTTGAGCAGCGGCCGGGCGTAGCTCTGAGCCACCAGGTTGATGGCCTCCGTGGTGCCGCGGGTGTAGATGACTTCCTTAGTGGACTTGGCCCCGATGAAGGCGCGCACCTTCTCGCGCGCACCTTCGTAGTCCGCCGTGGCCAATTCGCTCAACGTGTGTACACCGCGGTGCACATTGGCGTTATGAGTCTCGTAATAGCGGGACACCGCGCCGATCACCGCCCGGGGCTTCTGGGAGGTGGCGGCGTTATCCAGATACACCAGGGGCTTGCCATGCACCTTCTCCGAAAGGATCGGAAAATCGTTCCGCCAACGCAACGGGTCGAAGCCCTGGGTTTCCGGCGCTCGGCGCAGTGTGCTCATGGTTTCACCGGTCCATTGAGCTGGCGGATCGAGGCGCCGAGACGCTGACGCAAGTGCGCGGCGACGGCAGGCAAGGGTAGTGCCGATACCAGTCGCTCCGCGAAGGCGCCTACCAGGAGCACGCGAGCTGCATCGGCGTCGAGGCCCCGGGAGCGCAGATAAAAGAGTTGTTGCTCATCCAGCTGGCCGATGGTGGCGCCGTGGGCGCATTTCACATCGTCCGCGTAGATCTCCAGTTCCGGTTTGGTGTCGATCTCCGCGCCCGGCGAGAGCAACAGGTTGTGGTTGGCCTGGGCGGAGTCGGTCTTCACCGCGTGCTTGGCTACCTGCACCTTGCCGTTGAACACGGCACGGCCGTGGCCGTCCAGGATGCCGCGATAGAGTTCGCGGCTGGTCGTATGGGGGGCCGCGTGCTTGATGGAGGTGTGGTTGTCCACGTGTTGCTGGTCATTCACTGCGTAAAGTCCATTGAGTTCCGCATGCGCACCTGCAGCCTCGAGATCGACGGCCAGATCCAATCGTGACCAGGCGGCGCCGATCTGCACGTTGTGGGAGATGTAGCTGCTATCCGCCGCTTGCTGCACCAAGATTCGTCCCACGTGGAAACCTTGCGTGTCTTCATCCTGGAGACGCAGATGCGTGAGCTTCGCGCCGGCGTCAAGATGTACCTGCACCACGCTGTTGGTCAGGTGCTTGGCGCCAGCCAGTCCGACATATCGCTCCACCAGCGTGGCGTCTGCATGGGTACCCAGCTTCACGATGCAGCGCAACTGGTGCGATGCCGGTTCGCTGCCCGGCACACTCACGTGGAGCAGTTCAAAGGGCACATCCAAACGCGTGTCGGCGGACAACTCCAGCATCAGTGCATCCTGGAAGAGCGCAGTGTTCAGGTTCAGGAAAACATCGTCTTCCCAGAGCTTGGACACCGGGAGCAGGGTGCGCAGGCTCTCGTCTGCAGCTCGAGCCGAAACGATGCGTATGCCCTTGGGCAGCCGCGAGGACTTGGCGTCGAAACGACCGTTCACGAACACGGCACGCGGGTAATCCAGACCGGGGATCAGCAGGCTCGCCAGCTCCGCGGTATCCAGCTTCGCCTCCGATGCCACAGGCTTGAAGCCGCGCTTCTCCAGCGCGGCCATGGAGGTGTACTTCCAGGCTTCGTCACGGGTCGTCGGGTAGCCGCTGGCGGAGGCCCGCTGCAGTGCAGCTTCTTTGATCGTTTGCACCCAGGCTTGCGGCGTGGGATAAGCTGCGAACGCTTCGCGGTAGGGCGCCATGCTCATGCGGCGGCACCTTCCTTCAGCCAATCGTAACCACGCTTCTCCAGCTCCAGGGCCAGATCCTTGCCGCCGGACTTCACCACCCGGCCGTCTGTCAGCACGTGCACCTTGTCAGGGACCACGTGATCCAGCAATCGCTGGTAATGGGTCACCATCACGATGGCGCGCGTGGGATCGCGCAGCTTGTTCACGCCCTTGGCGACGACCTTGAGGGCGTCGATGTCGAGGCCTGAATCCGTCTCGTCCAATAGCGCGAGCTTGGGTTCCAGCACCAGCATCTGCAGGATCTCATTGCGCTTCTTCTCACCGCCGGAGAAGCCTTCGTTCACGGCGCGGTTCAGGAAGGAAGGGTCCATCTCCATGAATTGCATCTTGGCTTTCATCAACGCCAGGAAATCCATGGCATCCAACTCCTCCTCGCCGCGCTGCTTGCGGATGGCGTTGAAGGCGGCTTTCAGGAGATACACATTGTTCACGCCCGGTATCTCCACCGGGTACTGGAAGGCCAGGAACACGCCTGTCCGGGCACGCTCTTCCGGCGCCATGGTCAGCAGATCATGACCGAGATAGGTCACGCCGCCGCCGGTGACTTGGTAGCCTTCGCGGCCCGCCAAGATGTGGGCGAGAGTGCTCTTGCCGGAGCCATTGGGACCCATGACAGCATGTACTTCACCGGCGTTCACCGTGAGGTTCAAGCCCTTGAGGATCTCGCGGCCGTCCACTTTTGCATGCAGGTTCTTTATCTCGAGCATCTTCGTTCTCTTTTTTAACCGACCGCGCCTTCGAGCGTCACGGCAAGCAGGCGTTGTGCCTCCACCGCGAACTCCATGGGCAATTCCTTGAATACGTCCTTGCAGAAGCCGTTCACGATCATGTTCACCGCGTCTTCCGTCGAGATGCCTCGGCTGCGGCAGTAGAACAGCTGGTCGTCGCTGATCTTGGAGGTGGAAGCCTCGTGCTCGATCTGCGCCGTGGGGTTCTTGGCTTCCATGTAGGGGAAGGTATGGGCGCCGCATTGGTCGCCCATCAGCAGCGAGTCGCACTGGGTGTGATTGCGGGCACCCTCAGCGCCCGCCGCGACTTTCACCAAGCCACGGTAGCTGTTCTGGCCGTGGCCGGCGGAGATGCCCTTCGATACGATCGTGCTGCGGGTACCCTTGCCGATGTGCAACATCTTGGTGCCGGTGTCCGCCTGCTGGTAGTTGTTAGCCACCGCCACGGAGTAGAACTCGCCCACCGAGTGATCGCCCTTCAATACGCAGCTCGGATACTTCCAGGTGATGGCGGAACCGGTCTCCACCTGGGTCCAGGAGATCTTGGAGCGGTCACCACGGCATTCGCCGCGCTTGGTCACGAAGTTGTAGATGCCGCCCTTGCCCTCGGCGTCGCCCGGGTACCAGTTCTGCACCGTCGAATACTTGATCTTGGCGTCCTTGAGAGCCACCAGTTCCACCACCGCTGCATGCAGCTGGTTCTCGTCGCGCATGGGCGCGGTGCAGCCTTCGAGATAGCTCACATGGGAGCCTTCGTCGGCGATGATGAGGGTGCGCTCGAACTGGCCGGTCTTGGAGGCGTTGATACGGAAGTAGGTGCTCAACTCCATGGGGCAGCGCACACCCTTGGGGATGTAGACGAACGAGCCGTCCGTGAACACCGCGGAGTTGAGGGTCGCGAAGAAGTTATCGGAGTAGGGCACCACCGTGCCCAGATACTGCTCCACCAAGGCAGGATGATCTTTGACCGCCTCCGAGAAGGAACAGAAGATGACGCCCGCTTCCGCGAGCTTGGCGCGGAAGGTGGTGGCGACCGACACGGAATCGAACACTGCATCCACCGCGACGCCGGCGAGCATGGCCCGCTCGTGCAGCGGCACGCCGAGCTTCTCGTAGGTCTCCAGCAGCTTGGGATCCACATCCGCCAGACTCTTGGGCCCATCCTTCTTGGATTTGGGCGCCGAGTAATAAGAGATATCCTGGTAATCGATGGACTGATGATGCAGATGAGCCCAATGGGGCTCCTTCATGGTCAGCCAATGCTTATAGGCTTGCAGGCGCCATGCCAGCAGGAACGCAGGTTCTTCCTTCTTGCGGGATATGAGCCGGATCACATCTTCGTTCAGTCCCGGCGCTACGGTATCGGACTCGATATCCGTCACGAAGCCGTGTCGGTATTCACCGCGCAGCAGGTTGTCCACATCTCTGTTGTCGGCGGACACGCTCACTGCCTCCGGCGCGGAATGGGTTCGAGCACGGCACGGAAGTCCAGGCGAGGCGACGGTGCCACGGGCCGCGCCAACTGAGCCAGAGTCACGCCGCTCAAGGCGCCGCGGATCGCGAGGCTGATGCGCTGCCAGTTGTGTCCGATGCCACAGACCGACTCGATGCCGCAACGGCTATGGCTCATGCTGCACTGGGTGATGGCCACGGGCCCTTCGATGGCATCGATGATCTGCACGGCGGTGATGTCTTCCGCCGGCCGGGCCAGGGTATAACCGCCCTTGGCGCCGCGCTGGGATTTGATGAGACCGCCGCGGGTGAATTGCTTCAATAGCTTGGCGACCGTGGGCGCAGCCAGGTGCAGGGTCGTGGCGAGCCCAGCCGCGCTATACAGCCGGGCCGGGTCGCGGGCCATCTCGGCCAGCACCACGGTGCCGTAGTCGGTGAGCTTGCTGAGGCGGAGCATGGTTCGGGCCTGTTTTGCCGTGGCTTTAAACTGGACTATTTTAGTCCTATTAAAGGTCCGGATAAAGCCTTAGGCTGCCGGCGGTATAGTGGCGCCATGAGCACCGCTTACGCCCGCTTCCGCGATTTCTACCCGTTCTACCTGGGTCAACACAGCAACCGGACCTGTCGGCGGCTGCATTTCGCGGGCAGCTGCCTGGTCCTGATCAGTTTCGTGGCCTTGGCAGTCAGCGGCCGCTGGGCCTGGTGGTTCCTGCTGCCGCTATTCGGCTATGGCTTCGCCTGGATCGGACATTTCTTCTTCGAGAAGAACCGGCCCGCCACCTTCACTCATCCTGTCTATAGTTTCATGGGTGACTGGGTGATGTTTCGCGACATACTTTTCGGCAGGATACCTCTCTGAGGACTTGGTAGCCACGCCGACCCATTCCGTTACAATACGCGCCGCCGGAGGGGTCCGGTGGACGACGGAACACCAAGAACATGACGCACGCCTGGTACGACAACTGGCTGCTTTGGACGGGGGCAGGGGCCGTCGCACTCGCCGCCGTGGGCGGGACGACGCTGCTCGTGTGGCTGCGCATCAGCGCGGTGCGGCGCGAGGTGGACCGGACCCTGCGCGTGATCGCCGACCGGCTGATCCGCGACGTGGTGATGCCGGATGGCATCGGTGGCTTCGTGCCCTTGGACGCGCTGCTGCTGCGGGACAGCAAGCTCTACGTGCTGGACATCCGCGACGTCGAGGGCGCGGTGTTCGGTTCCGAGAAGATGGATATCTGGACCGCCATGGGCAGGAAGCGTTACCAGTTCAATAACCCCATCCGTCCCATGCATGACCGGCTTGCCGCCGTGAAGTACCTGGTGCCCGGCGTGGAAGTGCTGCCTCGTATCCTGTTCACTTCCCGCGGCCATTTCCCCAAGGGCCGGCCGGACGGGGTGCAACTGCTGGAGGAGTTCGCCCAGCCCCTGCTGCGCGCCACGCCGAAGAAACCGATAGAACTGGATGCAGACTGGCATAGCCGTTGGGTTCAGATCTGCGAGGCGGCCAACGTGCCGCCAGGCAAGGAACGGCCGGTCCTGACCCTCAGCTGAAAGAAAAGACGCCGCGTTTCCGCGGCGTCTTCATCCACTCAGTCTTTCTTGATCCTTACTTGCGTTGCCGGTGATCAGCTATCACCTGGGCCACGCAGGCAGTGAGCTTCTTGCCGGTGGGGATGTGCAGGAACTCGTTGGGGCCGTGCGCGTTGGAATGAGGCCCCAACAGACCCGTCACCAGGAACTGCGCCTTGGGGAATTTCTTGCCCAGCATGCCCATGAAGGGGATGCTGCCGCCGGTGCCCATGTACACCGCATCCTTGCCGAAGTGTGCCTTGGAGGCGCGCTGCATGGACTTCTCCAGCCACGGCGCCACAGGCGCCGCGTTCCAACCGCCCATGACGGAGTCCAGATTGAAGCTGACGCGTGCGCCATAGGGCGGCTTGGCTTCCAGTGTCTTCTTGACCTCGGCGCCCACTTTCTTCGCGTCCGCCGTGGGCGGCAGACGGAAGGAGAGCTTCACCACGGTCTTGGGGCGTAGCACGTTGCCTGCGTTGCTCAAGGACGGGATGCCGTCCACGCCGGTGACCGAGAGCGTCGGGCCCCAGGTGTTGTTGATGATGAGCTTGTTGATGTCGTTGGCGATGGGTTGTACGCCCTTGGCGAAGGGCATCTTCGTATAGATGGTGTTTTTCAGCACCTTGGTCACGCGTTTCATCTGCTTCAGGCGCGGGGCCGGGATCTTGGGTTTAAGGCTCTTCACCTTCGAGGTCCCGGTCGCGGAATCCTCCACCCGATCCAGCAGGCTGCGCAACACCCGGAAGCTGGAGGGCACGATCCCGCTGGCGGCACCGGAGTGCACGCCTTCCGTGAGCACTTCTACCGTGAGAGTGCCGACCAGGTTGCCGCGCAACGAAGTGGTGGTCCAGAGCTGATCGTAGTTGCCGCATTCCGCATCCAGGCACACCACCAGGCTCACGTCGCCGATGCGTTTGCCCAGCACACTTATATAGTGGGGCAGGTCGAAGCTGCCGGATTCCTCGCAGCACTCTATGACCAGCACGCAGCGCGCATGGGGGACACCCTGTTCCTGAAGCGCGCGGATGGCGGTGAGGGAGGCGAAAGTGGCATAACCGTCGTCGGCACCGCCACGGCCGTAGAGCTTGTCGCCCCGGCGATTCGGCGTCCAGGGATCGAGGCCTTGCAACCAGCCCGTGAACTCCGGCTGCTTGTCGAGATGGCCGTAGAGCAGCACGGTATCTTTGCCTTCGCCGGGGATCTCGGCGAACAGCAGCGGCGTGCGTCCGGGGAGGCGCATGACTTCGACAGTCATGCCCTTGATCGGCTGCTTGCCGCACCAATCCGCGGCGAGTTCCACCGCTTTGTCCATGTAGCCGTGGGCCTGCCAGTCCTTGTCGAAGTTTGGCGACTTGTTGGGGATGCCGATATACGCCTCCAACATAGGCAGGATGGACTGATCCCAAGTGTGGTCGGTGAACTGCTTGAGGGCTTTCAGGTCCATTCATCGTCTCCGGAAAGAGGGAAGTGGCAGGGCAGGGATGGGGATTCTAACCCAGCCCAAAGAAGGCTTCCGCTACGCGGGTCGTCTCCTGGATCAATTGCGACATCGGCTTGTCGAGACAGGCTGCCACTATCTTGGCGATATGCGGCAGGTGCATGGGCTCATTGCGGTTGGACGCCGGTTTGGGATCGAGGTCCCGGGGTATGAGATAGGGCGCATCGGTCTCCAACATCAGTCGGTCCGCAGGGATGAGACCCACGCACTCCCGCAGGTGCCGGCCACGGCGTTCATCGCAGATCCAGCCGGTGATGCCGATGTAGCAGTCCAGCGACAGGTATGCCCTGAGTTCCGCCGCGTCGCCGGTGAAGCAATGCACTACGGCCTTGGAGAGTCGCGGCCGGTGTGCCGCCAGGATGCGCATGAAGTCCGCGTGGGCATCGCGCTGGTGCAGGAACACAGGTTTACCGCATGCTTCTGCCAGGCCGAGCTGCATCTCGAACGCTTCCCGTTGCACTTCCGGCGGCGAGAAGTTGCGGAAGTAATCCAGGCCGCATTCACCGACCGCGACGACCCGGGGATTTTCCAGCAGTTTGCGCAGTTCGTCAGGGGTGACCGCGGTGACGTCTTTCGCGTGATGCGGGTGCACACCGGCCGTGGCATAGATATCCGGATACTGCCCGCTGAGATCCAGGGCCTTGCGGCTGTGTTCCGCATCGCTGCCGGTCACCACGAAGCGCCCCACGCCTGCAGCCCGCGCCCGTTCGATGACCTCGGGCCGGTCTGCGTCGAAACTGCCGTGGGTGAGGTTGGCGCCGATGTCCACCAGCTTGGCCGCCCGGGTGGGCGTGACATCTGTCATTCCAAATTCCTGATGGATGGGACTGCCGCTGCACCGGGCCCGAGTCCAGAATGACTTCGTGGATGGGAAGGAGCCGCGGAGCGCAAGTGTAAACTATGCGCTTCCGCGCTGACACATGGGTTTAGGGAGCCTGCCGTGCCTTTGGACCGAGATGCCTTGGATGCCTTGCGCATGGACCGGAGCGCGGACGATGCGGCGGTGAAACGCCGTAGCCGCCCGTTGATCTTCGGCGCCTTTGCCTTGCTGGCGGCCGTCGCGGCCCTGGTGGCCTGGCTGTTCCTGAAGCCTGCATATATATCAGTGCAGACCGCCCCCGCCCGGGTGTTGCAGGACAGCGCCGCCGGTTCCAGCGCGCGCCTCCTGAATGCCGCCGGCTATGTGGTGCCACGCCTGCAGGCGGTGGTCTCCTCCAAGATCACCGGCAAAGTGAACCAGGTGCTGGTGGAAGAAGGCATGCATGTGGCGGCGGGTCAGGTGCTGGCACGCCTCGACGATTCCACGGCCCGCGACCAGGTGAACGTCGCCAAGAGCCAGTTCGCCTCCTCGCAAGCCCAGGCTTCCCAGATAGATGTGGAGCATGCCAACGCACTACGGGACCTGGATCGCACCAAGGCGCTGTACGCGCGTCACCTGGTCAGCCAGTCGGATATGGATGGTGCCGTCACCAAGGAAGCGAGCCTGCAGGCTTCGCTGGACAGCGCCCACCAGCAAGTAGGTGTGGCCCAGAACAGCCTGGCCCTGGACCAGCAGCTGCTGGACGACACCGTGATCCGCTCTCCCTTCGCCGGCGTGGTCGTGTCCAAGGACGCCCAGCCGGGCGAGATGATCTCGCCCAACTCCGCGGGCGGCGGCAACACCCGCACCGGCATCGCCACCGTGGTGGACATGAGTTCCCTCGAGATAGAGGTGGACGTGAACGAGGCCTATATCGGCCGCGTGCATGCTGCCCAGAAGGTGGACGCGGTGCTGGATGCCTATCCGGACTGGCACATCCCATCACACGTGGTGAGCATCATCCCCACCGCGGATCGCGACAAGGCCACCGTGAAGGTACGCGTCGGCTTCGACAAATTGGATCCGCGCCTGCTGCCACAGATGTCCATCCAGGTGTGGTTTCTGGGTGACGAGGCTGGCGGTACCCAGACCCCTCCGGCGCGCGTGCTGATCCCCCAGGCCGCGCTGCACAAGGACGGCAGCACGCCTTACGTATTCATCTTCGACGACGGCCGCGTGGAACGCCGTGCCGTCAAGGTCGGGGCCGTGACCGGATCCGACGTGGAGATCCTCGCCGGCATCAGCGGCGATGAGAAGGTGATCCTTTCTTCCGACAAGCCTCTGGCCGACGGTGCGCGCGTGCGCGAGACCCCGGCCCCCTGAAAAGCCTATCGATATGCAGGAGAGACAGATGAGCAGTCCCCGACCCGCCACCCGATCCGACGCCGGCACGCCGCTGGTGCAGTTGCAGGGCATCCGCAAGGATTACCAGCGCGGCAATGAGACCGTGCACGTGCTGCAGGCCCTCGACCTGGACATCCCGCGCGGCGACTTCCTGGCGCTGATGGGGCCCTCCGGTTCCGGCAAGACGACCCTGCTGAACCTCCTGGGTGGCATCGACCGCCCCACCGATGGGCATCTGCTGGTGGACGGCACCGACATCGCTGCTTATACCGAGTCGGACCTGGCCCGCTGGCGCGCCCGCAACGTGGGTTTCGTGTTCCAGCTCTACCATCTGCTGCCGGTGCTCTCCGCCGAGCGCAACGTGGAACTGCCGCTGCTGCTGACCGGCCTCTCAGCCTCCGAGCGCAAGCGCCGCGTGCAGGCAGCGCTGTCCCTCGCCAACATCGCGGACCGCGCCAAGCACAGACCCTCCGAGCTCTCCGGCGGCCAGGAGCAGCGGGTCGGCATCGCCCGCGCCATCGTCGGCGATCCGCTGTTGCTGCTCTGCGACGAACCGACCGGCGACTTGGACCGCAAGTCCGGCGACGAGATACTGGACCTGCTGCAGGCACTGAATCGCGAGCAGGGCAAGACCATCGTCATGGTGACCCACGACCCGCACGCCGCCGCCCGGGCACGCCGCATCCTCTACATGAACAAGGGCAAACTCTCCACGGAGCCGGAGCGATGAAATATTTCCCGCTCATCTGGGCCAATCTGATGCGGCGCAAGGTGCGCACCATCTTCACGCTCTTGTCAGTGTTCATCGCCTTCATGCTGTTCGCCGTGCTGGGTGCCGTGGACCAGGCCTTCACCGGCGGGGTACAACTGGCCGACGCCAACCGTTTGGTGGTGACCAACAAGATCGGTCTCATCAACTCGATGCCCATCAACTACGCGGATCGCATCGCCACCGTGCCCGGCGTGGGCCAGATCACCTGGCAGGAGTGGGTGGGTGCTTACTTCCAGGACCCGCGCCAGCCTATCACCGGCTTCGGCGTGGATGAGAATACCTTCCTGGGTGTCCACGACGACATGAACGTCCCGCCGGATCAGGCCCAGGCCTGGATCAAGGACCGCCAGGGGGTGCTCATCGGCGAGAGCGTAGCCAAGCATTACGGCTGGAAAGTGGGCGATCGCTTCCCGCTGCGCTCCAATATCTGGCGCGACAAGCAGGGCAACAGCACCTGGGATGTGGTCGTGGATGGGATCTATCACGGCGGCCCCGGCGACGAGTTGCTGATGCACTACAAGTATCTGGACGACACGCGCGCCTTCCGCAATAACCAGGTGGGCATGTTCATGCTCAAGATCGCCAGCCCCGACAAGGCCGCGCCCATCGGCGAACAGGTGGACCAGATGTTCGCCAACTCCGACGCTGAGACCAAGACCTCCACCGAGAAGGCCTTCGTGCAGGGCTTCGCCGCCATGCTCGGCAACATCGGCAAGATCGTCACCGGCATCGTCACCGCGGTGCTGTTCAGCATGCTGCTGGTGATCGCCAACACCATGGCCCAATCCATCCGCGAGCGGGTGAGCGAACTGGCCGTGCTGAAGGCCCTGGGTTTCAGCCGTCGCGGCGTGGGCTTCATGGTGCTGGCGGAATCGCTGCTGGTGACCGCCCTGGGCGGTGTGCTGGGCCTGCTGTTGGGTGCTGGCATGGCCAATGGCATCGGCTCCAAGCTGCCTTTCGTCCAGGACTTCCATACCCCACCTGCAACCATGGCTTTCGGCATCCTGCTGATGGTGACCTTGGGCTTGCTGGCCGGACTCCTGCCTGCCGCCCAGGCCATGCGCCTGCAGGTGGCCGCTGCACTGCGGAGAGCCTGAAGATGCGCTGGATATATCAGTTGTACATGGTGTGCCTGCTGAACTTCGGCAACCTCAAGGCGCGCCTGGATTCCTCGCTGGTGGCGGTGATCGGTTTCACCGGCGTCATCATGGTGTTCGTGGCGGTGTTCGCCATCCGCGACGGCTTCGACAGCACCCTGCGGGAGTCCGGTTCCCCGGATGTGGCGGTGGTGTTGCGCGGTGGTGCCGGCGCCGAGGTGAACAGCGTGCTCAGCGTCAACGATGCCAAGCAGGTGGCCAGTGCGCCCGGCATCAAGGCCGGCGCCAATGGCCCGGTCACTTCCAACGAACTCCTGGTGCAGCTCAGCATGCCGAAGATAGACAGCGGCACCGATGCCAACGTGCCATTCCGCGGCGTGGATGCTGCTGCCTTCCTGGTGCACGACAAGGTGCGAGTGGTGGAGGGACGCAATTTCCAGCCTGGCCTGAACGAGGTCATCGTCGGCGTGCGCGCCTCCCATGAGTACAAGGGCCTGCACCTCAACGACGTCATCCATTCCGGGCCTTATCAATGGAAGGTGGTGGGCTTGTTCGATGACGGGGGTGTATATGCGTCGGAAGTATGGGGCGACATCACGGTGATGCAATCCGCCTACAAGCGCGGCAGCTCCCTGGAGTCGGTATATGTGAAGCTCACGACGCCGGGTGATCTCCAGCAGTTCAAGGACTTCCTCACTTCCGACCCGCAGCTAACGGTGAGCGTGGAGCGGGAGACGGAGTTCTACGCCGAGCAGTCCAAGGCCATGAACGCCTTCATCACCTATGCCGGCGCCTTCATCGCCTTGTTGATGGGCATAGGCGCCATCTTCGGCGCGGTGAATACCATGTATAACTCGGTGTCGAGCCGGGCCGCGGAGATCGCGACGCTGCGAGCGCTGGGTTTCGGTCGTTCGCCGGTGTTGTTGTCGGTGTTGGTGGAGGGCATGCTGCTGGGCCTGATAGGCGGCAGCATCGGCGGCATCCTGGCCTACGTGATGTTCAACGGCATCGAGACCAGCACCATGGGCTCCAACTTCGCACAGTTGGCGTTCTCATTCAGGGTGACTCCAGCGTTGTTGGTGGAAGGTGCCATCTTCGCGCTGCTGATGGGCCTGCTGGGTGGATTGCTTCCCGCGATCCGCGCGGTACGCATGCCCATCGCTTCAAGCTTGCGACAACTCTGAGCTATTCGGCGAGCGGTCGCTGCTTGTAGAAGAGACTGAGCTGCTGATACAGCTCGGGCGAGAAATTGCGCAGGCGACGGGGAGCCTCGAAGAACGTCTCGCTGGCCACGGCGAAGAACTCGCCGGGGTTCTCCAGGCCGTAAGGGTCCAGCGGCGGCGGATAACCTTCCCGCACCCGCTGTTCCAACTGACGGAATGCGCCCCCCAGCACGCGCACCCACGTGCGGCGGTTCATGCGCGCATGCAGGGGCGGGAAGCCGTTGGCTCCTCCGTTCAGCATGTCGAGCTTATGGGCCATCTCGTGGATCACCACGTTATGGCCGTCGCTGGCGCGGGCCGCCGCTTCCCAGGCCAGTATCACTGGACCCTGCTCCCAGGCTTCGCCGTGCAGGGGGGTGTAATGCCGGTGCACGACACCGGCTTCGTCCCTGAATTCACGCTCGGGCACGAAGGTATCTGGGTAGATCACGAAGGAATGCCAGCCCCGGTACCAGTGCAGGCCGAGTTTGAGGATGGGCAGGCAGGCGAGGGCGGCGAGCCAGGTGCATTGACCGGGGCTGAGTTCCAGGCCTTGCACGGGCTCCAGGCTCTTGTCATGCAGCAGCAGTGTCGCCAGTACGCGCAGACGCGCCTGGTCGGATGCATCGAGGTTTCGGACTGGCGCGGAGTTCGCCAACACCGCCTGCCAGTCGGCCTGGGCGATGGGTTGGCGCTTCAGGATGCGCCGTTCGCGCCAGCGGCTCAGGAAAGGAAGCATGCCCGTGATATGGGGGTGACTGGACCCGAAAGAAGGGTTCGCTTATTCATTCTTCCACTTGAAGCCGAAGGAACCCAGTCCCAGGAACAGTGCGCTCATGCACGCCATGGATAGGAGCTGCGGCCATATCTCGCCGATGCCGGCACCGTCCAGCATGATCTTGCGGGCACCTTCCAGCATCTGGGTCAGCGGGAAGATCTTGGCGATGTCCTGTATCAACACGGGCGAGCCTTCAAGCGAGAACCATACGCCAGACAGGAACATCATGGGCCAGGAGGCGAGGTTCAGCAGGCCGCCGGCAAATTCCTCACTGCCCACTCGAGCAGCCACCAAAAGCCCCAGGGAGATCATGCACACGGCTCCCAACACTGCATCCAGCAACAACAACCAGTAGCTGCCTGCCATGTAGAAGTGGATCAAGAGCTTGGTGCCGATGAACACGAGGAGGGTGATGCTCATGATGAGCAGCAGACGCGAGGTGACTTGAGCGGCGATGAACTCGAAGGCCTTGAGCGGTGTGGCGTTCAAACGCTTCAGGAAGCCATTCTTGCGATAGCGCACGATCACGTAACCGACGCCGAACAGGCAGGAGAACATCATGTTCATGCCCAGGACGCCGGGTATGAGCCAATCCACATAGTTGATGGCGCGGCCGGTGACCGTGGCACGGGCGTAATGAGCATCGGTCTCGCCCGCCAGGATCTTCTCGAGGATGTAGCCCTTCGGCGAGGTCTCATTGACCCAATAGCGAGGTGCCTTAGGGTCACTGGCATCCAGCAGCATATCTATCTGGTTGTGGGCGACCTTGGGCTCGGTCTGGTCCAGGTCCGTGACCGGATAGAAGTTCACATAGCGCGTCTTGAGGAAGGCGAGATCCACCTGCGCGATGGGAGTTCCACCGGTCTGCACGGCCACCTTGAAGAGCGGCTTGTCGCCGCCGGAGAAGATGAACCACATGCCGATCACGATCAGTACCGGCAGCGCGACGTTCCAGCCCAAGGCTGCCCGATCCCGCAGGAACTCCAGGTTGCGGGCCTTCAGTACCGCCAGGAAGCGCCGCGTCATGCGCGTAGTTCCTTGCCGGTGAGTTCCAGGAACAGGTCTTCGAGAGTGCGGGCGCGGATCTGCAGCTTGCCGAGGGGTACTTTCTTCTCCATGAGCTTCTGCAGCGTCCCGTCCACGTCGGCGGTCTGGATCTCCAGGTAGTCGCCGGCCTCATGCAGTTCCACGCCGAGTTCCGCGGCGCTTAGGCGAACGTCTTCCTTCGGCAGTTGCAGGATCACGTCATGGAAGTGCTTGGCCAGCAGCTTGTTGGGCGGGCCGTCGGCGATGATGTGGCCGTGATCCATGATGGCGATACGGTCGCAGAGCAGGAAGGCTTCTTCCATGTAATGGGTGGTGAGCACCACGGTCTTGTTGCGGGACTTGATGATGCGGATCAACTCCCAGAAGTTGCGGCGCGCCTGGGGATCGAGGCCGGTGGTTGGCTCATCCAGGAACAGGATCTCAGGGTCGTTCACCAGGGCGAGGGCCAGGAGCAGGCGTTGCCGTTGCCCACCGGAAAGCTTGCGCGCATCCCGGTCCACATACTCCTGCAAGCTGCACATCTGCACCAATTCCTCCACGTCCAGGCCCCGGGCATAGAAGCTGCGGAAGAGTTGCAGGGTCTCCCGCACTGTGAGGAAGTCCTGTAGGGCAGTGGACTGGAACTGGATGCCGACCTCCTGGCGGAAGCGGGCATCCACCGGCTTTTCCTGGTACAGCACCTGGCCAGCGCTGGGCTCGGTGATGCCTTCCATCATCTCGACGGTGGTGGTCTTGCCAGCGCCGTTGGGGCCGAGCAGGCCGAAGCACTCCCCGCGTTCCACCGAGAACCGGATGCCGTCCACGGCGGTGACGCCGGGATAGCGTTTCACGAGGTCGCGGACTTCGAGGATGGCGGGCATGAGGGAACCGTGGCGGAGGGCGGCGGCATTATCCGGCGCGTGGGGAGCCCTGTCGAGCCACGGCGTACAATGCCGCCAGGACGCAAAGGGGTCACAGCATGGCTTTCGAGATGCAGATGCTGGCGTGCATGTCGGTGCTGTTCGCATTCGCGTGGTTGCCGGCGTCGGTGTGCAAATATCAGAGCTATGGTTGGCGCTGGTTATTGTCCAATCGCTCCACCGCGAGGCTCATGCCCCTTCCCGAGTGGGGTCAGCGCGCCGAGCGCGCCCACAACAATCTGAAGGAGAATTTCCCAGCCTTCGCCGTGGCAGTGCTGCTTCTCAGTCTCAGCGGCGGCTTCAACCAGGGCACCCGCGCGGCTGCGGTGCTGTTCGTGGCAGCGCGCCTGGTCCATATGCCGGCCTATATCGCAGGTTGGGTATCGGGCCGGTCCCTGGCCTGGCTGACGGGCTGGCTGGCCACCCTGTACCTGTTGGGCGTGGCATTGGCGGGGATGCTGCATTTTTAGACATTTCAGGTCTATCTTCTTGAAGCGCTTGGTAAATCTCCTTTAAAAAAGTAAGCTAAGCATCTGCCTCAAATGGTATTTTTTGACTGCTGGTTTCAGCCTTCGGCCCGCTACAATGAAGGCTGAAGGTCAGGAGGGGACCCGCTAGTGAAGCGTTTGCCTTGGATCGCAGTGATTTTCGGCCTGGGGCTGGCGTTGGCCACACCGGCATTCGCCTCCCAGGACGTGGTGCTGGTGCTGGATAACTCCGGCAGCATGCGCGGCAACGACCCGAACCGGCTCGCCGGCAAGGCGGTCACCGACTTCGTCGCCAGCCTCAAGGGCGACGTGCACATCTCCATCATCGAGTTCGCCACCACGCCGACGCTGTTGATGCCGCTCACACCGCTGGATGACAACGCACGGCTGCAGGCCCAGCAGGCGGTGCAGAAGCTCGACTACCGCGGTCAGCTCACGGATACCGGCGCCGCGCTGGAGCGGGCGCTCTATGAGATGGACAGTCATGGCCGCCCCGATGCCCTGCGCTGCATCGTGCTCATGACCGACGGTTACGTGGACGTTGGCAGTCCCTCTCGCGACAGTGACAAGATCCACTGGATCATCCAGTCCCTGATCCCCGAAGCGATCGGCAAGAAAGTGCGCATCTTCGGCATCGCTTTCACCGACCAGGCGGACTACGAACTCCTGCAGCAGTTGGCACAGAAGACCGGCGCCGGCTACTACCGCGCCTACCAGGCCGGTGACCTGGCGGGCATCTATAAGCAGATCGGCGACACCCTCACTACCGGTAAACCGGTGCCACTGCCGGAGGAACTGGCGAGTGCGCCGGTTGCCGCCGGTGCCGCGGCGGTGCCCCAGACCTTCAGTTTCAACACGCCGCTCACCCACATGCAGCAAGCCGAAGAGGACTCCCGGCGCACGCTGCTGATGGTGGTGGTGGCCGTGGTGCTGATCGCCGTGCTGGGCGGTGGCGGGTTCTACGTGTGGAAGAAAGGCGGTATCAAGAAGTTCATGCCCAAGCCCGATGTCGACCCATCACAGGCCGGCGGCCTGCAAGCGGTGCTGTACGACATCAGCAACCCCAACGACATCAAGCGTTACGAGCTGGGTGAGAAGGCCACCGTCATCGGCCGTGTCGCGGGTTACGACCCGGAGGTCCAGTACGTGCTCGCTGCCGAGCCGACCGTCGGGCGCAGTCATGCGCTCATCGAGCGTCGCGGACATTCTTTCTGGATCACCGATCAGGGCAGCATCAACGGCACCTTCGTCAATGGCGAGCGGGTGGCCGGAGACCATGCCCTGAAGCATGGCGATATCGTCGCGGTGCACCGCCACGAGTTCGAGTTCGTGCTGCCGGAGCTGTTCGAGTCGGAATCGACGGTGCTGGCGGCGCGCGAGGAATATGGTTACGCGGAGAAACGGCAGGCCTGATCCCGCCCGGTCGCCCGGAGTCATCGAGACATGATGCACAGCCATCTGGCTTATCACTGGCGCCGCAGCCCGCGCGCCAAGTCGTTGCAGGTGCACATCACGCCCTGGAATGGGATCGAAGTGGTGATCCCGCGGCACGTGAGCCGCGAACGCGCCCGCGATTTCGTGGCACGGCACCGGCAATGGATCCGTGACACCTGGCAGCGCATGCGCGAGCAGATCGTGGATGCGGACCTGACGTTGCCCACGCATATCAAGCTGAGCGCCATCGGCGAACACTGGCAGGTGCTTTACCGCGGCCGCGAGGGCAGTCGCGCGCGAGTGACGGCTTCGGGCCATACCTTGACGGTACATTATGACGGGCACACTGAGCGCGCGGCGCGCCAGGCGCTGAGGCGCTGGCTCGTGGAACAGGCACGCAGCCATTTCGACGCCTATCTCCCCCGCATCAGTCACAGCACCGGCTTGCACTTCAAGCGCCTGCAGATCCGCGGCCAGACCAGCCGTTGGGGCAGCTGTTCCTCCAGCGGCACGCTGAGTCTCAACTACAAACTGCTGTTCCTGGAACCGGAGCTGGTGCGCTATCTCGTGATCCACGAGCTGTCGCATACCAAGCACCTGGATCACTCACCGCGTTTCTGGAGGCTGGTGGAGGAATTCGAGCCGCGTTGCCGCGAACTCGACCAGGAGCTGGGCGAATCCTGGCGCGATGTCCCTGCCTGGGTGGAGATACAGTGAGGTCGCCATGAGCAAGTTGCTGCGTTACGCCTTGCTGCCGCTCCTGCTGCTGAGCTTCGCACCGGCGGCCCCGGCTGACACCGAAGCCGCTCCGGTGCTCGCACTGCGCGCGTTCTTCACCAAGGTGGTGAACGGCGATGACAAAGGCGCCTGGAGTCTTTTCACCCGTCACACACAGGATGGCATAGTGAAGTCCGTCTCGGACAGCGAGCATATGCAGCCGGCCGAACTCCGGAGCATGTTCGATGACGGAGATCAGCGCCTTCACGACGGATTCTGGGACAGTTTCCACAAATCCTCGCAAGCCGAGAGCTTCATCTCCGTGCAGATGGACTCCACCGGTCCCGACAAGGATGCTCCCGGCAGCGTGACGGTCACTTTGCCCAACGGGGCTCAGTTGAAGATGCTGATGTATCTCGAAGGCGCAGACTGGAAAGTGGGTTGGTTCGAGACCTTCTTCCCCAGCGGTCAGCTGCAGGCCCCCGCGCAATAGTTCATTCGCCGGGTGCGCCGGCGTCGCCTTGCTGGCGGCACACCAGCACGCTGCAGTCCACGATGTCCAGCAGCGATACACAGGTCGGGGTGCTCCACCAGCGGGCCAGCGTCCCGTGCGGACGATGACCTACCACTACCAGATCTGCTGACACTTCCTTCGCCAGCCTGGCGATCTCCGCGCAGGGTTCGCCGCGCGCCACATGACCCTCGACCTCGATGCCTCGGCGCTTGAAGAAGCGCACCCCCTCGTCCACGGTATCGCGGAAGGTGAGGGTCTGTTCCATGGGATTGGCGGCTGCGAGACTCTGGGCGAAGGCGTGACCCGATTTCTCGGTGATGACCGCCAGCAAGTGGGTCTTGGCCTGGAAGCCCTTGGCCAGGTCGGCACCTTCCAGCAGCACGCGTCTGCCGTCATTACTGCCGTCATAGGCCAACAGGATGGTGCGGTAAGCCATGGTCTTCTCTCCGTGGCCGGTGTCCGTTGAACATAGCACCGGTGCGGGCATGGAGCGAAATCGCCGGATACGGTCCAATTCACACCGCGCGACGGCTGCGCTTATACTTTCCCCGATGTTCGATACCCTGGTCGAGACAGAAGTCCTGGCGGCACACCTCAGCGACCCTCTCTGGGCGGTGTTCGACTGCCGCAGCGTCCTCACCGATCCCGGTGCCGGCGAGCGCGCGTATTCCGCAGGCCACATCCCGGGCGCGCGGTATCTGCACCTCGAGCGCGACCTGTCCGGTCCGGTTACGCCGCAGACCGGACGTCATCCCCTGCCGGATCCGAAACTCCTGGCAGAGAAGCTGGGGCGCGCCGGGGTAGGGCGGGACACGCAAGTGGTCGCCTACGACGATGCCGGCGGGGTATACGCAGCGCGTCTGTGGTGGCTGTTGCGCTGGTTGGGTCACAGGGAATCAGCGGTGCTGAACGGCGGCTGGCAGCAGTGGTTGAAGGAAGAGCGCCGGACCGATACCGCGGTGCCGGTAGCTGAGGCACGCGGTTTCCCGTATCGGGAGCCATCGCATGAGGAGTGGCTCAGTACCGAGGATGTGCTGGATCAGGTGCGTGGCCGCAGGCCTGGGGTGCTCCTGGATGCGCGTGCCCCGGCGCGCTTCCGCGGCGATGAGGAGCCCATCGACCCCGTGGCAGGGCACGTGCCGGGTGCCATGAACCTGCCTTTCACCGCAAACCTCGCCCAAGATGGCCGCTTCAGTGCGCCGGCCACCTTGCGGCACCGCTTCGAAACGGCACTGGGCGGATTCCGTCCGGAACAGGCGGTAGCCATGTGCGGCTCAGGCATCACCGCCTGCCATAACCTGCTGGCTATGGAACTGGCCGGCATGAAGCATGCCAAGCTGTATGCCGGTTCCTGGAGTGAATGGATCCGCGACAAGGCCCGCCCCGTGTCCAAAGGCGGGGCCTGAGCCCCGATCCCGCGCCGTGCGCAACACTTTGCAACATCGGGCCCCGCCGGATACCTGATTTATATCTGAATTTTCCTTAATGCTGCGCGCGATGCCGCCCGATAGACTAGCTTTATTGGTATGGAATACCGGCGCTGTCCGGGCGATTAAGCAACATATAGGTGCGGAAAATCGTAACGAGGAGGTCATCATGAATATTCTCAAACGCAAGTCTCAGGCCGTACTGGGTGCTCTGCTCGCCCTGGCCAGTGTGGCAGCCATCGCTGCCACGTCGCCGTTCCTGGGCTCCCAGAGCGATCCCCATGGCACGTTTTATCTGAACGTGGATCAGAGTGCCCGACAGATCTTCCCGGTGAAGATCTGGTCTGTGGATGGCAAGCTCACTAACCGCAATGACCAGGGCATGCTGTGGGTCAAGCCAGGCGACTACACGTTCTCCGTGAAACTGGGCCAAGCCGTCAACCTGGCAGACGTGCCGGGTCTGGAACGCGGTGCCAACTACGGTCAGCAGGAGCATGATCTCAAGGTGACCGTGGAGCAGGGCAAGGCCTACTACATCGGTGCCAAGTTCAGCGCTTCCGGCAAATGGGAACCGGTGGTCTGGAAGACCGAAGACCAGAAACAGTGATCTGAATCTTGCGATCCGCTTGATGAGATACCCCGCACCAGCGGGGTATCTCTTTTCCAAGAGATGCTTGCCGCGTGGAGATCGTGCCTGTGCTGGCAAGCCATGCTACGGTAGAATGCTGTCATTCCAACCCATCCATCCAGGCGTGCTCCATGCACAAGCTCATGCTGACCGCTGCCGCATTCGGTTTCATGGCCGCGGCGGCTCCTGCCCAGGCAGATGACGACACGCTCGCCACGCCGTTCTATGTCGGCACCGGCATCGGTCATGTCTCTGTGGACCGCGGGAGCATCTCACTGAATGGCACCCAGAGCGGCGGCATCGACGGTTCCGGTACCTCCTGGAGCGTGTCAGGTGGGTACTACTTCACGGATGACTTCGGTGTCGAACTGGGTTACCACGATTACGGCAAACCCACGGCTTTCGAGCAGACCGGATTCGCCGTTCAGCAGTGCCCCGTGAGCTTTTCCTGCCCTCAGATATCTGCTGTCACGGCCGTGGTCCTGGGCAAACTGGAGTTGGTGCCGATGCTGGATGGCATCCTGCGCCTGGGCGTGCAGGAGTGGAACGTGGGTTCCCCGGGTGGACAGTTCCTGGACAAGACCAGCGGTAGCGCCTTCATCTACGGTATCGGGGTGAGCCGCCACTTCGACTACAACCTGAACCTCGACATCACCTATGAACACTCCAGCTTCTCAACCGGTGAGACTCGGATAGGCGTCAGCTATTCGTTCTGAACGGTCCAGTCGCCGGAAAAGAAAAGCCCCGCTTCAGCGGGGCTTTTTATTTACGTGGGTTGTTTGCTTAGGCAGCTAGCTGGCGCAGTACGAAGTGCAGGATGCCACCATTTTTATAGTATTCCCATTCCTTCGGCGTATCGATGCGCACCTTGGCCTTGAAGTGCAGGTCTTTTCCATCGGCCTTGCGGGCTTTGACCGTGACTTCCTTGGCGCCATCCTTCAGCCCGTCGATCTCGAAGACTTCGCTGCCATCCAGGCCAAGCTTTCCGGCGCTGTCACCGGCGGCGAAGGTCAGGGGCAGCACGCCCATGCCCACCAGGTTGGAGCGGTGGATGCGCTCGAAGGACTCGGCGATCACCGCCTTCACACCGAGCAGGATCGTGCCTTTGGCCGCCCAGTCGCGGGAGGAGCCGGTGCCATATTCCTTGCCGGCGATGACTACCAGGGGCATGTTGTCCTTCTTGTACAGCATGGCGGCGTCATAGATGGGCATCTGCGCCCCATCCGGCAGATGCTTGGTCACGCCGCCTTCCACACCCGGAACCATGGCGTTCTTGATGCGTGTGTTGGCGAAGGTGCCGCGCATCATCACCTCGTGGTTGCCGCGGCGAGAACCGTAGGAGTTGAAGTCCACCGGCTGCACGCCGTGTTCCATGAGGTACTTGCCTGCCGGTGAATCCTTCTTGATGGCGCCAGCCGGGGAGATATGGTCGGTGGTGATGGAGTCGCCGAACAGCGCCAGGCAGCGTGCATCTTTGATGGTGGGGATGCCGGGAGCATGCTTGCCCATGCCTTCGAAATAAGGCGGGTTCTGTACGTAGGTGGAACTGCCTTCCCACTGGTAGATATCGCCGGTCCCGACCTTCATGCTTTGCCAGCGCTCGTCGCCGTTGAACACGTCGCCGTAGGATTTGGTGAACATGCTGGCATCCAGGCATCCGGCGAGGGTGGATTGGATCTCTTTCTGGGTAGGCCAGATATCCTTGAGGTAGACGGGCTTGCCGTCGGAGCCGGTGCCCAGCGGCTCGTGGGTGAGGTCCATGTCGGTACTACCGGCCAGTGCATAGGCCACCACCAGCGGCGGTGAGGCCAGATAGTTCATGCGCACCTCCTGGTGCACGCGGCCCTCGAAGTTGCGATTGCCCGAGAGCACGGCCGAAACGGAGAGATTGCTGTCGTTCACCGCCTTGCTGATGGCATCCGGCAGGGGGCCGGAGTTGCCGATGCAGGTAGTGCAGCCGTAACCCGCCAGGAAGAAGCCGATGGCTTCCAGGTCCGCCTGCAGGTTGGATTTCTTGAGGTACTCGGTCACCACCTTGGAGCCTGGGGCGAGTGAAGTCTTCACCCAGGGCTTGGCCTTGAGGCCCTTCTCACGGGCCTTGCGCGCCAAGAGCCCTGCCGCCACCAGCACTGCCGGGTTGGAAGTGTTGGTACAACTGGTGATGGCAGCGATCACCACCGCACCATCTGCGAGCTTGAAAGCCTTGCCGTCCTGGGTCACATCGGTGGGACCCGCGGACTTGCGCGTGGCCTGCTCCTTCTCAAGTGCATTCTTGAAGTTCTTCTGCATGTCGCCCAAGAGCACCCGGTCTTGCGGGCGCTTGGGGCCAGCGAGGGAGGGCTGGATCGAGCCTAAGTCCAGTTCCAGCACGTCGGTGTACACGGCTTCGTGGCCATCATGGCGCCACATACCCTGGGCCTTGGCATAGGCCTCCACCAGCGCGATCTCATCCTCGCCGCGGCCGGTGAGGCGGAGATAAGTGAGGGTCTCATCGTCGATGGGGAAGATGCCGCAGGTGGCGCCATATTCCGGTGCCATGTTGGCGATGGTGGCGCGGTCCGCCAGCGGCAGGTACTTCAGACCGTCGCCGAAGAACTCCACGAACTTCTCGACGACGCCGCGCTTGCGCAGCATCTCGGTGACGGTGAGCACCAGGTCCGTGGCAGTGGCACCCTCGGCGAGCTTGCCCGTGAGACGCACGCCGATGACTTCCGGGATCAGCATGGTGGAGGGCTGGCCCAGCATGGCGGCTTCCGCCTCGATGCCGCCCACGCCCCAACCCAGCACACCCACGCCGTTGATCATGGTGGTGTGGGAGTCGGTGCCGACCACCGTGTCCGGATAGGCCTGACCCTTGTCGTTGACGAACACCACCCGTGCCAGGAACTCCAGGTTCACCTGGTGCACGATGCCGGTATCCGGCGGCACAACCTTGAAGTTGCGCAGTGCGTTCTGGCCCCAGCGCAGGAACGCATAGCGTTCCTTGTTGCGGTCGAACTCGAGCTTGGCGTTGAGGCCGAAGGCCTCCTTGTTGCCGTAGAAGTCCACCATCACCGAGTGATCGATGACGAGTTCGGCGGGGCAGAGCGGGTTGATCTTCTTGGGATCACCGCCGAGGGTCTTCATGGCATCGCGCATGGCCGCCAGGTCCACCACCGCCGGCACGCCGGTGAAGTCCTGCAGGATCACGCGGGCCGGGGTGAAGGCGATCTCCTTGGGCGGCAGCTTCTTGGGGTCGCAGGAAGCCAGCGTCTCGATGTCGTGCTTGGTCACGCTCACGCCGTCTTCCAGGCGCAGCATGTTCTCCAGCAGGATCTTCAGGGAATAGGGCAGCCGCGAGACCTTGTACTTGGCCTCCAGGGCGTCGAGTTTGAAGATCTCGTAGGACTTGGCGCCGACGTTGAGTTTGGCGCGTGACTTGAAGCTATCCTGCATGACGCCTCCACAAGGGGATGGGGATTCCCCGCCGGGGGCGGCTTTCTCGAGGGCAGGCAGGCGCGCCGTCGGGGAGTGAGTGTGTCAAGGCCGACCATTATAAGGGAAGCGGCTGCCCTGAGTCAGGCTTAACCGGTCTCCACCCGCAGTCCGGTGTGCGCCAGCGCTGTCACCGAAGCGGCGATGACGCCGCCGCCGAGGCATTCCTCACCCTCATAGAACACCGCATATTGGCCTGGCGTCACGGCACGCTGAGGCACATCGAACTCCACCCGGCAGTTGTCTTGTCCTGTCTGGGTCACCCGGCAAGCCTGATCCCCCTGACGATAACGGGTCTTGGCCATGCAGCGCATCGGCAGGGCCGATACCTTGCCCGAGACCCGGTGCAGATGCACGGCTTCCAGTGCCGCGCTCAGCAGCCGTGGATGATCATGGCCCTGCACCACCACTAGCCGGTTTCCTTCCATGTCCTTGCCGGCCACATACCAGGGCGAGGGGTCCGTATCCCGGGCACCGCCGATGCCGATGCCCTGGCGCTGGCCCAGGGTGTAATACATGAGCCCGTTGTGCCGGCCCATGACCCGGCCCTCCGGGGTGACGATATCCCCCGGTTGCGCCGGCAGATACTTGCCGAGGAATTCCGTGAAGCGCCGTTCGCCGATGAAACAGATACCGGTGCTGTCTTTCTTCGCATGGTTGGCGAAGCCCGCTTCTCGCGCCAATGCTCGGGTATCGGTCTTCTGCAGCTCGCCTAAGGGGAACAGCGTCTGTCGCAATGCAGCTTGCGGGACTGCGTGCAGGAAGTAACTTTGGTCCTTGCCGGCGTCCTTCGCTTTCAATAGCTTCACGCCATCCGCCGTCGAGGCCAGGCGCGCGTAGTGTCCGGTGGCGATGTGGGCCGCGCCCAGGCGCAACGCATGCTCCAGGAAAGCCTTGAACTTGATCTCGCTGTTGCACAGCACGTCGGGGTTCGGCGTGAAGCCCGCCCGGTAACCGTCCAGGAAATGCCGGAACACCCGCTCCCGGTATTCGGCGGCGAAGTTCACCTTGTGCAGCGGTATGCCTAAGGCTTCGCAGACCTGTCTCGCGTCCTGGAAATCCTCGGCGGCCGTGCAATAGCTCTCGTCCTCGCCATCTTCCCAGTTATCCATGAACAGGCCTTCCACCTGGCAGCCCTGCTGCTTGAGCAAGAGCGCCGCCACGGCGGAATCCACGCCGCCGGACAGGCCGACGATGACGCGGATAGAGGAGGAGGGGGCTGGCATGCGGCTATTTTACGCGCCAGCGCGGCACGCTAGTCCAGGTGACTTAGCAGTTCCAGGGGATAGTGCCTGCCCGCCAGCAGGTCGTCGATGCAGCGCAGTACCAGGGGCGTACGCAGGAGATGGCGTTCGCCGGCGAGTTCGTCGCGGGTCAGCCAGTGGGCCGCCACGATGCCATGGTCGAGCCTGCGTTCCGGGTGGTGGCGTAGGCAACGACCGCGGAAGGCGACACGCAGGAAAGTGGCATCCACTTCCGGGTTCTTCCAAAGATAGATGCCGGTGACAGCCTCCGGCTCGAAGTCCCAGCCGGTCTCCTCCAGGGTCTCGCGACGCACCGCATCGATCAGGCTCTCACCCGGGTCCAGGTGGCCCGCCGGGTTGTTGAACACGCGCTTGCCGCGTATCTCTTCTTCGACCACCAGGAAACGACCGTCGCGTTCGGCGACAGCGGCGACGGTGACATGAGGTTTCCAGACCATCTAATTCAGTCCTAATTTCCGGAAATGGGTCTTTTTGCCTCTGGCGTTGTTGCGCTTCGGCTTGCAGTCGGTCACGTACGCCAAGAGTACGCTCCCTCCAGCTCGCCTCGCCCGCCTAGCCAGAGACAAAAATCCCTCATTTCCTGCTCGTGTTCAAGACGCAATATCTAAACTCCCAACCTCCTGAACTCGGGATCGGGCTCGGCTTTCTCCCATATCTCGGTGAACTGCTTGAGGAATTTACGGGCCTCCAGCGGTGCATGGGTGTCGGCGTAGCCTTCGTAACGCGTGGCGATGGGCCGGTACAGGACCGCAGTCTCGTCCGCCACCAGGAAGGTCTCGGCGAGATTGGCATGGTCATGCGAAGCCTGGCGCACCTCTATATAAGAATTGAACCGTTGTGCCAGGCCCACCAAACGATGTCCGGCGCGGATGGAAGGGCCGGCGTCGATGCACACGATGCGGATGCGGCTCATGCGGGAACGCGTGGCAAGCGCTTGCACCGTGCGGACGAACTCGTCCTTGTCATAGAGGGGGACCTCGAGGTCGCGGCTGAATAAGGCCAGTTCGCGCTTCGCGACGGCCGCCACGGCGACGGCTGCCTCGCGATTGTCAGCCAGGGTCTCCAACCTCTTGTAATGGTCTTCGCTCGGAGTCTCCATCTCATAGCACCTTGCGCATGCTCACATGGGGGATGCCTGCTTCCATGAACTCCTCGCCCTCAGCCTCGAAACCATGCTGCAGATAGAACTCCAGGGCATGCTGCTGCGCATGCAGCCGGCATTCCTTGATACCGCGTTCCCGCGCACTGGCCACCAGGAAATCCAGTATCGCCGCGCCGACACCCTTGCCGCGCCATTCCCCCAGTACTGCCATGCGGCCGATCTTTCCGTCGGGTGCCAGCCGGCCGGTGCCGATGGGTGTGCCATCCGCGTCCAGCGCCAGGGCGTGCACGCACAAGGGATCCATCTCGTCCCACTCTATCTGCTGGGGCACCTGCTGCTCCTGGATGAATACCGGGGTGCGGATGGCGCGCATGGCCTCGCGTTCCCGTTCCCAGTCGGCGATGCGCACCCGGAAGCCGTTCATCGCCGCCACTCCAGTTGACCCGCATTGAGCCACTCTAGCAGCAGGGTCTGCAACTGCGGATCCCCGGCGTGACGGCGCAATCGCGCGGCATCGGGTCCGCGTCCCTCGCCCATGAGTTCCGCGAATCCCGTGAGCCGCTCCGGCAGCGGATAGTGTTTGCCATCCACGAACAGGTGACAGGCCTGACGTACGCTGAACCATGCGACCCGAACCGCCGGGTGCCAGTCCAGGGCCCGTTCGCGTTCCAGCATCTCCCTGAGCCGGGCGACGCTGCTGCGCCGGGCCGGGGGCACGGGTTTCAGCCAGGGTTTCGGTTCGGTCATGAAGCAGCCGAACCAGATGTCCAGTACTTCGTCGGAGGGCTTGAGCTGGGTGCGCAGCATCTGCCGTGCCCGGGCGCGCGCTTCGAGAGGCAGCTCGCCGGCATTGGCGGCGGGCAGCAAGTCCGGGTCGGCGTAACGCGTCCCGCCATCGGCGCTCTGCATCAGCAGGCCGGCGAAGTCCGCCAGCATCTCGTTCTGGGACGGGGCGCGGAAACCGATCGAATAGGTCATGCATTCGCCGAAGGCCACGCCGTGGTGGGCCACGCCGGGTGGCAGATACAGCATGTCTCCGGGCATCAGGAGCCAGCTCTCCTCGGGCGTGAACGGTTCCACTTGCTTCAGCTCCAGGCCGGGTGCGCTGCGTTCGCGCTGCGGCACGGTGCTGATGTCCCAGCGACGCATGCCCGCCACCTGCAGCAGGAACACGTCATACGCGTCCACGTGCGGCCCCACCGAACCGCCGTCGGCTGCGTAGCTCACCATCACGTCATCGATGCGCCAGCCCGGGATGAAGCGGAATGGATCCAGCAGCGCGGTCACCGCCGGCACATACTTGTCTACGTCCTGTACCAGCAGGGTCCAATCGCGCTTCGGCAGGCTTTTGAAGTCCTTGTGCAGGAATGGTCCGTGGCGCAGTTTCCAGCCGGGCGCCTTGCGCGTCCGCGTCACCAGGCGCGCTTCCACGCCTTCCTCGCAGGCGAGGCCGGCCAGTTCTTCGGCGGAGAGGGGCGAGACGAGGCCGGGGAAGGCGCCGCGGATCAGCAACGGCTGCTTCTGCCAGTGCTGCTTCAGGAATTCGCGCGGCGTCAGCCCGCCGAGCAGGCGCGAGGACTCAGCGGCGTGCATGGCTCAAGGCTCAGTTTTCGGAGTCTTTCTCGTAGCAGCGCACCTTGAAGCGCAGTTCGCTCGCCAGCACGAACTTCGGTGAGAGCGTCTCCACCTGCGGCTGGTCGTTGCCTTCGATGTCCAGCACGCCGTAGCCGTCAGGACAGAGCTTGGCCGCCTGGGTCTCGGCGACCTCGATCATCGCTGAGTAGGAGCCTTTGCCGGAACTGCGCACCACGAACAGAGGGTCGCCGTCGCCGGTGGTCACCTGCTGCCAGCCGACTTGCTGGTTGCCTTCCGGATGCATGGGGGTATCGATGCCGGTGCTGGATTGCATGGAGGCACAGGCGGTCAGCAGCAACAGGAGGCAACAGGAGGCGAGCGTGCGCATGTCAGATTTCCTTCGCGAGTTTGGCAGCCAGGCCGATGTACGACTGCGGTGTCAGGGTCAGTAGACGCGCCTTGGCATCGTTGGGGATATCCAGTTCCTTGATGAATTCGCGCATGACGTCCTCGTCGACGCGCCGCCCCCGGGTCAGGGCCTTGAGCTTCTCGTAGGGCTCGTCCACGCCATAGCGGCGCATCACGGTCTGCACCGCCTCGGCCAACACTTCCCAGTTGGCTTCCAGGTCCGTGTTGAGCTTCTCGGCGTCGGCTTCGAGCTTGGAGAGGCCCTTGAGGAAGGCCTCGTAGGCCAGCACGCTGTGTCCGATGCCCACGCCTACGTTGCGTAGCACCGTGGAATCGGTGAGGTCGCGTTGCCAGCGGGACAGCGGCAGCTTCTCGGCGAAATGATGCAGCAATGCATTGGCGACCCCGAGGTTGCCCTCGGCGTTCTCGAAGTCGATGGGGTTCACCTTGTGCGGCATCGTGGACGAGCCCACTTCGCCCGCAACCGGTTTCTGCTTGAAGTAGCCGATGGAGACGTATCCCCAGATATCGCGGCAAGCGTCCAGCAGCACGGTGTTGAAGCGAGCCAGGGCGTCGAAGTATTCCGCCATGTAGTCGTGGGGTTCGATCTGGATGGTGTAGGGCGTCCAGGTGAGCCCAAGCGATTCGACCAGTTTGATGCTGAGCGCCTCCCAGTTCACGTCCGGGTAGGCAGCGAGGTGTGCGTTGTAGTTGCCCACGGCCCCGTTCATCTTGCCGAGCAGCTCCACCGCCTTCAGCTGATCGCATTGGCGGCGCAGGCGATACACGACGTTGGCAAGTTCCTTGCCCAGCGTGGTGGGGGTGGCCGGCTGACCATGGGTGCGGGACAACATCGGCAGGTCGGCGTGGCGCCGCGCTTGGGCCCGCAGACGCTCGATCATGCGTTCCATCATCGGCAGCAGCACGTTCTCGCGGCCATGCTTCAGCATCAGCGCATAGGCGAGGTTGTTGATGTCTTCCGAGGTGCAGCCGAAGTGGATGAACTCGCTGACTTCCTTCAAGGCCGGCCGGGTGGCCATCTGTTCCTTGAGGTAATACTCCACCGCCTTCATGTCGTGATTGGTGGTGGACTCGATCTCTTTTATGCGTTCGGCACCCTTGATGTCGAAGTCCCGGATCAGACCCACCAGGAAATCGGTGTCCTCGTCTGACATGGCCGGTATCTCAGGGATCCCGGGTTCGTCCGCGAGCACCGAGAACCAGCCGAGTTCCACCGTGACCCGCTGGCGCATGAGTCCGTATTCGCTGAACAAGGTGCGCAACGCCTCGGTCTTGCCGGCGTAGCGGCCATCCAGCGGCGAAAGGGCGGTCAGCATCGAGGATTCCATGGGTTTTCGTGCATCCCCTGGTGGAATGGCGGATAATAACCGAATCCCTTTCGCGGCCCTTCGGGTATCGGTTTCATCGCTCTGATGGGCTGCAATTATATACTGAAATCAGCGGCTTAATCAGTTTTCCTTAGCCGGATTCTTGAGGAGCGGAGATGTCGGACAAGTCCTTCCGGGTCGAGCACGACAGCATGGGTGAACTCAAGGTCCCGGCCGATGCACTGTGGGGCGCCCAGACCCAGCGTGCGGTGCAGAACTTCCCCATAAGCGGCATCCCCATGCCGCGCGCCTTCATCCGCGCCTTGGGACTCATCAAGGCCTCTGCTGCCACCGTGAATTTGGGACTGGGCGTGCTGGACGTGGGCCGCGCCAAGGCCATCGAGTCCGCTTCCCTGGAAGTGGCGGAAGGCAAGCACGACCGGCATTTCCCCATCGACGTGTTCCAGACCGGTTCCGGCACCAGCACCAACATGAACGCCAACGAGGTGATCGCCCATCTGGCGAGCGCCCGTAGCGGCGCGGACAAGGTGCACCCCAACGACCACGTGAATATGGGCCAGAGCAGCAATGACGTGATCCCGACCGCTATCCACGTGAGCGCGGCCCTGGAAGTGAAGGAGAAGCTGCTGCCGGCTTTGAAGCACCTGGCGGAGACCATGGAGGCCAAGTCCAGGGATACCGCCAAGGTCGTGAAGACCGGACGCACCCATCTCATGGATGCCATGCCCGTGACCCTGGGGCAGGAACTCTCGGGCTGGGCTGCCCAGATCCGCCACGGCGTGGCGCGGGTGGAAGCCGCGAGTCCGCGCTTGAATGCACTCGCCCAGGGCGGCACCGCCGTCGGCACCGGCATCAACGCCCATCCGGAGTTCGGCAAGCGCATGGCAGCGGAACTGGCCAAGCGCACCGGCGTGGCCTTCAAGGCCAGCGATAACTACTTCGAGTCCCTGAGTTCCCAGGATGCAGCGGTGGAACTCTCTGGCCAGCTCAAGACCGTGGCGGTGAGTCTCATGAAGATCGCCAACGACCTGCGTTGGATGAACAGCGGCCCCCTGGCTGGCTTGGGCGAGATCGCACTGCCGGCCCTGCAACCCGGTTCCAGCATCATGCCCGGCAAGGTAAACCCGGTGATCCCGGAAGCCACGGCCATGGCGGCGGCTCAGGTCATCGGCAACGACATGGCCATCACCGTGGCCGGCCAGTCCGGCAACTTCCAGCTGAACGTGATGCTGCCGGTCATCGCCCACAACCTCCTGGAGAGCGTGGGACTCCTGGCCAACGTATCCCGTGCCTTGGCGGACGACGCTATCAAGGGCTTCGTGGTCAACGATGCGCGCCTGCAGGAGGCCTTGGACAAGAACCCCATCCTGGTGACCGCCCTCAACTCGGTCATCGGCTATGAGAAGGGCGCCGCCATCGCCAAGCAGGCCTACAAGCAGAAGCGCCCCATCCTGGAGGTGGCCAAAGAGATGACCGAACTCTCAGAAGCGCGCCTGAAGGAACTCTTGGATCCGGCGAGTCTGACCAAGGGCGGGATCAAGGAATAAGAATTTACTCTTAAGACTATTGATAACTTATTGATAAAAATGGACTTAAAAGGCGGAAATTTCCCCGAGTTGATCCGCCGCCGATTCGGGGGAACCCATGCCCCCGATGACTTCAGCCCACGGCGAGTGGTGGGTGATCTGCCCCCCGGTTTCCTCCCCAAGCAGCCCTGGCGCCAGGCCTCGGTGCTCCTGCCTCTCGTCACTCATCCGGAGCCCACGGTGCTCCTGACCAAGCGCACCGAGCAGCTCCACGACCATGCGGGCCAGGTGAGCTTCCCTGGCGGCAGCCGTGAGGCCGAGGACCGGGACCCGGCGGCCACAGCCCTTCGCGAGACCCATGAAGAGATCGGCCTTGAGCCCGGCCAGATCGAAGTGGTGGGTTACCTCAGGGGCTACCTCACCATAAGCGGCTATGCGGTCACGCCCGTGGTGGGTCTGGTGCAACCCGGATTCAAACTGACGGTAGACCCCCTGGAAGTGGCGGAGGTCTTCGAGGTGCCTGTCGCGTTCCTGGCGGATCCCAAGAACCGGGAAGTCCAGACCCGGGAACTGGGCGGCGAGAAAGTTGGGTTCTACTTGTTCAAGTATCAGGAACAGATCATCTGGGGCGCCACTGCCGCCATGCTGGTCAACTTCCTGGAAACCTTAAGCGAGGCACCACCGTGACCGGGATCCAACGTCTGCTGGAGATCATGGCACGGCTCCGGGACCCGGAACGGGGCTGCCCGTGGGACAAGGTCCAGACCTTCAGTACCATCGCGCCTTATACGGTCGAGGAAGCCTATGAGGTGGCCGATGCCATCGAGCGGGGAGATCTCACGGCCTTGCGCGAGGAACTGGGCGATCTCCTGCTGCAAGTCGTATATCACGCGCGCATGGCGGAGGAGGCAGGCCTCTTCGGTTTCGAACAAGTGGCGGCCGGCATCGGCGACAAGCTGGTCGCGCGCCATCCGCATGTGTTCGGCGATGCCGAAATCGATGATGCAGCTCAACAGACCCGGGACTGGGAGTCACGCAAGGCAGCTGAACGCGCCGCCAAGGCCCAGGGTGGAGTACTAGATGGCATCCCTGTGGGGCTGCCATCCCTGACCCGCGCGGAGAAGTTGCAGAAGCGGGCGGCGCGGGTGGGCTTCGATTGGCCGGAACTCGAGCCTGTGTTCGGCAAGATCCGCGAGGAGATAGCGGAACTGGAGCAGGAAGTGGCGGGCAAGGCACCGCAGCCGCGTCTGCAAGACGAGTTGGGAGACGTGCTGTTCGCCGTGGCTAACCTCGCACGCAAGCTCGGTGTGGACCCGGAACAGGCCCTGCGCAGCACCAACCGCAAGTTCGAGCGCCGGTTCCGGCATGTCGAGACGCGTCTCGCTGAGCAAAGACGCGGACCGGAACAGGCTACCCTGCAGGAGATGGACGGCTACTGGGATGAGGCCAAGACGCTGGGTCTGTAACAGGCGTAACCCCGCATACCCAATGGGAAAAACGGGCCGGGCTGTGCTATCTTGGACGGAGTTTAAGTTAAATGACTCGCGCCGTTAGGCGACGGGCGTCCGGTGCGCCGGGCGGGGCATAAGAAAAGGGTTTCGGGAGCAAGAGCCATGCCACAGAAGATCGGGATCGTCGTCGACGCGGCCTGTGACCTGCCGCGCAACTTCCTGCAGCAGCATGGTCTGGAGATCATGCCGATCAACATGCAGTTCGGCACCATGAACTTCAAGGATGTGCGCGACCCAGACCAGACCATGGAGTTCTATCGTCGCTACGTGGCGGAGAAAGAACTCGAGATCACCACGGCGCCGCTCTCGGTGAAGGCGATCAAGGACTGGTTCCTGGACCAACTGGTATTGAAGTACGACCGGGTCCTGGTGATCACGGTGTCCAGCAGCCGCAGCCCGGTGTTCGAGAACGCCACCAAGGCGTCCTTCATGATCCTGTCCGGCTATAAGGAGCGCCGCAAGGCCGCCGGCATGGAAGAGCAGTTCGCACTGCGCGTGCTGGATAGCAAGACTTTGTTCACGGGGCAGGGCGTGGTGGTGTATGAAGCCCTGCGCCTGCTGGCCGGCGGCCAGGCTGAAGTGGCCTTCGACCGTCTGCGTCAGCACGTGGAGAACTTCTCCCAGGACGTACACGCCTACTTGGTGCCACAGGACCTGTATTACGTGCGCGCCCGCGCCCATCAGAAGGGCGATAACAGCATCGGCTGGTTCAAATATCAGATGGGCACCATGCTGGACATCAAGCCCATCCTCAAGGCCTACCGCGGCGAGACCGAGGCGGTGGACACGGTGCGCGGTTTCGATGGTGCCATGAAGAAGCTGTTCGGCATGGCCAGCGCCGCCATCGAGAAGGGTCTGCTCACCAAGGTGGTGTGCATGAGTTACGCCGGCAACCCAGAAGAGGTGAAGGCCTTTCCGGGCTATGACGAGTTCGTGAAAGTTGCTCATGCCAACAAGGTGGAGACCCTGTTGTCGGTGATGAGCACCGTGGCGGGTATTCATGTTGGTCCTGGCGCATTCAGCTTGGCCTACGCGGCAAAGTAACGATCCAGTCCGAATTACTACGCCGCAGGCTGCGCTTCCTGCTTCGCCTGCGGTCCAGGGTGTGCATCCATGCGCCCCGGTGCCTTCGGTCCCGCTGTCAAATTAAGCTTCGGTTAAATCGCCAGACCTCCGGCGTCGCTGCACTTCGTGCCGCGCACGTGCGCCACACGCGGTCCAAACGTTAAAATGCGCACAGTCCTACGGATACCCGTCATGCGAGCACTCCTCACCTGCGCGCTCACGCTGCTGCTATCGGCCGCCATGGCCGATGCGGTTGCGCGCCCGGCTGAGCCCGCGGCCCCGGCTTCCGATCGGCCGAAGATCTGCCTGGTGCTGAGTGGCGGCGGTGCCCGCGGTGCCGCGCACGTGGGCGTGATCGAAGCCCTGGAGAAGCTGCACATCCCCGTGGACTGCATCGTCGGCACCAGCATGGGCGCCATCGTCGGCGGCCTGTATGCCGCTGGCATGAGCGCCGAGGAACTGGAGCTGCAGATGAACCGCCCGGCCCTGCAGGCGGACATGGCCAACAGCCCGCCGCGCAGCCGCCTGAGCTATCAGGACAAGGAAGACGAACTCAAATACCTGCTGCGCATGGAGTTCGGCTACGCCAGCGACCGTTTCTTCCTGCCTCAGGGCATCGTCAACGGCAATGCGCCGGGCCGCATCCTCAACGTGCTGACCGTGGCCCTCACGCCGGACGAGGACTTCAATAAGCTGCCGATCCCGTTCCGTGCAGTGGCCACAGACATAACCAACGGCAACATGGTGGTGCTGGACCATGGCAGCCTGGCGGACGCCATCCATGCCAGCATGTCGGTGCCGGGGCTGTACCCGCCGGTGCACATCGGCGATCAGTTGCTGGTGGACGGCGGCCTGTCGCGCAACCTGCCGATGGATGTGGCGCGCAACATGGGCGCGCAGGTGGTGATCGCGGTCAACATCGCCACCCAGCTTTCCAAGAGCAAGGAACTGACCGACGTGTTCAGCGTCTCGTTGCAGGTGCTGAAGCTGTACGGCAACCAGAACGTGAAGGACTCCATCGCCACGCTGCACAGCAGCGATGAGCTGGTCCAGCCGGACCTGGGTGACATAGGTCCCACCGACTTCCAGTCCATGGGCGATGCCATCAAGATCGGCGAGCAGCAAGCCTATGCACAGCTCGCCAAGCGCACCGACCTCATGCTCTCGGACGCCGACTATGCCGCTTACGAGACCACGTTCCGCAAGGTGCCGGAAGCGCCGCAGCGGGTCGAATTCGTCGACGTGAGCGGCAACGGTGCTGTCTCCCCTGAGCTGATACGGGCGCGCTTCGGCATCAAGCCGGGTGACGTCTGGGACGAGCAACGCATCAACGATGGCCTGCGCCGGCTCTACGACCTGGGTTATTTCCAGCGGGTGGACGCGATGCTGCAACATAAGGACGGGCGCACCGGCATCGACGTGATCGTCGAACCCAAGGAATGGCAGCCCAATTACCTGCAGTTCGGCATCCACATCGCCGATGATTTCGAGGGTGACAGCAGCTACGAGCTCCTCGGCAACTACACCATCGCCGAGATCGACAGCCTGGGCGGCGAATGGCGCAACCAGTTCGAGATCGGCAAGACCCGCCTGTTCTATACCGAACTGCACCAGCCCCTCGACTACAAGGGTACGGTGTTCGTGGCGCCCAGTGCCGATTACCTGAACGAGACCTTCGACCTGTTCCGCGGCCAGGATCGCATCGCCGAATACAGCACTGTATTTCCGCGCGCCGACCTGGATCTGGGGTTCGCGGTGGGCGACGCCGGCGAGGTGCGCGGCGGCGTGTTCTACGGCCATGTGGTCTCGCAGCCGCGCATCGGCGACCCCCAGGCCTTGCCGACCTTCCGCGATACTCTGGTGGGACCGCGCATGGAGGCGAGCTTCGATACTTTCGACAACGGCAACTTCCCGGCCAGTGGTTCCTACGCGCTCATCACCGGTTTCTTCCCGCGCCACTCGGTGGGCGGGGACACCACCTACAGCAAGCTGGACGCGACTTTAGGCCACGCCTTCGACCTCGGCAGCGGTTCGCTGCTGCTGCTGGCGGAAGGCGGCAGCGACTTCGGCACCGGGCTGCCGTTGTATGACCAATTCCAGTTGGGCGGCTTCCTCTCGCTGGCAGGTGAACGGCAGGGGCAGCTGCGCGGCGACCGTATCTTCGATGCCCACGCCATCTACGCCTGGCGTGCCGGCACCTTGCCCACCGGTCTCGGCCGCAGCTGGTACCTCGGCTTCGGCATGGACGCGGGTAACGTCTGGGGCGACACCAACCTGGAGTCGGGCGACAACGGCATGAAGTACGGCGGTACACTGCTGTTGGGTGCGGACACCCTGGCGGGTCCCCTGTATTTCGGCATCGGCGTCGGCAAGGCAGGCAACCGTACGTTCTTCCTCTATCTCGGCATCCCCATCAACGGCAATACCCTGGCGCCGTCCTTCGGCAACTAGAGCCCTCTCATGCAAAAACTGCGCATCTTCACCACCGGCGGCACCATCGACAAGATCTACTTCGACGCCAAGAGCGAATATGAGGTCGGCGAGCCGCAGATCGGCGAGATCCTGCGCGAGATGGGCGTGGGCTTCCCCTTTGAGATGACGTCGCTCATGCGCAAGGACAGCCTGGACCTCACGGATGAAGACCGGGAGAGCATCCGCAAAGCAGTGGCAGCCGACCCCGCCGAACGCGTGCTCATCACCCATGGCACCGATACCATGACCGAGACCGCCAAGGTATTGCAGGGTATCCCCGGCAAGACCGTGGTGCTGACGGGTTCCCTCAACCCGGCGCGCTTCCGCGGCAGCGATGCCATCTTCAACATCGGCGGCGCAGTAGCCGCGGCCCAGGCGCTCCCGGCCGGCGTCTACATCTTCATGAATGGGCGGGTGTTCGACGCGCTGAAAGTGCGCAAGAACCGGGACAAGAATCGCTTCGAGGAAGCCTGATGCAGCAGCGGAGCTACTTCGCAGCGCTGGGCCGCTACCATGTCTGGGCCCAGGCGCGGTTGTTGAGGGCGTTGCAGCCCATGAGCGATGCCCAGTATCACGCGGATCAGGGCCTGTTCTTCCGCAGCGTGCACCGCACGCTGAACCATCTGTTGCTGGTGGACCTGCTGTGGCACGGCCGCATCACCGGCCGGCCTTTCGCCATGAGCGGCCTGGATCAGGAACTGGTGAAGGAACGGGGCCGCTTGGCCGAGGAACTGGCGCGGCAGGCGGCAGTGTTGCGGGATACGGTCGCAACGCTGGATGAGACCTGCATCAGCGCGCCTTGGGCTTATCTGGACAGCGAAGGCAAGCGCCGGGAATACCCCTTGGCCCTGCAACTGGGCCACGCCTTCAACCATGCTACCCATCATCGGGGGCAGGTGACGGCGGTGATCACGCGCTTAGGGCTAGAGGCACCGGTCCTGGACTTGCCGTATTTCGTGGCGGAAGACTCAGGTCCAGACCAATAAGATGAGCAACGACGCCGCACCCGCTGCCAGACAATAGATACCGAATGGCCGGAACGCCATCAGTTCATGGGACTTGAACCAGCGCATCAAGAACCAAGTGCTCAGCCAGGCGAACACCCCCGACAATACACCCCCCAGCAGGATCACCGGCAGCAAACCCGGCGGCAGGGTGGCGTGCTGATGCATGAGCTTCGGCAACTCCAATACGCCGGCAGCGCCGATGATGGGTGTGGCCAGGAGGAAGGAGAAACGAGCCGAGGCCGCGTAGTCGAGCCCGCCCATGAGTCCCGCTACCAGCGTCACACCGGAACGGGAGATGCCGGGGATCAAGGCGAGCGCCTGGGCGCAGCCGATGAGGAACGCTTTCATCCAGCTCAAGGATTGCGGCGTCTGGGACGCCACACGAGCCTTGAGCCGGTCACCTGCCAGCAATATCGCGCCATTGATCATCAGGAACACCGCCGCCACCGCGAAACCGGTGAACAGCCCCTTGATCCAATGTTCCAGCAACAAGCCCAGCAGGGCCGCCGGTACCGTGCCGCAGACCAGCAGCCAGAAGAGGCGTGCTTGCGGGTCCCTGAGGCTGCCGCGCGCCGCCACGGTGCCGCTCAAGAGCGACAACCAATCCTTCCAGAAATACACGAACAACGCGGTCGCAGTGCCGAGGTGCAGCACCACGATGTAGGGCAGGAACCAGGGCGCGTCGCGATCTATGGGCCAGTGCAGCAGTGCCGGCACCAGCACGCTGTGGCCGAGGCTGCTGATGGGGAAGAGCTCGGTGACGCCCTGCAGGATGGCGAGCAGCAGCAGATCCAGGTTCAACACGCGTCCACTCCGGAGATAGAAATACGCCGCGCAGGTGCGCGGCGTATTCCATTATCACTCAAGTCTGTACATCGACCATTTAACCCAAATCGAACTTGATACCTTGCGCCAAGGGCAGGGAGTCGGACCAGTTGAGGGTGTTGGTCTGGCGCCGCATGTATTGCTTCCAGGCATCGGAACCGGATTCGCGGCCGCCGCCGGTCTCCTTCTCGCCGCCGAAGGC
>DATBAJ010000022.1:0-2229 GCA_036271575.1 Gammaproteobacteria bacterium
CGTTTCGCCGTCGAGGATCTTGCCCGAGGCATCGACCAATGCGGGACGCACGCCGAAGAAGGGGAAGGACGCATGCGCGGGCTTGAGCTCATGCGCGCCCGGCAGCGCGGTGATGAGGATGCCGCCGGTCTCGGTCTGCCACCAGGTATCCACGATGGGGCAGCGGTCTTCGCCCACCACGTGGTAATACCACTCCCAGGCTTCTGGATTGATAGGTTCGCCCACGCTGCCGAGGATGCGCAGGCTGGCGCGCGAGGTCTCCTGCACGTATTCATCGCCCTGGCTCATGAGCGCGCGCAGGGCAGTGGGCGCGGTGTAGAAGATGTTCACCTGATGCCGGTCGATCACCTCCCAGAAGCGGGAGGCATCCGGGAAGTTCGGCACGCCCTCGAACATGAGGGTCGTCGCGCCATTGGCCAGCGGCCCATACACGATGTAGGAATGGCCCGTGACCCAGCCCACGTCCGCGGTGCACCAGTAGACGTCGCCGTCCTGGTAGTCGAACACGTACTTGTGGGTGATGGCGGCATAAAGCAGATAGCCGCCGCAGGTGTGCAGCACGCCCTTGGGCTTGCCGGTGGAACCGGAGGTGTAGAGGATGAACAGCGGATCCTCGGCGCCCATGGATTCGGCGGTGCAGTCCGCGGACTGGTCCGGCACGGTCTCGTGGTACCAGATGTCGCGCTGGTCGTCCCAGGCGATGTCGCCGCCGGTGCGCTTCAGCACCAGCACCGTATGCACGGCGGGGCAGGACTTCAGCGCCTCATCGCAGTTGGCCTTGAGCGGGATCTTCTTGCCGCCGCGCAGGCCTTCATCCGCGGTGATGAGCAGCTGGCAGTCCGAATCCAGGATGCGGTCCTTCAGGGACTCCGGCGAGAAACCGCCGAACACCACCGAATGCACCGCGCCGATGCGCGCGCAGGCGAGCATGGCCACGGCCACTTCCGGGACCATGGGCATGTAGATGCAGACCCGGTCGCCTTTGCGGACGCCGCGTACTTTAAGCAGGTTGCCGAGCCGGCAGACCTCTGTGTGCAATTCTTTGTAGCTGATGCGGCGCACGTCGCCCGGATCGTCGCCTTCCCAGAGGATGGCGGTCTGCTCGCCGCGGGTCTTGAGGTGCCGGTCCAGGCAGTTGGCGCTGACGTTGAGCCGGCCGCCTTCGAACCAGCGGATGTGGGCCTTGTGGAAGTCCCACTCCAGCACCTGGTCCCAGGGCTTGTCCCAGGTGAGAAAGCGCTTAGCCTGCTCGCCCCAAAACCCTTCCGGGTCTTCGATGGATTGCCGGTACAGGGCGTAATACTGATCGGCGTCGAGGAGCGGCTTGCGGCGCGGCTGCGCGGGGACAGGGTAGACCTTGTCGTCGGACATGAGAGCCTCGGAGCCGATGCGTGTGGCAGCAAAACCTATTCGGGGCGCTACCTTAATACACGACATGTTGTTCCCCAACAGGCCGTGAAGTAAATCCGGGCTATACCGGAGAAGGGAGTATAAAAATCTATATATAACAATGAGATACGATACCTAAGAAATATGAATTCTCAGGCGATTTCCACGCTCGAAAGTCCGGTAATTGCCGCAGTTTGCCAGTGCTCCGAGGCCCAGCCCCAGGCATCATCTATAGATGCATGCATGAGCGACTGCGGCGGCGATTGCTGGAGATGATGCAGGGCCTGCCAGAGCGCTGAAGCCGGCCGGGAGAGGTCCAGGGGCGCCGCATGGGTCTGTTTGCTCAACTTTTCACCGGCTGCATTCACCGCCACCGGCAGGTGCATATAGATAGGGTGCGGCATCCCAAGCAGGGTCTGGATGTGGATCTGGCGCGGGGTGGAGAGCAGGAGGTCTGCGCCGCGCACCACGTGGGTGATGCCCTGCCAGCCGTCGTCTACCGCTACAGCCAATTGATAGGCATGGCAGCCGTCCGCCCGGCGCACGATGAAGTCGCCTATCTCTCGCGCCAGGTCTTGGGAGACGGGGCCTTGGAGCGCGTCCTCGAAATGGATCTCGGCGGAGGCGGCCCTCACCCGCAGGGCCCGGGCCGTCTTGCCGGCGGGGAGGCCGCCCCGGCAGGTGCCCGGATACACGGGGCCCTCGATGCCGGTCACGGCGCTGTCGGCAATTTCGCTGCGGCTGCAGGCACAGGGGAAGACCGCACCGGATCCCTGCAACCGGGCGAGGGCCTCTTCATAGGCCGCAAGCCGCGTGCTCTGATAGACCACCGGCCCGTGC
>DATBAJ010000023.1:0-6987 GCA_036271575.1 Gammaproteobacteria bacterium
CCTTGGCTTCCACGTGAAAGGGGGTCACTTCGGCGAAGAAACGGTAATCCTCGCTGTAATACCTACGTTGGGGAGAGGGGGTGGGATCGAGGACGCCTTGCACCACGCCGGAGCGACCATCCAGCAGCTTGCGCACATCGAGCGCCATGCCCACCGCAAGATCCGCAATACCCGGCAGGATGTAGTCGTATACCTGCTTTTCTTCCACGCTGTCGGAACTATCCCCTGCCGCGTGCTGCTTGGGCACAGTCAGCCGGGTGAAATGCGCGCTCAACTGATCCAGGTTGGTGTAATAGACCGGCACTTCGCTGTCTACGCTCTTCTCCAGCACCGCGGTCTCTTCCTCCAGAGTCAGGTCCGGTTCGCGATGCTCGGTGTGGAAGCCGGCACTGCCGCTCTGCTGCATGGGACGGCCCCAGACGTCCTTGAGGCCGGCGCTCATCTGCACCGTGTAATCGGCGGCTGCCTTCAAGGGTGTGGAGAAGGTCACATAGAAATGCTCGCCGCCGCGGCCGCGCCGGGCCCAGCGTTCTTCATCCGGGACCTCGCCGATCGGGTCCACGGTCTTGCCGTTCACCTGCGCCGAGAAATGCGCCTTCAGCTCATCCGACTTCATGGGCGCGCTGAACACCAGGTACACGTAACGGGTGGGCTCACAGGATGGGCGGGTGCCCTGTCCCGCATTGGCGGGATCGTCGCGGTATATGACGTCGTTGTGGTCGCCGCAGGTGATCCCCAGGAATTCCGGTTCACCGTAGGTTTGCATGCGGGTGATGGTGGATTCGCGGGTCCCGGTATCCGGGCCGAGCGGCGTCGCCAAGCCTGCTTCTTGTTCCAAGGTCACTTGCGTATCGCCCGGCAACGGCTGCGTACTGGAGCGCACCGCGATGAGCCAGCGGTAGCGGGCTTCCTCGCCGGCGGGAGCCGCGGCGGCGGCCGGAGCTTTGCTGGCAGTGGCCGGCGCGGGTTGAGCGCCGCCATCCTCATCGCCGCCGTCTTCGCCCTCGTTCTCGTCCTCTTCTTCCTCGTCCGCCGGCCGTTCGGCGCCCGGTTGCGACGAGGCCACGTGCACCGGCGCGCCGCCAGCAGCGGGGAGCACGTAGTAGTCGCGCCGATCGTCGGGAGCCGCCGAAGCGCTCACCGGCGCACGGCCGGCACCGCTGTCGAAATACAAGTGCGCTTCGACGGAACTCTTGGTCACCGGCAGGTTGAACATGACCTCCACCACGGGATCCGTGGGACCGCTCCATTCGAGCGGGTAGCCGTATTGCGCGGCGGGTTGTTCAGTGGAGAAGTCATCCTCCACGTCGCTCTCCAGGGTATTGCCGTCCAGGGCCTTGATGCCGGCCTGCACCACCACGTGGTAGCTGGTGGCCGGAGCGAGCCCGCCCTGTTCCACCTGCATGCCCATGCGGGCATGGGTCCGGCTTTCGGCTTGCGCAGCAGCTTCTCCGCTGCGCTCGCCGAGTTCGCAGGCGAGCGTGGAGGTGTTCAACCAATGCCAGTTGCAAGGCAGGACGGGCGTGATGGTCACGGGCGCACTGTCCAGGCGCGGCGGCACGGAACCCAGCACTACCATCGGCCGGTCGAACTGGATCACCACCTGGCGTTGGAACGATCGGGTGTCGCCGGAGGGCGTGACGCGCAGCACCTGCACGGCGCCGCCGGGCGTCGCGATGCCGGGTGTGTCCGCCGCGGCGAGTCCAGTGAGCACGATGAGAGCGAAGAAGGCTGACGCGCGTAGCGCGATGATGCGACGAGACATGGATGCTGACCCCTTGCGACGCGCCCCGGCGGTGCGGGACGTAATCCCCGATTTCTTAGATGACCGCGCGAAAAGCCTAGCAAGGGCGTGGGGAAGGGTCCAGCGACGGGATTATCTCACGGGAAATAGCCCTGGAGGTCTCGCCCGATGCGCCTCCCGTCTCAGCCGCCGGACTCGGCGAGCAGCTGCGCGAGATAGCCCTTCCAGATGGCGGGGAGGGTATGGGTGCCGTGGCCCCGCGTATCCGGGGTGATCGGCAACAGCACGAACCGGCCGCGCTTCACCTTCTTGATCTCCTGTTCGGCCAGCCCAAGTTCCGGCGGGTTGATCATGTCGTCGGCGGAGTTCACATACATCACCGGCACCTTGATGCCGCCGAGTTTGGCCGAAGGATCGTAGTCGCGCGACGAATCCAGCTGGTACACGAGGTCGTCGGCATCGTACTTCGGGCGCCGCTGGCGCATCCAGTCGTCGAGATCCGCGTCCGCTGCCGCGCGGGTCGGATAATCCTTCTGCATCTCCAGGGGCGCGCTGCCCATGAGCGCCAATATATAGAGCGCTGAATCCAAGCCATGAGGTTGCTGGGTGTAGTCACCGCCCTTGAAACCGGGATCGGTGGTGATGGCGTCCATGGCCATCTTGCGCCACATGCGGTTACGCCCGGCGATCTCCACCGTGAGGCAAGCCAGCGGCATGCCGGCGTCCATGAAGTCCGGATACTCCTCCATCCACATCCAGCTATGCATGCAGCCCATGGAGGTGCCCATGACCAGGCGCAGGTGATCCACCTTGAGGCCGTCCGTGAGCAAGAGATGCTCGGCGAGCACCATGTCCTGGTAGTCATAATGGGGGAACTTCATATGCAGCCCGTCGCTGGGCTTGCTGGACTGGCCGTGGCCGATGTCGTCAGGAAGGATTATGTAGTAGCGGCTGGCATCCAGGAGTTGGCCGGCACCGAACAAAACCTGGGCGAACTTGTCAGATACAAACTGCTGACCGGACCCGCCGGTTCCGTGCATGATGAGTACGGCGTTGGTGACGTGACCCGCGGCGTCGCGCTTCGGCGCCCCATACATGGTGTAGTGCAGGCGCAGGCCCTTCAGGCTCGCGCCGGAATCGAAATGGAACTCCGGGACGGTGAAGTCACCCTGCGCAGGGACCGGTGATCCGTCTGCCTGGACGGCGAAAGTGAAGGACGAGAGGATGGCGATGAGCAAGATGCGGATCACGGCTGTCTCCCGCTTGGGTCGGTTCAGTATAGGCGAGCGGTGCCCGCCGGGCTTGCGACACGGACCGGCGGCGTGGTTGCTCACCGCCCTCTGCACCCTGTCTATCCCCGGCATGGCGGACGATGCGCCGCCGACGGCTGCCCAATCCGCGCCGGTGATGGAAGCCGGCACCACCGCCGGCAGCATCAACCTGGACGGTGCGCTGGACGAGCCCGTCTGGCAGCAAGCCCCGGCCATCACGCTGACCCAGCAGAATCCCCATCCCGGCGCAGCTACGCCCTACATCACCACCGTCAAGGTGCTGCGCGGCACCAATTACTTGTACTTCGGCATCACCGCCACCGACCCGGATCCCGCGCATCTCTCGATCCACACCCTGCAGCGGGACGGCGATCAGTCCGCCGATGACAGCGTGATGGTGGTGTTGGACACCTTCGGCCAGCAGAAGCTCGCCTATGTATTCCAGGTGAACGCCGGCGGCGCCAAGGCTGACGGGCTGATCTCGCCCGGCTACAACAATACCAACAGCAACACCCCGGCCGTGGACTACAGCTGGAACGGCTACTGGGATGCGGCGGTGAAACGCACCGCAGACGGCTGGACCGCCGAGATCCGCATCGCCGCCCAGAGCCTGCAGTTCCCCAAGCGCAACGCGGTGTGGGGACTCAACGTCAGCCGCTACGTGCCACGGAAACTCATGACCCTGGTGTGGTCGGGTGTCAGCCTGGACGCCACCCCCACCAACCTGCATCGGGAAGGCAGGCTCACCGGCATCCAGGGGCTGGACCAGGGTTCGGGTTTCGAATTCGATCCCTACGGCGTCACGGAATACAGCGACGAGAAGCACGACACCGAGAGCTACACGGGCTTCGACCTCAAATACAACCTCACGCCGGAGCTGGCGGGCCTGCTCACCTATCACACGGATTTCTCGGAGGCCCAGGCCAACAGCCTGAACGTGAGCGCCTCGCCCTACGCGCAATCCATCCCCGAGACCCGCGCCTTCTTTCTGGACGGCGCCAACATCTTCACCTTCAGCCACAACCTGGGGCAGAACTTCATCCCCTTCTACTCGCGCAGCATCGGTCTGGTGAACGGCGTGACGGTGCCGGTGGACGGGGGCGTCAAGCTCCTGGGCCATGCCGGCGACTGGACCTTGGGGATGCTCGACACCCAGATGGCGGACACGGACGTATCCAGCGACAGCAACCTGTTCGCCGGGCGCGCGGTGTACAACGTGAACAGCGAGTGGCGCGTCGGCGGACTGGTGACCCGCGGCGACCCCCTGGGCCAGTCCGACAACACCCTCACCAGTCTCGACAGCACCTGGAGCAGCTCCACCTTCCAGGGAGACAAGAACCTGAACCTCTCGGGCTGGGTGGCGCGCTCCTCCGGCCAGGGACTGCCCGAAGGCAACCGTGGCGGCTATGGCTTCGACGCGGAATACCCCAACGACCTCTGGTACGCCGACCTCAACTACAACTTCTTCGGCGACGCGCTGGATCCGGCGCTCGGATTCCTGCAGCGGCCCGGCACCAAGCAGATCTCGGGAAACGTAACCTGGCAGCCTCGACCGGGCGCGGACAGCGACTTCTCCTGGGTGCGGCAGTTCTTCGAGAACGCGGGCTGGTACTACGTGACCGGCCTCGACGATCACGTGCAGAGCGACGATTGGAACTTCAATCCGGTGCAATTCACCACCCAGGGCGGCTGGCACTGGAACCTCCAGATCAACACGAACTACGAGGTGCTGGCAAAGCCTTACTCCGTCGTGCCGGAGGTGACCTTCCCGGCGGGGAGCTACCACTTCATCACCGTCCACTCGAACATGAGCTCGCCCACCGCCGACGACTTCGTATTCGGCTACAGCGCCGAAGCCGGAGACCTGTATAGCGCGCACTACAAGGACTTCTTCCCCAACGTGGCCTGGTCGGCGCCGGGCGGCCATTTCACCATGAGCGCGTTCAGCGGCTGGTTATGGATCTACGGCACCCAATCCGACGGCATCCTGCGGGTCACGGAACTGACGCTCAACTACTCCTTCACGCCGGACCTCACGCTCTCGACGCTCACCCAATACAACAGCGTGAGCCGCACCACCTCCGAGAACGCGATCCTGCAGTGGAACGTCCAGCCGGGCCGTATCTTCTACCTGGTGTGGAACCATGGCCTGACGCTGAACCCGAACCTGTTGCAGGGCCAGCAGACCGTCACCGGCAATACACTGGTGGCGAAATTGGTGTGGGGGTTCTATTGAGGGCTTGGGTCCCCGGCTGAGATAATGCCGGCATGCGCCGGCACCTACTGCAACTGCTCTGCCTCTGCCCCATCACCGCCTGGGCCGGGCCGCCGTATCTCACGGATGACCCGGACCCGGTGGATTACCAGACCTTCGAGATCATCCCTGCTTACAGCCTGGATCGCGCCCGCGACGGCAGCGAGATAGATGGCCCGATCGCTGACTTCAACTACGGCATCTGGCCGGACATGCATCTGAACATCCAGGGCGGCTTCGCCCACGCGCTGCCGCAGGATGGCCCTTCCGAGTTCGGCATCGGCGACCTGCGGGTGGCGCTGAAATGGCGCTTCATCAAGGAGACGGATGACCGGCCCGAGATCGCCATCTACCCGGCGATGGTCCTGCCCACGGGCGACGCCGGCAAAGGTCTGGGCAATGGCCAGGTCTCGTATCAATTCCCCATCTGGCTGGAGAAGAACTGGGGCACCGGCTGGAGCAGCTACGGCGGCGGCGGTTGGACGCTGAACCGCGCAGCGGGCCAGCGGGATTACTTCTACGGCGGCTGGCAGCTGCAGAAACAGCTGAGCGAGGCCTGGAACCTGGGCGGCGAGGTCTATTCACAGGGTTCTACAGGCACGGGTGCGGCAGGCTGGACGGCGCTGAACTTAGGCGGCGGTTACAGACTCGATCCACATGCCAGCCTCATCTTCTCCCTCGGCCACAGCTTCGCGGGTGCGAGCCAGGCGCTGGGCTACCTGGGCGTGGACTTCACCTGGGGCAGAGACTGAGACCGTGACCGCCGCGCCGCAGCACGTGGTCATCGTCGGCGCCGGTTTCGGCGGCCTGGAAGTCACGCACCGTTTGGCCGGAACCGGCGTGCGCATCACCCTCATAGACCAGCGCAACCATCATCTGTTCCAGCCGCTGCTGTACCAGGTGGCGACCGCCTCGCTCGCGGCCTCGGAGATCGCCTGGCCGATCCGCCATCTGCTGCGCAGGCGCAAGGATGTGACCACGCTGCTGGCCACGGTCTCCGGCGTAGACAGCGTGGGCCGCCGGGTGCTGCTGGAAGACGGCAGCACGGTGGCTTACGACACGCTGGTGCTGGCCACGGGCGCGCGGCATGCCTATTTCCATCACGACGAATGGGAGCCCTACGCCCCGGGACTCAAGACGCTTGAAGACGCCACCGGCATCCGCCGCCGCATCCTGCTCTGCTTCGAGCAGGCGGAGCGGGAGACAGACCCGGCGCGGCGCAAAGCCCTGCTCACTTTCGTGATAGTCGGCGGCGGGCCCACCGGCGTGGAACTCGCGGGCACCATCGTGGAGCTGGCACATGCTGACCTCAGCACGGACTTCCGGAACATCGATACCCGTCAGGCGCGCGTGGTGTTGATCGAGGCGGGTCCGCGCATCCTGCCGAGCTTCACCGAGGACCTGTCGCGGTATGCACAGCGCGCATTGGAGCGCATGGGCGTGACGGTCGAGCTGGGGCGGCCGGTGCGCGAATGCGATGCCGATGGCGTGGTGTTCGGTGAACAGAGGCTGCCGGCGAAGATGATCCTGTGGGCCGCCGGCGTGCAGGCCTCGGCCGCCGCGCATTGGCTGGGCGCGCCAGCGGACAGCGTCAACCGGCTCAAGGTCGAGCCGGACCTCACGGTCCCCGGCCACCCGGAGATCTTCGCCATCGGCGATACCGCCACCCTGGATGGCTGGCACGGCAAGCCGGTGCCGGGCATCGCGCCGGCCGCCAA
>DATBAJ010000024.1:0-37368 GCA_036271575.1 Gammaproteobacteria bacterium
CTGGGAGCCCTGGACGTTGTTGGTGGCAATGCCACGTTCGCAGCTAATGTCTCAATGAATAGCTTGAACGTAGGTGGCACAGCCCAGCTTGGAGCCAATGTTTCAAGCACCGGCACCCAGACCTATAACGGGGCGGTGACGGTGTCCGCGAACTCCACTCTCACGAACGGTGGCTTGGTGAAGTTCCTGAGCACGGTGCAGAGCGGCGCGACCAAGAGCCTGACCGTGACCGGCAATGCCGAATTCGACGGGACGGTGGGCGGCGGCGGCAACCAGCTCGCCAGCCTGACCGTGAACGGCGTCACTACGATCAATACCAATTCCATCATCACCAACGGCAGCCAGACCTACAACGGCAACGTCGGCCTGAACGTCGGCACGGATCTGACAGGCTCCACGGTGACCTTCGGCGCGGCGCTGAACGGAACCTTCGGCCTGACCGTGAGCGGCAATGCCGTGTTCGATGGCAACGTGGGTGGCACCAACGTGCTCAGCAGCCTGAATGTGGCCAACAACACCACCATCGCCGGCGGGGTGGCCATCCGGACCAGCGGCACCCAGACCTACGGGGACACGGTGACGCTCAATGGCAGCGCGGTCATGCAAAGTAACGGCAACAAGCTCATCACCATCGACGGCAGCCTCAACGGCAGAACCGGCAATGAGAACCTGACCGTGACAACCAACAGCGGCGGTGTCTCGCTCCTGGGCGGCGCGAATCAGATCAATACGCTGACCCTGAACGAGTCGAACACCCTGACCCTGCGCGGCGTGTTCGGCATCGCCACCCTCGATACTTCCGGCATCAGCGGCCGCGTGGCCTTGGCGGGCAATACCCAGCTCAACCTCGGCAGCGACCTGCACTTCACCAACCTCACCGGTGGCATCACCGGCGGCCATGCGTTCAACATCGTCGACTCCGGCAACACCGTGGACCTGTCCAACGTCAAGCTGTCGGTGGGCTCGGTGAAGATGTCCGCCGCCACCCTCATGCTGGCCAACGTGACCACGGCCCAGGGGCAGAGCTACACCGGTGCTCTGACCCTGTCGGGCAACACGCTCGACAACACCACCAGCGGTGACATCAGCGTCAACGGCAGGTTGATCGTCGCGAACAAGGTCGGGATCACCAACGGCGGCGGCGGCATCGACCTGAGCGGCGCAGTGGATGGCAACGCGGCGGGTCGCGGCCTGACCCTGCGTGCCACCGATGCGGTGACCCTCGATGGGGCAGTCGGCGCCAGGACGGCTCTCGGCTCCCTATCCGTGACGGGCAAGACCATCTCGCTGCAGGCGGTCACCACCTCGGGTGACCAGACCTACAACGGCTCAGCCAAAGTGAACGCGGATCTCTCCGGCCAGGGCCTGGCCTTCTCCCGCGCCGTCAACATCGCCACGCCGGTGCTGCTGACCGCGGATGCGATCGACTTCGGCGGCGGCAGCGGCTCCGTGAAAGGCGCCACCACGCTGGCGATCGTGACCCGCACTGCGGACTTGGGCATAACCGTCGGCACCGGCAGCTCCGGCCTGGTGCTGAATGCCGGCGCCCTGCAGGGCTACGCCGGCCTGCTCTATATCGGCGCGGTGCCGAAGACCGGCGGGGTATCGACGGGCGTGTTCGGTGTGAGTGACACGCCGGCCGGGCAGTTGGGCGGCAACATCACCGTCAACGCCCCCTTGAGGCTCGCCAACGGCGGCACCTTGATCCTGGTGTCGGGCAAGAACATCACCCTGACGGGCAACGCCAACGACATGATCAGCGCCGGCACCGTGGTGCTGGCGGCCTCCGGCAACCTGGAGGACACGGGCGGCAGTGCCGGCATCACTGCCGACACCATCGTGCTGGCGGGCAACCAGATCGGAACTTCCGCGGCGGATTCCATCGCCGTGTTCCCCCTGGGCGGCACTCAGCCGACCCTGCAGATCGGCTCCGGCAACTCCACGTCGAACATCGGCGGTGAGAACATCGTGTTCAGCGAGCAGCAGGGCTCGTCGGCGACGGAAGCCAGCACTTATGACACCGACGTAGGCGTGACCGCGGTGAATTCGAACATCACCAACGCGTCCCAGCAGTCGGCCACCAACCAGCAGACCGGCGGTCTCCTGGGTAGCGGCTTCATCGACGTGTCGGTGTTCCAGCAGATCTCCCTGTACGACGTGAACGGCAGCGGCATCCAGTTGCCGGGTGACCAGTGCGAGGAGGAGAGCGCCAGCGGCACCGGCTGCGGCCGGTGACCCGGCTGGAACTGTGAGCGAGTTCAAGGTTTGGCCCCCTCACGGGGGGCTAAGCTTTATGTAAGGGAATCGACCAGGGACGAACCGGGATGCTCACCGCACTCAGATCCTTTACCCATGGCTTGCGCCGCGCTTGGCCTCTGCGCCTGGAGCTGCGTGGGCACGGGCAGGTGTTTGCGGATGAGCCGGAGTACGACCGCTTCCTGAGTTCCCGCATCGAGGTGCCGGCGGATTGCATCGAGCGCCTGGCAGCCCTGGATGCCCATGGCGTGCAACGCCAGCTTCGCCATACCCGACGCTCCCACAAGAACTCCGTGGATATCCTGGTGCGCGCCCTGGAGACCAAGGCCAGGCTGCGCTATCTCTGGGGCATGCTGGACGTGGACAAGGTGCCGGATGAGCAGGATTGGCCCACCATCCTGTTCGCCGTGGGCAGCAACGACCGCGTCTCGGACGGCGCCCTGCGCCTGACCCTGACCCACTACATCCATTACCTGGAGTCGCGCCGTGACATCCTGGAGACCCTAGGCCGCGAGTGGCGCGCCAACGGCCGCAGCAGCGGTTCCCTGAATGCCGTGGTGCCCCATGCCATGCGGGCCGCCGACGCGGTGCCGCCGTCCTCGCGCCGTTTCACTACCCGCCTGAACCAGCTATACGCGCGCCTACCGCGGCGCCGAGCCGTGAACCTGGACCTCAACACCCACTCCGAGATCATCGTCTATCTCGCCCGCAACCGTTTCGTGCTGAAGCGGATGGAGGGGCAGGTGGTGCTGCAGCAGCAGGACGGCGTGAGCTATGAGGTCCGTCCCGGCCGCACCCTGCTGGGCCGCTCGGCCCAGTGTGAGATCTGCCTGGATTCCGCCAGCGGCGACATCTCCCGCCAGCACCTGCTGCTGGAGATGACGGTGAACCATCATCTGCGCCTCACGGACCTCTCGTCCCGCGGCACTTATCTGCCGCCGGAACTTCTCGAGAAAGTGGATACCGGCACGAAATCGAATCGGGTGCACTGAGCCCGACCTACGCCCAATAAAAAGCCCCGCTCTCGCGGGGCTTTTTATTGCAATGGAGCGGGGCGCTTAGCCGCCCAGGGCCTTGGTCACCCGGGCATGTTCCTTCTGCAGGCCTTCCGGCACGCGCTTGCCGAAGGTCCTGAAGTACTCACCGAGATCCGCCATCTCCTGCTTCCATTTGGCGGTGTCGATATTGAGCAGGGTATGCAGCGTGGCCGGGGCGATATCCAGCTCGTGGGTATCCAGGGCCTTGTCCGTGGGCACGAAACCGATGGGGGTCTCGACTGCCTCGGCCTTGCCCGCGCAGCGGTCCAGGATCCAGTGCAGCACCCGCAGGTTCTCGCCGAAGCCCGGCCACATGAACTTGCCGTCCGCGTCCTGGCGGAACCAGTTCACGTGGAAGATCTTCGGCAGGTTCGTGGAGCGCGAGCCGAACGAGAGCCAGTGGGCCCAATAGTCCGCAAAGTTGTAGCCACAGAAGGGTTTCATGGCCATGGGGTCGCGGCGCACCACGCCCACCTTGCCGGTGGCGGCTGCGGTGGTCTCGGAGGCGACGCTCGCACCCACCAGCACGCCGTGGTTCCAGTCCCTGGCTTCGTACACCAGCGGCGCCACGTCGGCACGACGTCCGCCGAAGATCAGTGCCGAGATGGGCACGCCCTGTGGATCCTCGCTGTGGGGCGAGTAGCTGGGGTTCTGCTTGGCGGATACGGTGAAGCGGGAGTTCGGGTGCGCGGCGGGGCCATGCTTCCCGTCATAGGGACGGCCCTGCCAGTCCGTGACCGGCGTGCCTTCCTTGAGACCCTCCCACCAGGGTTCGTTCTCGGCCGTCACACCCACGTTGGTGAAGATGGTGTCGTGGCGGATCATCTCATAGGCGTTGCGGTTGGTCTTGGCATTGGTGCCCGGCACCACGCCGAAGTAACCCGCTTCAGGATTGATGGCCCACAGGCGCCCATCCTTGCCCACGGTCATCCAGCAGATGTCATCGCCCACGGTCCATACTTTCCAGCCCTTCTGCGAGGCCGGCGGGATGAGCATGGCCAGGTTGGTCTTGCCGCAGGAGGAGGGGAAGGCAGCCGCCACGTAGTGGGTCTCACCTTGCGGGTTCTCGATGCCCACGATCAGCATGTGCTCGGCGAGCCAGCCCTCGGATTTGGCCTGCCAGCTGGCGATGCGCAGCGCGTGGCACTTCTTGCCCAGCAATGCATTGCCGCCGTAGCCGGAACCGAAGCTCTTGATGCTGAGCTCCTCCGGGAAATGCATGATGAAACGGCGCTCGGGATTGAGGTCGCCGGTCGAATGCAGGCCCTTCACGAACTTGCCCTCGCGCTCGATGCGCTTCAGGGCTGGGGTGCCCATGCGGGTCATGATGGACATGTTGGCCGCCACGTAGGGGCTGTCGCTGATCTCCACGCCGCAGCGGGCCAACGGTGAGTCCACCGGCCCCATGCAGTAGGGGATCACGTATAGGGTGCGGCCCTTCATGCAGCCCTGGAACAGGGCATCGATCCTGGCATGGGCCTCGGCCGGGGCCATCCAGTGGTTATTGGGGCCGGCGTCTTCCTCGACCTTGGTGCAGACGAAGGTCAGGTGCTCCACCCGGGCCACATCCGAGGGGTTGGAGCGGTGTAGATAGCACTTGGGATGGGTCTTCTGGTCCAGTTCCAGCAAGAGGCCGGACTGGAGCATCTCTGCCACGAGCTTGTCGTATTCGGCGCGGGAACCGTCGCACCACTGGACGCGGTCGGGCTGGGTATGTCGCGCTACGTCGGCGACCCAATCGGCAAGGGCTTTGTTGCTGGTCATTCAGGGGTCCGTGTCCGTAAGTTCTTCGAAGAGGAGGCGGTCGTATGACCGCATCCCGGCGGGATGTCCATTATATCGCGTGGGGGGCGGACTGCACCTCTTCGACTTGACCCTGGGCACGGGATGTTAGAATGCGCGCATCGCAGACATAGAGGTGGACCATGGGGGAGCATACGATCCGGGAGATCCTGAGGCGCCGTAGCCCGGATACGCAGCGCGCCATGAAGCGCCGCCGGGAACTCGCCGGTGGAGATGGCGGCGGGTCGCTCCTGCCCAAGCTCGTGATCCTGGCGGTGGTGCTCGCTGTCCTCGGTTATATCGGTTACCTGGGCTGGGTGGCCCGTGGTGCCGGGCAACGCTTCGCCGCGGAGCATGCAGCCCACCCCCATGACTTGTCCTTGGCGGGTACCACGGAGTTCCTGCCCAACACGCTGCTCGCGAGTCTGGACCCCGCGTTTTACAATCCCAATAGCATGAGCGGCGCGGCACTCACGCGCCGCCTGATGAAGCTCTATTACCCGGATGCATCGGGGATGGAGCTGCGTGTCATGTCCGTGAGCGTCGAAGCCCAATATCCCAAGACGGATATTATGGAAAGCTTCATCAATGCAGTGCCCATGGGCGATGCCAACCATCCCTTGAAGGGCCTTGCCGCGGCATCGAACTTCTATTTCAGCAAACCCTTCGCCCAGCTTGCGCCCCAGGATATCGCCCTGTTGGTGGCGCTCATGAAGGACCCGATCGGCCTCGATCCGCGCGAATCGCCGCAGAAGGCCTACGACGCCCGCAACCAGGCGCTGCAGGCGGACCTGCAGCAGAACGTGCTGAGCCAGGCGCAGGTGGATAACCTGAGCAAGATGCCATTGGACGTGGTGCCGCTTCCGGTCCCGCAGGCTCCCGCGCCCAAGTGACGCGGCATGCATGACCTCGAGGACCTGCTGGGCGGCGACGGCCCGCTGGCGCGGAACATCGAGGGCTTCTCTCCCCGGGAGCAACAACAGACGCTAGCCAGCGCGGTTGCGCGCGCGCTGCAGGACATGCAGACCCTGGTGGCAGAGGCAGGCACCGGCACCGGCAAGACCTTCGCCTATCTGCTCCCGGCGTTGCTCGCCGGCCGGCGCGTGCTGATCTCCACCGGCACCAAGACCCTGCAGGACCAATTGTTCCACCGCGACCTGCCGGCGGTGCGCAAGGCCATCGGCGCTCCGGTCAAGACCGCGCTGCTCAAGGGCCGCTCCAACTATCTCTGCCGTCATCGGCTCGCCACCACCGCCGAGCAGGGGCTGTTCGACAGCCGCGAGCGGGTGCGCGAGCTGGAATCAGTGCGCCAATGGGCGACGGTGACCAAGACCGGCGACATCGGCGAACTGGACGTGGTCGCGGAGAACTCCAGCCTCTGGCCACTGGTGACTTCCACCCAGGACAACTGCCTCGGCCAGGAATGCCCGGAGTTCAGCCGCTGCCACCTGCTGGAAGCCCGTCGCGCCGCACAGGAAGCGGACGTGGTGGTGGTGAACCACCATCTGTTGCTGGCGGACATGGTGCTGAAGGAAGACGGCTTCGGCGAGATCCTGCCCGGCGTGGATGCAGTGATCGTGGACGAGGCCCATCAGTTGCCGGACATCGCGACGCAGTATTTCGGAATCAGCGTCAGTACCCGGCAACTCGCCGATTGGCTGCAAGACCTGAAGGCCGAGTATCTTCGCGGCGCGGCGGACATGCCGGAACTGGAGGCGCAGCTCAAGAGTTTCGATGCCGCGCTTGCCGCCTTGCGGCCTTTGCTGGCGGAGGGCATGGGACGGCAGGAATGGGATGCCTTGCCCAATGCCCGGCGCCTGCGTACGGGTCTCGAGGATGTATCGGCGGCGTTCGAGGGCCTCAAGCCTTCGCTGGATACGCTGGCATCCCGTTCCCGCGGCCTGGAGAATTGCCGGGAGCGGGCCGAACTCATGCAGACGCGCCTCGCTGCGTTCCTTGACGATGATCAGCGCCGCCAGGTGCGCTGGGTCGAGCATTTCGGGCGCCACACCTCCTTCAACCTCACGCCGCTGGATGCCGCCGAGCGCTTCGCCGCGCGCATGCAGCAGAACCCAAGCGCCTGGGTGTTCCTCTCGGCGACCCTCTCGGTGGGCGGCAAGTTCGGCCACTACCGGGAGCGGCTGGGAGTGGCGGAAGCGGAAGAACTGCTGCTGGGCAGCCCCTTCGATTTCGCCCGCCATGCCTTGCTCTATCTCCCGCCCCGCATGCCGGCAACAGATGACCCCGGTTACACCCGCGCCGTGGTGGCGGCGGCCCGCCCGGTGATCGAAGCCAGCGGCGGGCGCGCATTCATGCTGTTCACGAGCCATCGGGCCCTCAAGGAAGCGGCGGAACTGTTGCGCGGCAGCCTGGACTATCCGCTGCTGGTGCAGGGCGAGATGCCGCGCCGGCGCCTGCTGGAGACCTTCCGCGAGTTGGGTAACGCCGTGCTGCTCGGCACCTCCAGTTTCTGGGAGGGGGTGGATGTGAAAGGCCCGGCACTCTCCGTGGTGATCATCGACAAGTTGCCCTTCGCTTCGCCGGGAGATCCGGTGCTGAAAGCACGCCTGGACCTCATGAAGAACGAGGGTCGCAACCCTTTCATGGAGTATCAACTGCCGCAGGCTGTCATCGCCCTGAAGCAGGGTGTCGGGCGCCTGATCCGTGATGCCACCGACAAGGGCGTGATGATGCTCTGCGATCCTCGGGTCACCGGCAAACCCTATGGCCGGGTGTTCCGCGACAGCCTGCCTCCCATGAAGCCCACCCGCGACCTGGAGGAGGTGACGTCTTTCCTCCACGACGTGCTGGAGGAGATCGCGTGAAGCTGCTGGCGCTCGATACCGCCGGCCCGCGTTGCTCCGTGGCCCTGTTCCTGGACGGGAAGCTCACCGAGCTCGATATACCCGGAGAACGGGTGCATGCGGAGAGCGTGCTACCCATGGTGGAGCGGCTGCTGGCCGACGCCGGCCTCGCCCTGTCCGGTCTCGATGCCATCGCTTTCGGACGCGGACCCGGGGCCTTCACGGGTCTCAGGGTGGCCACGTCCGTGGCCCAGGGTCTCGCCTATGGCGCGGGGCTGCCGGTACTGCCCATCTCGAATCTCGCGGCCCTGGCTTCGGCAGCCATGCGCCTGCACCAGGTGGAGCGGGTTATGGCCTGCTTGGATGCACGTATGCACGAGGTCTATTGGGCCGCCTATGAGCGGCGCCCCGAGGGTCTGATCCAGCTCACGGAAGAAGCCTTAAGCCCGCCTGCCGAAGTCAGCGTGCCGTCGTCGGGTTCCTGGTTTGGCGCTGGGCCTGGTTGGGCTGCCTATGGGGACGTGCTCAGGGCCCAGGTATCCCCACTGACTGGTCTCGATGCGAGCTTGTTGCCGGGAGCCGGCGATATCGCTCGCCTTGGCGAGAGGGCCTTCCAGGAGGGCAAATCGGTCGCCCCGGAGCATGCCCTGCCGGTCTATCTCAGGGACAAGGTGGCTACCCCCAAGCCCTAGGGCCCCGGGGGTTTGCCCTGCCTTTTAACAGAGCTGTCATGTTACCTTGCTTTAATAATCGCCCAGTCCCACCCCTAGCCGCGGGACCGGACGGGAAGAAAGCATGGACGAGAAGAACATCCTGGTGGTAGAAGACGAACGCGCCATCCGCGAGATGGTGGTCTTTACCCTTAAACGTGCCGGTTTCTCGGTCCGCGAAGCCGAAGACGCCACTAGCGCCCGTCATGCGGTGGTGGACCGCCGCCCGGACTTGGTGCTCCTGGACTGGATGTTGCCGGATCTATCCGGCCTGGAGCTGGCCCGTTCCCTGCGCCGCGAGGACGCCACCCGCGAGTTGCCCATCATCATGCTCACCGCCCGCGCCGCCGAGGACGATAAGGTGCTGGGCCTGGAGAGCGGCGCCGACGACTACCTGACCAAGCCCTTCTCCGCCCGTGAGCTGGTGGCGCGCATCCAGGCGCTGTTGCGCCGTGCCGCCGGCGCGGAAGGGGATGCCCTGACGGTGGGCAAACTCAAGCTCGATCCCGCCAGCCATCGCGTGAGCGCCGAGGCTGGTGAGGTGACCCTGGGGCCGACGGAGTACCGCCTGCTCAAGTTCTTCATGTCCCAGCCGGAGCGGGTGTTCAGCCGCGCCCAGGTGCTGGACCGGGTGTGGGGCGGCAACGTCTACATCGAGGAGCGCACGGTGGACGTGCATATCCGCCGCCTGCGCAAGGCATTGGGCCCGCACGGCTGCGATAACTACATCCAGACAGTGCGCGGCAGCGGTTACCGGTTCTCCTCGCAGGGCGGGGAGCAATGAACCCCAGTTGGCGGCAGGAAGCGACGGTCGCCCTGGGGCTGTTCGTGCTGGCGCTGGTGGGGTGGCTCATCTTCCACCACCTCTTCGCCTGGTTGTTCGCTGCCACCTTCGTCTATCTCTGCTGGCATATCCTCAACCTGTACCGGCTGGACGCCTGGTTGCGCCGCGGGCGGCAGCTGCTCACACCTGCGTCCATGGGTGTATGGGGCGAACTCTTCAACAGCTTCTACCGGTTGCGTCGCCGCGATCGGGAACGCAAGCGCCGCATCGCCTATCTGCTGCGCGAGTTCCGTAACTCCACCTCCGCCATGCCGGACGGCGTGGTAGTGCTGGATTCCTTGTGGGAGATCATCTGGTTCAACGACGCGGCCGAGCGCCTGTTGGGCTTGCGCCCCGGTCAGGACCTGCGCCGGCGCATCGGTAACCTGATCCGGCATCCGGACTTCGTCGGCTACCTGCGGCACGGCGTCTTCGATGAGCCGGTGGACATCCCGGCCCCGGCTGCGCCGGGTGTGCAGATATCGCTGCGCGTGGTGCCTTACGGCAGCGACCAGCGTCTGCTCATGGCCCGGGATGTGACGCGGCTGCACCGTCTTGAGGAGATGCGCCGCGACTTCGTGGCCAACGCCTCCCACGAGCTGCGCTCGCCGCTCACGGTGATCGGCGGCTATCTCGATGCCATGCGTGCCGACTCACGCCTGGAGCACGACTGGGGCGTGCCGCTGGCCGAGATGGAACATCAGATGCAGCGCATGCTCGACATCATCAAGGACCTGCTGGAACTCTCGCGCCTCGAGACCGAGGCCCGCGAGGCGCCTTTCGCGCCGGTGGATGTGCCCATGCTCCTGCAGCGGGTGCAACGCGACGCTCTGGCCCTGGGGCATGGCCCCCGCGACGTGGTGGTGGAGCTGAAAGACCAGGTCTGGGTGCTGGGTTCCGAGGGCGAACTGTTCAGCGCCTTCTCCAATCTGGTCTTCAATGCCATGCGCTATACCCCGGATTCCGGCCGGGTGAGCCTGCGCTGGTGGGTGGAGGAGGATGGCGCGCGGCTCTCGGTCACCGATACCGGGGTGGGCATCGCTTCCGAGCACTTGCCGCGGCTGACGGAACGCTTCTATAGAGTGGACCGCTCCCGCAATCGCGACAGCGGCGGCACGGGTTTGGGGCTCGCCATCGTCAAGCACGTGCTGCAGAGGCACGACGCGGATCTGGAAGTAGAGAGCGAACCGGGCAAAGGCAGCATCTTCATCTGCCACTTCCCCATGGAGCGGGTCGCGCGCGAGGCGCGGACCGCATAGTACATACACGAGCGCCGCAGTCACCCGGGCGTATACTGGGATGACCGCGGCAATTTGGCCAACGACGCGGGTGCAACATGGCAGATAAACTGAATCTCACACACCATATCTCGCAGAAGTTCAACGAGGAGCTCGAGGACGTGCGCAATCGCGTGCTCGCCATGGGCGGCCTCGTGGAACAGCAGATCGTGGATGCCATGAAGGCCCTCACCGAGGGCGACAGCGCTCTCGGCCGTGCCATCGAGCAGCAGGATTACAAGGTAAACCAGATGGAGATCTCCATCGACGAGGAATGCAGCCGCATCCTCGCCCGGCGCCAACCCGCCGCCAGCGACCTGCGCCTGATCCTGGCCATCATCAAGACCATCACCGATCTCGAGCGCATCGGCGACGAGGCGGAGAAGATCGGCCGCTTCGCCGCGCGCCTGGCCGAGCAGGAGCGCCCCACCAGCAACTACCGCGAGATCGAGCATCTCGGCAACCATGTGCGCAGCATGTTGCACGACGCGCTGGATGCCTTCGCGCGCCTGGACGCGGAGGCCGCTTTCCGGGTGGCCAAGGAAGACGAGCGGGTGGATGGTGAGTACGACGCGCTGTCGCGCCAGTCCATCACTTTCATGATGGAGGATCCCCGCACCATCCGCCGGGTGCTGGACGTGATGTGGTCGGCCCGCGCCCTGGAGCGCATCGGCGACCATGCCAAGAACATCTGCGAATACACCATCTATCTGGTGCGCGGCAAGGATGTCCGGCATACGGGCTTCGAAGCTATGGAACGCGAAGTCCTGGACCGCCGCTGAAGCTGCCTGTAGCAGGGATGCGTACGTGCCGCGGAGCACAGGGATGTGCGAGAGCGGCGGCGCGAGGACGCAGGCCGGCCAGCCGAAGAATCTAAGAAGCTGGGTGACTGCGTCACCTTCCCCGCCGCACATCCCTGTGCTGTGGGCAGGCCTAGCCCATGCTTTCCTGCATGGGCGTCCGCGGCATGCCGCGGACTCGCTCGCGACGCTTCAGTGAGTGAATGCATAGCCGATTTGCGCTGAAATAATCTTCCCGGCATCATGGTCTTAGGGACCATGGGACCGGAGATCCGCTCGATGTTCATGCAACGCCGCCAGGCCAATCTGCTGGGCTTCCTGATATGCGCCGCCCTCATGGGCTACGCGCTCTACGCCCAGTTCCACCTGCACCTCGAACCCTGCCTGTTGTGCATATTCCAGCGGGTGGCGGTCATCGGCATGGGCGCGGTGTTCCTGGTCGCGGCCCTGCATGGCCCCCGGAGCTGGGGTGCGCGGATATATGGCGTCTTATTGTTGTTGCTGGCGGTAGGCGGCAGCATCGTGGCCTTGCGCCACATCTACGTGCAGCATCTCCCGGAATACATGGCACCGCCCTGCGGACCGGGATTCGGCTATCTCTTCGCCCATCTGCCGTTCGGCAAGTTCCTGGTACAGGCTTTCACCGGCAGTGCCGATTGCTCCATCGTCACCTGGCGCTTCCTGGGACTGACCATGCCGGAATGGTTGCTCGGCTGGTTCGTCGCTTTGGGCTTGGGTGGATTACTGGTGAATTGGAAAAGAACGCGCTAAAAGCGTCGCGAGCGAAGGCGGGGCTAGGCGGCTAGAAACAGAAAATCGAAAACTCGGGGTGGCTACGCCACCTTCCCGACTTCGCATCCTGCTTCGTCGGCCGGCCCGCCCGTGCTATCCCTGCACGGTCGTTCGCAGCTGTTGCTGCTCACCCGAACGAAGCAGCTTTTAGCCAAGTAACCGTTTAAGGACGTCTTGATAGATGTCCACTAACTGCTCCAGTTCTTTGACTGCCACGCATTCATCTATCTTGTGGATGCTGGCGTTGCGCGGTCCGAACTCCACCACCTGCGCCCCCATGGGGGCGATGAAGCGGCCGTCTGAGGTGCCGCCGCCGGTGTCGAGCTTCGGCCGCAAGCCCGTGGCTCTCTCCACTGCATCCTGCATGGCCTGGCTCAAGTCGCCGGGTGCGGTCAGGAAGGGATCACCCATGGGCCGCCAGTCGATGCTGTATTTCAGGCGATGCTCATCCAGCACTGCGTGCACCCGTTGCTTCAATTCTTCCTTGGTCACAGCACTCGAATAGCGGAAGTTGAAGCGCACCGTGGCGTCGCCCGGGATCACGTTACCGGCGCCGGTGCCTGAATTGAAGTTGGAGATCTGGAAGCTGGTGGGCGGGAAGAACTCATTGCCGTCATCCCACTTGCTGCCGATGAGCGCGGTCAATGCCGGTGCGACGCGGTGGATGGGGTTGTCGGCCCGTTCCGGGTAGGCCACATGACCCTGGATGCCTTCGACCTTCAAGATACCGGTAAGCGAGCCGCGCCGGCCGTTGCGTAGGGTGTCGCCGAACTTCTCCAGGCAGGAGGGTTCCCCCAGCACGCACCAGTCGATCTCCTCACCTCGCTTTTCCAATACCTCGACTACCTTCACGGTACCGTCCACCGATGGCCCTTCCTCGTCACTGGTGACGAGGAAGCCGATGCTGCCTTTTACGGCGGGTTTCGTGGCGAGATAGCGCTCCACCGCCACCAGCATGGCAGCCAGGCCGCCCTTCATGTCCGCGGTGCCGCGGCCGTAGAGCAGGCCATCGCGGATCTCGGGCGTGAAGGGGTCGGACTTCCACTGTTCCAGGGGACCGGAAGGCACCACGTCAGTGTGGCCGGCGAACACCAGCAAGGGGCCGGATTTGCCGAGCCGCGCCCAGAAGTTGTCCACTTGCCCGAAACGCATGGCTTCCACGGCGAAACCGAGCTTCTTCAGGCGTTCCATTATCAGCGCCTGGCAGCCGGCATCGTCCGGCGTGAGGGAGCGGCGGCTTACCAATGCTTCGGTCAGTTCCAACACCGCGCTCATGTTCAGGTGTTCCGCAAGAGTTTGTTGATACCCACCTTGGCCCGCGTCTTGGCATCCACGCGCTTGACGATCACGGCGCAGGCGAGGCTGTACTTGCCGTCGGAGGAGGGCAGACTGCCCGGCACCACCACCGCGCCGGCGGGCACGCGCCCGTAAGAGATGCTGCCGCTCTCGCGGTCATAGATGCGGGTGCTCTGGCCGATGAACACGCCCATGGAGATCACCGCGCCCTGTTCCACGATGACACCTTCCACGATCTCGGAGCGGGCGCCGATGAAACAGTCATCCTCGATGATGGTTGGGGAGGCTTGCAGCGGTTCCAGCACGCCGCCGATACCGGCCCCACCGGAGATATGCACCTTGCTGCCGATCTGTGCGCAGGAGCCGATGGTGGCCCAGGTGTCCACCATGGTGCCGGCACCTACGTAGGCGCCGATGTTCACATAGCTCGGCATCAGTACCACGTCGGGACCGATGTACGCACCGCGGCGTACTACCGCATGGGGCACGATGCGCGCGCCTTCCTTGGCGAAGGCACTGGCGTCGTGGTTCGTGTATTTGAGCGGCAGCTTGTCGTAGTAACGGGTGGTGCCGTCATCTGACACCTGGTTGGGGTGCAGACGGAAGTAGAGCAGCACGGCTTTTTTCAGCCACTCATTGACGACCCACTGGCCGTCGCGCTTCTCGGCGACCCGGGCTTCGCCCCGATCGAGCATCCCGACGATGGTCTCCACCGCGTCCTTCAGCGCCACGTCCGCCGAGCCGGGGGTCACCTTGGCGCGATCCTCGTAAGCTTGTTCGATGCGGGTGTGGATCTCGGTCATTCGGCCCCTTCCTTATCAGGCATTCTCACCGATGCGCGCCAGGAGCGCCCCGCGCAGTGTCTCACATGCACCGGCATCCAGCGGTCCGTGGGCGGCGTCAGTGACGAAGAACACGTCCTCGGCCCGCTCACCCACGGTGGTTATCTTCGCATTCTGCAGCCTGAGACCACAGGCCTTGAGGGCCTGGCCGATCTGCGACAACAATCCCGGCCGGTCGCCGGCGGTGATCTCCAGTACGGTGCGGCGGTTGCGTGGGTCCTGGCTGAACTGGATGTCCGTGGCAGTGGTGAACATCCGTACCTGGCGCGGCGCCCGCCGGGTCACGGCGATGGGCGAGGCATTACGCCGGCCGGTCTCGCGCAGCAGCACCTGCTCGATCTCGGATAGTCTTTCAGGGTCTTCGATGGGCGCGCCGGTGTCTTCCAGCACCACATAGGTATCCAGGCTGGCATCGCTGCCCACCGGGACGATGCGGGCGTCCAGCACCGTGAGGCCCAGTTGTGAAAGCACCGCCGTCACCCGTCCGAAGATGAAGTCGTCATGGCGCGAATAGACGCAGACCGCGGTCCCGCCCCGCTCGGTGTGGGGACGCAGGAATACCAGCGGTGTATCTCCTTGCAAGCGCGACGCCAGGTTCGCCGTGTGCCAGGCGATCTCATCGGCGCTATGGCGCAGGAAGTATTCCTCCGACAAGGATTGCCAGACGGCGCGCACCGCGCCGGTCTCGAGACCACGGGTCTTGAGGACGTCCTGGGCCTGGCGCTGGGTCTCGCCGATGAGCTCTTCCTTGTCCAGCGGCGTCTCGGTGCCGCGGCGAAGTGCTCCGCTGGCGCGCTGATACAGTTCGCTGAACAGACCCGCTTTCCAGGAATTCCACAGTTCCGGGTTGGTGGCACGCACGTCTGCCACCGTCAGCACGTAGAGGTAGTCGAGATGCATCTGGTCGCCCACTTGAGCGGCGAAGGCCTGGATCACGTCCGGGTCGCTGATGTCGCGCTTCTGCGCGGTGATCGAGAGCAGCAGGTGGCGTTGGACCAGCCAGGCGCAGAGCCGCGCCTCATAACGGGACAGTCCGTGTTCGAGGCAGAACTGTTCGGCCTCCACGGCCCCCAATTCCGAATGATCCCCGCCGCGGCCTTTGGCGATGTCGTGGAACAGGCCGGCGAGATAGGCCACCTCGGGCTTGGGCAGTGCCTGCATGATGCGGCTGCAGAGCGGGAACTCCTGGTCGTAGCGGGCGAGTGCGAAGCGCCTGAGGTTGCTCACCACGAATAGGGTATGTTCGTCCACGGTGTAGGCATGGAACAGGTCGTATTGCATGCGTCCGGCCACGGCGCCGAAGGCGGGCAGATAACGGCCCAGCACTCCATAGCGGTTCATGCGCCGCAGTTCATGGGTCACACCCTGGGGTTCCTTCAGGATATCCATGAACGCATCGCGGTGGGCTGGATCGGCGCGGAATCCCTCGTCGATGCGATCCAGGCTGCGGCGCAGTTGGCGGATGGTCTCGGCACTCACGCCCCTGAGCCGCGGATGCTGCTCCAATACGTGGAAGATGCCGAGCAGGGCGGCCGGCTTGCGCTCGAACAGGTCCGCCGAGCGCGCGGCGAGGAAACCGCCCTGATCCGCGAAATCCGCGGAGAGCGGCACGGCCTCGCCCTGGCGCGGGTTCAGGATCGCCTCGTCGAAGAGTTGCAACAGCATCTCATTCAGGCGCGAGATCTCCAGCGCCACACGGTAGTACTGCTGCATGAACTGCTCGACGCCGAGGTTATGGGGCGCGTCTTCGAAACCGGCAAGTCGGGCGAGCTTGATCTGCCCATCGAACAGTAGCCGGTCCTCGCGTCGCCCATGCAGGAGGTGCAGTGCGAAGCGCAGGCGCCACAGGTGTTCCTGGCCGGCCTGCAGGCGCTGGTATTCATCTTCCGTGAGGAAGCCATGATCCACCAGCCCATGCAGGGTATCGGCACCGAAATGGCGCTTCGCCACCCAGCCCACGGTCTGGATGTCGCGCAAGCCGCCGGGGCTCTCCTTCACATTGGGTTCAAGCTTGTAGGCGGTATCGTGATACTTGGCGTGCCGCTGCTGTTGCTCCTTCAACTTGGCGGCGAAGAATTCCTGGGAAGGCCAAAGTTGTTCCGGGCCGGTGGCGGCCCGCAGGCGCTGGTATAAGGTCTCATCGCCGAGGAGTTTGCGCGCTTCCATGAGGCTCGTGGCGACGCCGACATCCGTGCGGGCCTGTTCCACGCACTCATCCACGGTACGCACGCTGTGGCCCACTTCGAGCCCGAGATCCCACAACGCGGTGATGAACGTGCCGATGGCCTCGTCGCGGGCCGGCGCTTTCGAGTTTGAGACCAGGAGCAGGATGTCCACGTCGGAGCAGGGGTGCAATTCACCGCGGCCATATCCGCCCACTGCCACCAAAGCTATGCCGGGTCTGGACGCCTCGGAGTGCAGTCGGAAGGAGTGGGCGAGGATCGCATCCACCAGCGCCGCGCGGCCGCGCACCAGTGTGGCGACGGCTTCGCCCGCTTCGAAACGACGGCGCAGTTCCGCGTCCCCGCGCTTCAGCAGGCGCTTCAGTGCCGCCGCCGGATGGAGCTCGCCGGCCAGGTCGCGTTGCAGGAGTTCCGCGTCGAAGAGAGGGTCGAGCTTGGCTGCGGCGGGCGTGGCGCTCACGCCGTCAGACTTCGTCGTTGGCGCGACGGGTGAGGATCTCGTGACCCGTCGGCGTCACCAGGATCGTGTGTTCCCACTGGGCGGAGAGCGAATGATCCTTGGTCACCACGGTCCAACCGTCCGGCAGCGTCTTCACGTGACGCTTGCCTGCGTTGATCATGGGTTCCACGGTGAAGGTCATGCCGGCTTTCAGTTCCAAGCCGATGCCGGGGCTGCCGTAGTGCAGCACCTGCGGATCCTCATGGTAGACGCGGCCGATACCGTGCCCGCAATACTCACGCACCACTGAGAAGCCATGACTCTCCGCAAACTGCTGGATGGCATGGCCGATGTCGCCCAGGCGCGCACCGGGGCGCACCATCTCTATCCCCAGCAGCATCGCGTCGTGAGTCACCTGCACCAGCCGCTTGGCCATCACCGAGGGCTCGCCCACGAAGTACATCTTGCTGGTGTCGCCGTGGAAACCATCCTTGATGACCGTCACGTCGATGTTGATGATGTCCCCGTTCTTGAGCCGCTTGTCATTGGGTATGCCGTGGCAGACCACGTGGTTGACGGAAGTGCACAGAGTTTTGGGGAAGCCGTTGTATCCGACGTTGGCGGGGATGGTCTTCTGGGTGTTGACGATGAAGTCGTTGCAGATCCGGTCCAGTTCGTCGGTGGTGACGCCGGGCTGCACGTGCGGTCCGATCATGTCCAGGACCTGGGCGGCCAGACGGCCGGCCTCGCGCATCTTCTGCTGCTCTTCGGGGGTTTTGATGGTGACGGACATGGGTCTCTTAAGGGCGCTGGGAGGGCGGGAAAGGGCGTAAGCCCTTGCGTGGATTGCGTTTTAACGGGTTCTTATGGTATAAAGCGCGGCCTTTTTTGGCAAATTTAGGCCGGATGAGACCTCTATATGGGTCGATTCCGGTGTTTTTAAAACCCACACATACGCTGCTAACCGTTCGTGGGGTGCCCGCCGGCTCAAAAAACCGATCCGGGTCACGACACGGGGCGTATGGAGGCTTAACCCCGGGATCTCCCTGCTTGCAGGGCGTATCCCATTGAGGAGCAAAAAATGTCCGCGTCCCCCATGTCCATGCGCCAGATGCTCGAAGCTGGCGTGCATTTCGGCCATCAGACCCGTTTCTGGAACCCGAAGATGGCGCCGTTCATCTTCGGCGAGCGCAGCCGCATCCACATCGTCAACCTCGAGAAGACGTTGCCGATGTATAACGAGGCTTCCGAGTTCGTGAAGCGCCTCGTCGCCGACGGCGGCACCATCCTCTTCGTCGGCACCAAGCGCGCCGCGCGCGAGAGCGTCGGCGAGCAGGCGCGTCGCGCCAGCATGCCATACGTCAACCAGCGCTGGTTGGGTGGCACGCTCACCAACTACAAGACCGTGCGCCAGTCCATCCGCCGCATGAAGGAACTCACCGCCCAGTCCGAGGATGGCACCTTCGAGCGCCTGGGCAAGAAGGAAGTCATCCGTCTTCGCCGCGAGATGGAGAAGCTGGATAAGAGCCTGGGCGGCATCAAGGACATGAACGGCCTGCCGGATGCGCTGTTCGTCATCGACGTCGGCCACGAGAAGATCGCCATCGCCGAGGCGCGCAAGCTCAACATCCCGATCGTCGGCATCGTTGACACCAACAACTCGCCGGATGGCATCGACTACATAATCCCGGGCAATGACGACGCCATCCGCGCCGTGCAGCTCTACGCCGAAGGCCTCGCCGACGCGGTTCTGGCCGGCCGCGAAGCCATGCCGCAGATGGGCGGCAGTGAGGAAGACGAGTTCGTGGAACTCGACGAGAGCGGCCGCCCCAAGGCGCGCCGTGGCCGCCGCAAGGGTGCGCCGGCCCCGCGCAAGGCACCTGCTGGTGCAGGCGAGACCGCAGCTCCCGCCGCCGCGGAAGGCGCGCCTGCGGAAGCTGCCCGTCCGGCTCAGCGCCGTGGCGCCCCGGCCGCCGGTGCCCGCAAGAAGACCGCGGTACGCAAGAAGACCGGTCACAAGACGGAAGGCGAGACCGGCGGCGAGTGAGCGCTGCCGCGTCAGCGTGATCCAGCAACATATATAGACTCAGGTGTAAAGAAATGACGATCTCTGCTTCGATGGTGAAGGAACTGCGTGAGCGCACCGGCGCCGGCATGATGGAATGCAAGAAAGCCCTGACCGAGTCCGCGGGCGACCTCGACCTGGCGGTCGAGAACATGCGCAAGTCCGGGCTCGCCAAGGCCGACAAGAAGGCCGGCCGCGTGGCAGCTGAGGGTCGTATCGCGATCGAGCAGAGTGGCGACGCGGTGGCGATGGTGGAAGTGAACTGCGAGACCGACTTCGTCGCCAATGGCGATGAGTTCGGCGGTTTTGCTTCTGCGGTGGCCAAGGCGGTATTGGCAGCTGCGCCGGTTGACCTCGATGCACTCAACGACGTGAAGCTTGGCTCAGGCGAGAGCGTGGATCTGGCGCGCCGTAACCTGGTGGCGAAGATCGGCGAGAACATCGCCGTGCGCCGCATCGAGCGTTATCAGGGCAAGGGCAGCGTGCTGGGTGCTTACGCCCACGGCACCCGCATCGGCGTGCTGGTGGAGCTGAAGGGCGGCACGCCCGCGCTCGCCAAGGATATCGCCATGCACGTGGCTGCGAGCCGCCCCCTGTGCGTGAAGCCTGAGCATGTCTCGACCGAGGTCCTGGACAAGGAACGCGAGATAATCCGCGCCCAGTCCGCTGACAGCGGCAAGCCCGAGGCCATCATCGAGAAGATGGTGGAAGGCCGTCTCAGGAAGTTCCTGGCGGAAGTCACGCTCTTGGGCCAACCCTTCGTCAAGGACCCGGACCAGAGTGTCGAGAAATTGGTTAAATCCGCCGGCGCCGAGGTGCTGCGCTTCACCCGCTTCGAGGTGGGCGAGGGCATCGAGAAGAAGCAGGAAGATTTTGCCGCCGAGGTAATGGCCCAGGCCCGGCGCGGCTGAGAGCCGGCCAGGGCCGGTTTTGCGTTACAATCCGATGTCGACTGAGGAGCCCCGCACTGCGGGGCTCCGCATGACAGGCCGCCGCCCAGGACTCGAACCAAAGCGCCATGGCTACCCAATCTCCCGCCTATAAACGCATCCTCCTGAAGCTGTCGGGTGAAGCCTTGATGGGCTCCGAGAGTTTCGGTATCGATCCCAAGATATTGGCCCGCTTTGCCGTCGAGATCCGCGACATCCGCGATGCCGGCGTGCAAGTGGGCTTGGTGATAGGCGGCGGTAACATCTTCCGCGGCGCAGGCCTTGCCAGCGGCGGCATGGACCGGGTCACAGCCGACCACATGGGCATGCTCGCCACGCTCATGAACGCCCTGGCACTGCAGGACGCCCTGGAACGCCTAGGGGTCTACGCCCGGGTCATGTCCGGCATGCGGGTCAACCAGGTCTGCGAGGACTACATCCGCCGCCGCGCGGTGCGCCACCTGGAGAAGGGGCGCGTCTGCATCTTCGCCGCCGGCACCGGCAACCCGTTTTTCACCACCGACACGGCGGCCAGCCTGCGCGCCATCGAGACCGGTGCGGAACTCCTCATCAAGGCCACCCAGGTGGATGGCGTGTACTCCGCGGATCCCAAGAAGGATCCCAAGGCCAAGCGTTACGACCATCTCACCTATGACCGTGTCATCACCGACAAACTCATGGTGATGGATGCCACGGCCATGGTGCTGTGCCGCGACAACAACATCCCGCTGCGCGTGTTCGACGTCTCCCGCGAAGGCGACCTGATGCGCATGATCATGGGCGATGGCAGCGTGGGTACGCTGGTGGATAACGGAGGGAAATCATGAGCATCGACGATCTGAAGAAGTCAGCCACGACCCGCATGCAGAAGAGCGCCGATACGCTGAAGAATGCGCTCTCCAAGCTGCGCACCGGCCGCGCCAACACGGCCATGCTGGATCATCTGCGGGTGGAGTACTACGGCAACCAGGTGCCCCTCAACCAGGTCGCCAATGTCGCCGTCGCTGATGGACGCACGCTCACGATCACCCCTTGGGAGAAACCCATGATCCAGGTGATCGAGAAGGCCATCATGACCTCCGATCTGGGACTCATGCCCAACACCGCCGGCAGCATCATCCGGGTGCCCATGCCTGCTCTCACGGAGGAACGGCGCAAGGAGATCATCAAGGTCGCCAAGCAGGAAGCGGAGACAGCGCGGGTCTCGGTGCGCGGTGTACGCCGTGACGTGAACACCGAACTCAAGGCCATGCTCAAGGACCACAAGGTCACTGAGGACGAGGAGCGCCGCGCCCAGGACGAGGTGCAGAAACTGACCGACAAGCACATCGCCGATATCGACAAGATACTGTCAACGAAAGAAGCTGAGTTGCTGGAAGTCTGAGCGGCGCCGGGCTGAACGCCCGCGAACCTGAGGGCGGAACATGACTGAGACCCATACAAGCGCACCGCCCGCGCACATCGCCATCATCATGGACGGCAACGGTCGCTGGGCGAAATCCCGCGGCATGATCCGTCATGCCGGCCACAAGGCCGGTTTCGATACCGCCCGCGCCATCATCGAGCATTGCACCGGCCTTGGCGTCGGCGCGCTCACGCTCTTCACCTTCAGCAGCGAGAACTGGCAGCGTCCGGAGAGCGAGGTTAGCCGCCTGATGGAGCTGTTCCTGGGTGCGCTCGGCAAGGAAGCCCGTGAGCTGCACGAGAACGGCGTGCGCCTGCGCTTCATCGGCGATCGCAGCGCGTTCTCCGCAAAACTGCAATCCGGCATGGCCGAGACTGAGGCGCTCACGTCCGGTAACTCCCGCATGCTGCTCAACATCGCCATGGGCTACGGCGGGCGCTGGGATATCGTCTCGGCCGCGCGCCGGCTGGCTGACGACGTGGCCGCCGGCCGCCTGAAGCCGGAACAAGTCGATGAACCGCGTTTCGCCGCGGCACTCTCGCTCGCCGGGGTCCCGGATCCTGATCTTTTCATCCGCACCGGCGGCGAGCGGCGCATCAGTAATTTCCTGCTCTGGAACTTGGCCTACACCGAACTCTATTTCACCGACAGCTTATGGCCCGACTTCCGGGAAGCCGCGCTGGACGAAGCGATCGCCTGGTTCCATTCGCGGCAGCGACGCTTCGGCATGACCGGTGAGCAGGTGGAGGGTCGCGAGAGTGCTTAAGCAACGGGTCATCACCGCGCTGATCATCGCGCCCATCGTGCTGGCGCTGATCTTCTTCGCGCCGGACGAGCTGTTCGGCTGCGCCATGCTGCTCATGGCCCTGGTAGGCGCCTGGGAGTGGTCGGCCCTGGCGGGCAGGCCGAGTCGCAACGCACGCCTGTCCCTGGCGATCTTCTTCGCGGTGCTGGTCGGTTTGGGTCTATCGTTGCAGCATTACCTGCCGCAGCAGCCCTGGCTCACGTTCTATTGCGCCATGGCTCTCTTGTGGTGGCTGTTCAGTCTGGTGTGGGTCGCTTTCTGGCGTGCCGATCTCCCTGCCTCGGTGAAGGTGCTTTGTGGCGTGCTGACCCTGCTGCCATCCCTGGCGGCGGTGGTGGCTATCCGCAGCGCCAGCCCCTGGTATCTATTGATACAGCTCCTCATAACCTCCGGCGCGGACATCGGGGCGTATTTCGCCGGCCGGGCCTTCGGCAAGCACAAGCTGGCGCCCCAGGTGAGCCCGGGTAAGACCTGGGAAGGGGTGGTGGGTGGCGTGGCTCTGGTGGCCGTGGTGGCGCTCATCGCCGCCCATTGGTTGCCGGTGCCGGCCTTGCCCTTCGTATTCCTATCTATATGTGTTGCATTGCTCTCAGTGGTAGGAGACTTGTCCGAGAGTCTGTTCAAGCGCCAGGCAGGGCTCAAGGACAGCGGCACCCTGTTCCCGGGCCACGGCGGCGTGTTGGATAGGGTGGACAGTCTCACCGCCGCGGCGCCGCTGTTCTGGCTGGGCCTGCATGCCATGAGAGTGTTGCCATGATCGGCGTGGCGGTGCTCGGCTCCACCGGAAGCGTCGGCGTCAACACGCTGGATGTAGTGGCGCGCCATCGGGACAAGTTCAAGGTCATCGCGCTCACGGCGCACCGCGACGTGGACGGCCTGTTCAAGCAATGCCTGGAACACCAGCCCGCTCTCGCGGTGATGGTTGACGAGAAGGCGGGGCTGCGTCTCGCCGCGCTGGTGAAAGACGGTGGCCTCAAGACGGAAGTGCGCACCGGAGCCCAGGCGCTTACTGAAGCCGCATCGCTGCCGGAAGCACCCTATGTCATGGCCGCCATCGTCGGTGCTGCCGGACTCGAGGCCACACTTGCTGCGGTGAACGCCGGGAAACGCGTGCTGCTCGCCAACAAGGAAGCGCTGGTGATGGCGGGGCAACTCTTCATGGACGCGGTGCGCACCCGGGGCGCGGAGCTCATGCCCATCGACAGCGAACACAATGCCGTGTTCCAGTGCATGCCCGGAGCCTATCGCACCGGGGCGTGGCCGCGCGGCGTGCGCCGCATCGTGCTCACCGCATCCGGAGGTCCGTTCCGTGGCTGGCCGGCGGAGCGCCTTGCGCAAGTCACTCCCGCCGAGGCCTGCGCCCATCCCACCTGGAACATGGGCCGCAAGATCTCGGTGGACTCGGCCACCATGATGAACAAGGGGCTGGAGGTCATCGAGGCCTGCTGGCTCTTTGGCACACCCCCTGAACGTATAGAGGTCGTGGTGCACCCCCAGAGCGTGATCCACTCCATGGTGGAGTACGACGATGGCTCGGTCCTGGCGCAACTCTCGAACCCCGACATGCGCACACCCATCGCCCACGGACTCGGTTGGCCGGAGCGGCTCGCCGCCGGCGTCGAGCCCCTGGATATCCTGGCGCGGGAGACCCTGGATTTCGAGGCGCCGGACCTGGATGCCTTCCCTTGCCTCAGACTCGCGATGCAGGCCGCAGAGGCGGGCGATGGCGCACCGGTGGTGTTGAATGCCGCCAACGAAGTGGCGGTGGCGGCATTCCTGAGCGAACGCCTGCGCTTCACCGGCATCGCCGATCTGGTCGCGGCAGCCCTGGATGAAGTACCGCGCTCCCACTGCGACAACCTGGAAGATGTGTTGAGCCTGGACCGGCGTGCCCGCGCAGCGGCTGAACGGCGACTGACCGTGACGAGCGCCTGAACATGCAGATCCTCATCAGTATCCTGGCGTACATCGTGGCGGTGGGCATCCTGGTCATCGCCCACGAGTTCGGGCATTTCATCGTGGCGCGCCGGCTCGGCATCAAGGTGCTGCGCTTCTCGGTCGGTTTCGGCAAGCCGATCTGGACTTGGCACCGGAAGGGCGACGAGACCGAATACGTGCTCTCGGCACTGCCGCTCGGCGGCTACGTGAAGATGGCGGACGAGCGGGAAGGCGAGGTGGCCGCCGTGGATCTGCCGCGTGCATTCAACCGCAAATCCATCCCCCGGCGCGCCGCGGTGGTTCTGGCGGGCCCCTTGTTCAATTTCCTGTTCGCGATCCTGGCCTATTGGATCATCTTCATGCACGGCGTCCCGGGTCTCAGACCCGTGGTGGGCTACGTCATGCCAGCCACGCCGGCCGCCGAGGCCGGTATGCAGTCGGGAGACACCATCCAGTCGGTGGGTACCCGGGATACCCCCACCTGGGATGATGTGCAGATCGAATTGTTCCGCCAGGTCCTGGCGAGTCCGCAGATCGACATGCAGGTGCGTACCGCCGCCGGGCAGGTGAAAGGTCTGACGTTGCCGGTGCGGGACCCCAGCGCCCTGACGGCGCCGGATCAGATGATGGTGGGTCTAGGCTTGTCGGTGTTGCCGCCCCTGGAGCCGGTGCTGGATCAGGTGACTCCCGGCGATACCGCAGCGGCGGCGGGTCTCAAGGCGGGCGATCGCATCCTCTCCGTGGACGGCAAGGGTATCGCTCATTGGCAAGACTTGGTGAGCATATTGAGGGCCTCCGCCGGGAAGATTCTGCACTTGGTCATCCGACGGCAGGGTCGGTCGCAGGAAGTCACCCTCAAGGTCGGGGTCAGTACCGAGAATGGGGTCAGCATCGGCCACATAGGTGCCGGTCCGGTTCCGCCGCCCAAGGATTACTTTGAGGGTTTGAGCGTCGAACAACGGTATAATCCGCTGGCCGCTTTGGGGCAGGGGTTCAAGCGTACCGCCGATATGTCGTGGCTGACGCTGCTGGCCGGCTGGAACATGCTGACCGGAAATGTTTCCCTGAAGAGCCTGAGCGGGCCCATAGACATAGCACAGTACGCGGGCTACGCCGCACAGAGTGGCGTGTCCACGTTCCTCGAGTTTCTGGCCTTCGTGAGCATCAGCCTCGGAGTGCTGAACCTGCTGCCCATCCCGGTGCTGGACGGTGGGCATCTGCTGTACTTCGCGGCCGAAGCCGTCAAGGGTTCGCCGCTCTCGGAACGCGTGGAAGCCCTGGGGCAGCGCGTCGGACTGGTATTGCTGCTGGCGTTGATGGGTTTCGCGGTGTGCAACGACTTGATACGCGTATTCAGTTGAGGAGACCTGCATTTGGGTAATCTGAAAGGCGTCGGACTCATCCTCGCCTCACTCCTGCTGTTGTTATCGGCTTCCTTCGCACATGCGGACGACCAGACCTTCGTGGTTAAGAAGATCCAACTGGTGGGTCTGCAGCGCATCTCCGACGGCACGCTCTACGATTACCTGCCGGTCAACATCGGTGACACCATGGATCCTGCACATGTGCAGCAGGCGATCCGCGCGCTGTACAAGACCGGTTTCTTCCGCGACGTGGAACTGCGGCGCGACGGTGACACGCTGGTAGTGGTGGTGGAGGAGCGGCCTTCGATCGCGCACTTCAGCATCACCGGCAACAAGCTCATCAAGACCGAGGATCTCAACAAGAACCTGACCAAAGCCGGTCTCGTCGAGGGCCAGATCTTCAACAAGGTGGTGCTGGACGGGCTGGAACAGGACCTGCTCGACCAGTACTACAGCCACGGCCACTACGGCGTGACCATGAAGTCCGACGTGAAAGACGTCGGCGATAACCGCGTCAACGTCACGGTCACCATCTCCGAAGGCATCACCGCGCGCATTCGCTCCATCAACGTGGTCGGCAATCACGACTTCGAGGAAAGCGACCTGCAGGGCATCTTCAAGCTCAAGGTCTCGGACTTCTGGACCTATTTCGGCAGCTCCGATGAGTACGCTCGCGAGAAGCTGGTGGGTGACCTGGAGTCGTTGCGCTCCTTCTACATGGACCAGGGTTACGCGGACTTCAGCATCGACTCGACCCAGGTCGCGGTATCGCCGGATCACAACAGCGTCTACATCACGGTCGGGATCACGGAAGGTGCGATCTACAAGGTCAGTGACGTCAAGCTGTCCGGTAACCTGATCCTGCCCGAGGACCAGTTGCGACCCTACGTGCTGCTCAAGTCCGGCGACACGTTCTCCCTTGGCCGTGCCAATGCCACCGCGGACCTCATCCGCAAACGCCTCGGCGTGGACGGCTATGCTTTCGCGCAGGTCAACCCGGTGCCGGACATCGATCGCGCCCACAAGCTTGTATCCATCAACTTCGTGGTGGATCCGGGCGAGCGCGCCTACGTGCGCCACATCCTGTTCAATGGCGCGCTGGACACCAATGACGAGGTGTATCGCCGCGAGATGCGTCAGTTCGAGGGTGCTTGGTTGTCGAACCTGGACCTGGAGCGTTCACGCATCCGTATCCAGCGCCTGCCCTGGGTGGAGGATGCGCAGGTCAAGACCGTACCGGTGCCGGGCACGGCCAACCTGGTGGACGTGAGTTTCGACATCAGGGAGCGCCCGCCGGGCACCGCCAACATCGGCATCGGCTACGGCAGCCAGTCGGGTCTGGTGCTGGACGGTCAGATCGCGAATGCCAACTTCCTCGGCACCGGCGAGAAACTGAGCTTGGACGCGAGTCACACCGCCATCGGTCACAGCTACAACTTCAGCTTCACCGATCCGTATTACACGGTGGACGGGGTCAGCCGCACCTGGAACCTGTTCCAGAGCCGAGTCTCGTCGCTCAACATCAATAGCTCGCCGTTGACCACGCAGTCATACGGAGTCGGCATGAGCTTCAACATCCCGCTCTCCGAATACAGTGCCTGGGGTGAAGGGCTTACCTATTCCCACAACGAGTTGTTCTCGAGCACCGGCACCTCGAACGAATATATCAAGTTCATCCAGGCACCGGGCAACGGCAGCCAGTTCTTCACCGTCGGCGCCTGCCAGGATCCCCTGCGCAGCTTCTTCTTCGTCTGCCAGTTCCCGGGCCTGCGCTATAACACGCTCGAGAACACCCTGAGCTACGTCTACGACACCGAGAACCGCATCATCTTCCCGACCGCGGGCGTGCGTGACGTATTGAGCCTGACCACTGCGGTCCCGGGCGGAGACATCGAATACGCCATCTTGAGCTATCAGCAGTACGCGTTCCTGCCGCTGCCGTTCAAGTTCATCTATGCCCTGAACGGCCAGGTGAGTTATGGCGCGCCCTATGGCAAGACTTCCCAGTACCCGCCGTTCAAGAACTTCTTCGTCGGCGGCCCGGATACGGTACGTGGTTGGGTGGCGGGGACGCTCGGGCCACAGGACCCGAGCGAGCTGCTGCCCATCGGCGGCCGCGCCGTGTTCTATGCGCAGAACGAGTTCGTGCTGCCGCGCTTCGGCAAGGACACCTCCGGCTCGGGCTCGTACCGCGTGGCGATGTTCTTCGACATCGGCAACGCCTTCACCGGCCTGAGCCAGGTCAATCTGCCCAACCTGCGTGAATCCTGGGGTATAGCGGCCACCTTCCTCACGCCCCTGGGGGCAATGAAATTCAGTTATGCTTTCCCGATAGACGCCAAACCTGGCGAACAGACCGAACGCTTCCAGTTCACGCTGGGCGCTTACTACTGATATACATCCATCAGGAGCGAAACCGTGATCACCAAATCCTTGTCCTTGGCCGTGTTGCTGGCGGCATCTGCCTGCCTCGCCTCCGGCGTCCAAGCCGCCGACCTCAAGATTGGTTCGGTCAAGATGGGCGCACTCATGGAGAAGTCACCCCAGGGCGCCGCTCTCAAGGCCGATATGACCAAGAAGTTCGAGGGCCGTCAGAAGGACCTCGTGGCCGAGCAGGACAAGATCAAGAACCTGCAGGACCAGCTCAACCGCAACGGCGCCACCATGACCGCGTCACAGGTGCAGGACGCCCAAGCCCAGATCGACGACCTGCAGCGCGACCTCAGCCGCAAGGCATCCGATTTCCAGGACGATGCGGCGATGGCACGTAACGCCGCGCTCAGTACCCTGCAGCAGGATGCGCTCAAGGCCGTACAGGAGTTTGCCCAGGCGCAGAAGTACAACGTGATCCTCGGCGACAGCGTGTACGCGGATAGCAGCGTGGATGTCACCGACCAGGTGCTCGAGCAGATGAAGAAGGACTACCAGGCCGCCAGCGGGAACGCCAAGAGCGGCGGCTGAGCTGATGCCGGCAGCCGGGTATACGCTCGCTGAACTGGCCGGACGCTGCGGCGGTGAAGTGCGCGGCGATGGCTCGGTACGGCTGCAGGGTGTAGCCACCCTGCAGAACGCCGGCCCGGGCAATATCGCGTTCCTCGCCAACCCGCACTACAAGCGTTTCGTCGCCGATACCCGCGCCAGCGCCTTGATCCTGAACGCGGACGACGCGAGGGATTGCGTGCTGCCGGTGCTCATCACCTCCAATCCGTATCTCGTCTATGCGCGGGTGGCGGCGCTGCTGGTGCCGGAACCTCCGGTGCGGGGCGGCATCGATCCCGGCGCGCACGTGAGCGCCCAGGCCAAAGTCTCCGTCGATGCCTGGGTCGCACCCGGCGCCGTGGTGGAGGCGGGCGCCGCCATCGGTCCGCGCGCCTTCATCGGCCCCAATTGCGTGGTGCGCCACGACTCGGTCGTGGGTGCAGACAGCAGGCTCGTCGCCAACGTCTATCTCGGCCCTCGCTCGCAGATCGGGCAGCGTGTGATCCTGCATCCCAACTGTGCCATCGGCGGTGACGGTTTCGGCAATGCTCGCGATGGCGAACGCTGGGTCAAGGTACCGCAGCTGGGTGCGGTGCGCATCGGCGACGACGTGGAAGTGGGATGCAACACCAGCATCGATCGCGGTGCCCTCGAGGACACGGTCATCGAGGAAGGCGTCCGGATAGACAACCAGATACAGGTGGGCCACGGTTCCCGCATCGGCGCGCATACCGCCATCGCTGGCGGCGTGATCATCGCCGGCAGCGCCAACATCGGCAAACGCTGCATGATCGCCGGCGGCGCCGGGGTCAACGGCCATATGGAGGTCTGTGACGACGTGGTCATCATCGCCATGACCATGGTCACCCGCGCCATCACCAAGCCCGGTGTCTACGGCGGCGGGCTGCCGATGGACAGCGTGGAGAACTGGCGCAAGAACGCGGCCCGTTTCCGGCAACTGGATGCCATGGCGCGCCGCATCGCCGAACTCGAAAAGAAACTCAAGGACTAAGCCATGGCTAAGCCACCGTTCATGGATATCCAGGCGATCATGAAGCAGTTGCCGCATCGCTACCCATTCCTGTTGCTGGATCGGGTCATCGACTGCACGCCGGGTGAGTCGCTCACCGCCCTCAAGAACGTGACCATCAACGAACCGTTCTTTCCGGGACACTTCCCGCAACGGGCCGTGATGCCGGGCGTGCTGATCCTGGAGGCCATGGCCCAGGCCACCGGCCTCCTGGCCTTCGCCACCATCGGCCATCCGCCGGGTCCCAACGAGCTGTATTACTTCGTCGGTATCGACAAGGCCCGTTTCCGCGAGATGGTGGTGCCGGGCGACCAGATCCTGTTCAAGGTGAAGATCCTGGCCGCCAAGCGCAACATCTGGAAGTTCTCCGGCGTGGCCGAGGTGGACGGCAAGGTGGCAGCCGAGGCAGAACTCATGTGCGCCGGCCAGGTGCACGAGGAGTGAGCCGCGTCCATCCCCAGGCCGTGATCGATGCAAAGGCCAAGCTCGACAGCAGCGTCAGCGTCGGCCCATTCAGCTTCATCGGCCCGGACGTGGAGATCGGTGCGGGCACGGTGGTCGGCCCGCACGTGGTGATCCAGGGCCCGACACGTATCGGCCGCGATAACCGCATCCATCCGCAGGCATCTTTGGGAGGCGCGCCCCAGGATAAGAAGTACGCCGGCGAGCCCACCACCCTCGAGATCGGCGATCGCAACAGCATCTTCGAGTTCGTGACCCTGAACCGCGGTACCGCGCAGGACAAGGGCACCACCCGCATCGGCAACGACAACTGGCTGATGGCCTACGTGCACGTGGCTCACGATTGCGTGCTGGGCGACAACGTGATCATGGCCAACAACGCCACCCTGGCGGGCCACGTGGACATCGAGGACTGGGCGATCCTGGGGGGGTTCAGCAAGATCCACCAGTTCGTGCGCATAGGCATCCACAGTTTCACCGGCATGAACGTGGATATCACCCGCGACGTGCCGCCTTATGTGATGGTGTCCGGCACGCCGGTTGAGCCCCACGGCATCAACAGCGAGGGCCTGAAGCGCCGTGGCTTCGGGCCTGAGCAGTTGCGTAACATCAAGAACGCCTACAGGGTGCTGTATCGCTCCGACCTGCGTCTGGAGGAGGCCCTGCAACAACTCAAGACCCTGGGTGAGACCCAGCCGGAAGTGGCCGTCATGGCGCGCTTCCTGGAGAAGAGCGAACGCAGCATAACGCGCTGAGGATCCATACCCATGCGCATCGGCATCGTGGCGGGGGAGAGTTCGGGCGATATCCTGGGCGCGGGCTTGATCCGCGCTGTCCGTGCGCGTCGTCCCGACGCGAGTTTCGAAGGCGTGGCCGGCCCCTTGATGCAGGCCGCCGGTTGCAAGGCCCTGTATCCCGCCGAGACCTTGTCCGTGATGGGTCTGTTCGAGGTGCTCCGGCACCTGCCGCGCCTGCTGAAGGTGCGCTCCCATCTCAAAGAGCATTTCCTGTCGGATCCGCCCGATCTATTCATCGGCATCGATTCGCCGGATTTCAACCTGGGACTGGAAGAATCGCTGCGCCGGCATGGCATCCCCACGGTGCACTACGTCAGCCCTTCCATCTGGGCCTGGCGGCCCAAGCGCGTGTTCAAGGTCGGCCGGGCTGCGGATCTCACGCTGGCGCTCCTGCCCTTCGAACCACCGCTCTACGACCAGCACGGTTTCAAGGCCACCTTCGTCGGCCATCCCCTGGCGGACTCGGTGCCGGCCCAGCCGGACAAACGCGCGCTGCGCGAGGAACTGCACCTGCCTGAAGGCAAACCGCTGCTGGCCTTGCTGCCCGGCAGCCGCGGTTCGGAAGTACAGCGTCTAGGTCCCGTGTTCCTGGAGACCGCCAGCTGGTTGAGTCGGAAGAAACCCGAACTGCACTTCGTGATCCCAGCGGCCACACCCGCGCTCAACCAGCTGCTCAAACGCCAGATTCGCATGCTGCAACCGGATCTCCCGGTGACTTTGGTGGATGGGCACTCCCACGAGGTGTTGGGCGCGGCTGATGCCGTGCTTCTGGCCTCCGGCACCGCGGCTCTGGAAGCGCTGTTGCTCCGTTGCCCGATGGTGGTGGCCTACAAGGTATCGAGTCTGACCTATAACGTGGTCATGGGCCTTGGACTCCTGAAGATCAAGAATGTGTCGTTGCCCAACCTGCTTGCGGAACGGGAACTCGTCCCTGAATTCATGCAAGGTCGCGCCAACGCGGAGGAACTGGGTCCTGCGGTGCTGAGTTTGCTGGACGACAGGCAGGCCCGCGAGACGCAGGTACGCGGACTCGAGGCCCTGACCGGCATATTGCGTGTGGGCGCCGATGCTCGCGCTGCCGAGGCTGTGCTGGCGCTGGCTGACTCCCGGCGCCGTACGCCGGGGTAGAATGCCCGGACGATGTCGATGGGCGAATACGCGGATCAGACCGGGGCGGGCATGACAGCAAGAATCAAGGTCCAGGATGCCGACCGGCGTGTAGCCGGTGTGGACGAAGCAGGCCGTGGCCCCCTGGCGGGACCGGTGTGCGCCGCCGCTGTGATCCTGGATGTCAGCCGTCCCATCCGTGGTCTCAAGGACTCCAAGCAGCTCACTCCCGAGGCCCGCGAGGAACTGGCGGATGCGATCCGGCTGCGAGCCCTTGCCTGGGCCGTGGCTTGGGCCGACCACGAAGAGATCGACCGCATCAACATCCTGCAGGCTTCGCTCCTGGCCATGGCCCGCGCTGTCGCGGCGCTCACCATCGAGCCCCACGAGGTCCAAGTGGACGGCGACCATTGCCCCATGGTGCCTCAGCCGGTGATCGCCATCGTCATGGGTGACAACAAGGTACAGGCCATCAGCGCGGCTTCCATCCTCGCCAAGGTAGAGCGGGACGCAGCCATGCGCCGCATGCATACGCTCTATCCCCAGTATGGTTTCGACGAGCACAAGGGCTATCCCACGCCCCAGCACCTGGAGGCCCTGGACCGACACGGTGCCTGTGCCATCCATCGCCGCAGTTTCGCACCGGTACGGCGCCGCCTGCAGCGGGAGCCGGCATGAGCCCGTGTTTCATCCATCTTCGCCTGCATACCGAATATTCGCTGGCGGACAGCGTCATCCGTGTGCCGGAGCTCATGCAGGCAGTGAAGGCGGCCGGCATGCCGGCCGTGGGTTTGACCGATCTCAGCAACCTGTTCGCCCTCATCAAGTTCTATAAGGAAGCCCAGGACGCGGGGCTGAAGCCCATCGTGGGCGCGGACCTGCGTGTGCAAGGCGATAACGGCGAAGCGGCACTCATCACGCTGCTGTGCTGCGACCATGCGGGATACCTCAACCTTTCGGCGCTCATCACCCGCAGCTATCTGGAAGGCCAGAAGCGGGGCCCGCCCTTGCTGCAGCGGGAATGGTTCACAGGACGCAGCAGCGGCTTGATCGCCTTGTCCGGCGGCCGTGAGGGCGACGTGGGCAAGGCCTTGCTGGCGGGCCGTGACGCGGAAGCCCATGCCAGGCTCGCCGCCTGGCGCGGACTGTTCCCGGACCGCTTCTATATGGAGTTGCAGCGTACCGGCCGTGATCAGGAAGCCGAATACTTGGAGGCCGCGGTGCGCATGGCGGCGGGCGCCGGAGTGCCGGTGGTGGCCACCAATGACGTGCGCTTCATCGCCGCCGACGACTTCGAGGCCCACGAGGCCAGGGTCTGCATCCAGGAGGGGAGGGTACTGGACGATCCTCGCCGGCCGCGGCTGTATAGCCAGCAGCAGTACCTGAAGACTCCCGCGGAGATGGCGGAACTCTTCTCCGACCTGCCGGAAGCGCTGGAGAACTCCGTGGAGATCGCCAGGCGCTGCAACCTGCACCTGGAGCTGGGCAAGAATTACCTGCCGGCCTTCCCGGTACCGGAGGGGTACAACACAGACAGCTTCCTCAGGGCCGAGGCGGAACGTGGGCTGAAGCCGCGCCTACAGAAGGTATTGGCCAAGGCCGGCGTGAATCGCGCCGAAATGGAGCGCGACTACAAGGCGCGCCTGGACCTGGAACTCGGCGTCATCATCGGCATGAAGTTTCCGGGTTACTTCCTGATCGTCGCCGACTTCATCCACTGGGCCCGTCACCACGGCGTGCCGGTGGGGCCGGGCCGCGGCTCCGGTGCCGGTTCGCTGGTGGCCTGGTGCTTGGGGATCACGGACCTGGATCCCATCGAGCATGACCTGCTGTTCGAACGCTTCCTGAACCCGGAGCGGGTGTCCATGCCCGACTTCGACGTGGACTTCTGCATGGAAGGCCGCGACCGGGTCATCGACTATGTCTCGGACCGCTACGGGCATGCCCGGGTCTCTCAGATCATCACCTACGGCAGCATGGCGGCGCGCGCCGTGGTACGCGATGTGGGTCGCGTGCTGGGCCATCCCTACGGTTACGTGGACAAGATCGCCAAGCTCATCCCCATGGAGCTGGAGATCACCCTCGATAAGGCGTTGGCGGACGTAGACGAATTAGCCCAGCTATATGCGTCGGACGATGACCTGCACGCGCTCATCGATCTGGCCAAACGCCTGGAAGGCCTGGCGCGTAACGCCGGCAAACACGCCGGCGGCGTGGTGATCGCTCCCACCGAGCTCACCGACTTCACCCCGCTCTACTGCGAAGCAGGCAGCCACCACCCGGTGACGCAACTGGACAAGGATGACGTGGAGGCGGTGGGCCTGGTGAAGTTCGACTTCCTGGGGCTGCGTACCCTCACCATCATCGATTGGGCGGTGCGCAACATCAACGTCGGACGCGCGGAGCGCGGTGAGCCGGCGCTGGACATCAGCGCCCTACCCATGGACGACGTGGCTACCTATGGCCTGCTCAAACGCTGCCAGACCACCGCGGTATTCCAATTGGAATCCCGTGGCATGCGCGATCTCATCGGCCGTCTCAAGCCGGATCGCTTCGAAGACATCGTGGCTTTGGTGGCGCTGTTCCGTCCGGGACCCTTGCAGTCCGGCATGGTGGACGACTTCATCAACCGCAAACACGGCCAGAAGGTCGAGTATCCGCATCCCAAGCTCGAACCCATCCTGCGTCCCACCTACGGCGTGATCCTCTACCAGGAACAGGTGATGCAGATCGCCCAGGTGCTGGCGGGTTATACATTGGGTGGTGCCGACCTCCTGCGCCGCGCCATGGGCAAGAAGAAAGCTGAGGAGATGGCGCAGCAGCGCAGCGTCTTCACCGATGGGGCCGTCAAGAACGGCGTGGACCGGGCGCTCGCCACCTACATCTTCGACTTGATGGAGAAGTTCGCGGGCTACGGCTTCAACAAGTCCCATTCCGCCGCCTACGCCATGCTCTCCTACCAGACCGCCTGGCTCAAGGCCCATTACCCGGCGGAGTTCATGGCCGCGGTCCTGTCCTCGGACATGGACCACACTGACAACGTAGTGGGCTTCATCCACGAATGCCGCCAGATCGATATCAGCATACTGGCGCCGCAGGTGAACCATTCCGAATACAAGTTCACGGTAGCGGATGCCCAGACCATCCGTTACGGCCTGGGTGCGATCAAGGGCGTGGGCCTCGCGGCCATCGAAGGTCTGCTGGCGGAACGCCAGGCCAACGGCCCTTTCAAGGACCTGCAGGACCTCTGCCGGCGCATCGATCTGCAGAAACTCAACAAGCGGGTGCTGGAAGCCATGATCCGCGCCGGCGCCTTGGACGGTCTCGGCCCCAACCGCGCCACGCTCATGGCACGCCTGCCGGAAGCGCTCGCAGCGGCGCAACAGCAGACCCGCGCCAGCGAAGCGGGGCAGAACGACATGTTCGGCGTGGCCGCCGCAGCAGCGGCGACCAGCGATAAGACCGTAACGCCGGCGAGCCTGCCGGATTGGGATGAGGCGGAACGCCTGCGCAACGAGAACGAGACTCTGGGACTCTATCTCACGGGTCACCCCATCACCCGCTACAAGCGTGAGCTGCAGCAAGCCCTCGGCGACACCAGCTTGGGTGACCTCGCCAGCGAGTCGCCACCACCGCCCTCCAGCAACGGCGAGCGTGTCTATACGCGCCCACGCAACGTCACCATCTCGGGCCTCTTGATCGGCATCCGCAAGAAGGGCAACCGGGTGATCCTCACCCTGGACGACAACACCGGCCGCATGGAAGTGGTGTTCTTCGAGGATGGTTTCGCCAAGTTCAAGCACGTGGCCCAGAAGGACCGCATCCTGGTGGTGGAGGGTGGTTTCAGCTACGACGAGTTCAACCGCGCCTGGCGCATCAACAAGGTCAAGGACATGTACGACCTGGATGCGCTGCGCCAGCGGCGTCTGGCACGCCTGGAGATCACCCTGGACAAGGAACGCTTAGGACCTGAATTCATCAAGGCCCTGAAGACAGCTCTGAAACCCGAGCGGGACGGCCGTGTCGCCATCCGCATCCAGATACTGTCCCTGGAGCAGGGGCTCAAAGTCCTGGTCCCGGTACCCAATCTGGAAGGCTGGCGCATCCAGCCGTCCGAGGCCCTTATCCGCGGCCTGGACGCGCTCCTGCGCCCCGGCGAACTGACTCTGTTTTATGCGCCCCGGTCCACCGCGACTGCTCCCGAGTTCGCCTACGCCTGAGGCTTGGACTTGCCCGCAAACCCCGCAACCGGTAACGTTTACAGTCTCTTGGGATGAACTTCAGAGAATGAACCTCAACTTCCTCGAATTCGAGCAGCCTATCGCCGAACTTGAAGCCAAGATCGAAGAGCTGCGCTTCGTGGGCGATGAGTCGGCCATCAGCATCACTGACGAGATCGAGCGCCTGCAGGCCAAGAGCCGCGCGCTGACCGAGAACATCTTCTCCAATCTGTCCGCCTGGCAGGTAGCCCAGCTGGCGCGGCATCCCCAGCGCCCCTATACCCTGGACTACATCCAGCGCATCTTCACGGACTTCGAGGAACTTAGAGGCGATCGTGCTTTCGCCGACGACCCAGCCATCGTCTGCGGCGTGGCACGCCTGGATGGTCGGCCGGTGGCGGTGATCGGCGAGCAGAAGGGCCGTGACACCAAGGAGAAGATCCGCCGCAACTTCGGCATGCCGCGCCCCGAGGGCTACCGCAAGGCGCTGCGCATCATGAAACTGGCGGAGCGCTTCCGCCTGCCCATCTTCACTTTCATCGACACGCCCGGCGCTTATCCGGGTGTCGGTGCCGAGGAGCGGGGCCAGAGCGAGGCCATCGCCCGCAACCTGTTCGAGATGTCCACGCTGAAGGTGCCCATCATCTGCACCGTGATCGGCGAGGGTGGTTCCGGCGGCGCGCTGGCCATCGGCGTGGGCGACCGGGTGCTGATGCTCCAATACAGCATCTATTCCGTGATCTCACCGGAGGGCTGCGCCTCCATCCTGTGGAAGAGCGCGGACAAGGCGGCGGATGCTGCCGAAGCCATGGGCATCACTGCCGAGCGCATCAAGAGCCTGGGGCTCATCGATGCGGTGCTGAAAGAGCCGCTCGGTGGCGCTCATCGGGACGCGGATGCCATGGCCAGCGGCGTGAAGAAAGCGCTCCTGGACAGCCTTGCACGCCTGGATGGCCTCTCCGTCGAGGAGTTGGTGGAAGCCCGCTACAAACGCTTCGCCGCCTTCGGCAGCTACAAAGAGTGACCGGAGTCTAAGGCTCCGGCCCGACCCCCGTGGCCTTCTCGCCTTCCTCGATCCTCGACTTCCTGCGGCACTCCCCGCCGGCGCACCGCTATCGCGTGGCCTTGAGCGGCGGGCTGGACTCCAGCGTGTTGTTGCACGCGCTTGCTGCGGAACGCGGTGCACTGCCCGGCGAACTGAGCGCGGTGCACGTGCATCACGGCCT
>DATBAJ010000025.1:0-30753 GCA_036271575.1 Gammaproteobacteria bacterium
GTCCCGCCCACTACGCCGCCGAACACACCGTTACCGGTGATGGTCAGCGCCTGGGTCGCCGCCGCCGCACCGTCCAGCGTGCTGCCGAACGTCACGGTCGTGCCCGTCAGGGTCGTGCTGGTGCCCAGCGTCGCGGCGCCGTCATACGCCTGCGTGGTGCTGGTGTGGATGCTGGCCGCATTGATGGTGCTGGCACCGGTCACGTGCAGGCTGGTGAGCGCGGTTCCGCCGCCCACGATGCCGCCGAACACGCCGTTACCGGTGATGATCAGGTTGTGGCCGCCGTTCAGCGTCGAGCTGAACGTCACGCCCGTGCCGCCCGCCGTGAGATCCGCATCACCCGTCAGGGTCGAGGCACCGGTGTAGGTCTGGGTGCCGCTGGTGGTGATGTTGTTGGCGATGCTGGAGGTGCCGCTCACGCTCACGCTGAGCAGCGAGTTGGTCCCGCCCACTACGCCGCCGAACACACCGTTGCCGGTGATGGTCAGCGCCTGGGTCGCCGCCGCCGCACCGTCCAGCGTGCTGCCGAACGTCACGGTCGTGCCCGTCAGGGTCGTGGCCACGCCCAAGGTCGCGGCGTCGTTATAAGTCTGCAGGCCGCTGGTCAGGACCGAGCCGCCGTTCAGGTTGGTGGAACCGCCTGCGTCTGTGGTCAGCGATGCGAGCTGATGGATGCCACCCACGGCACCACCGAACGTGGTCACGCCGCTGGTGTTCACCGTCAGCGCTCGCGCCGTCGCGTTGGCGCTGTCCACGGTGGATCCGAAGCCGATGTTCCCGCTGCCGGTGGAGGCCAGGGTCGTATCCGTCCCCAGGGTCACTGCGCCGGTATAGGTCTGCAAGCCCGTGGTGGTGACAGCTCCGCCATTGATGGCGCTGGTGCCGCTCACGCTCAGGCTGGTGAGCGCAGCGCCGCCGCCCACGGCTCCGCCGAACGCACCGTTACCGGTGATGGTCAGCGCATGCGCGCTGTCCAAAGTGTTGCTGAACGTGACCAGGCTGCCGGTGAGGGTGACGTCATTGGTCAGGACCGCAGCACTGTTGTAATCCTGGGTCGTGCCGGTGGTGATATTGCCAGCGATGTCGATGTTGCCGCTCAAAGCGGTCGCGGACAGGCTAGCGCCGATGCTGGAAGCCGCCAGCGTGAAGGTGTTGCTGCTGGTGATGGTGGCGGTACCCGCACCGGTGGTGGTGAGGGTCACGGCCCCGCCGAAGGTATTCAGGCTGCCGTTGGTGGTCAGGTCGATGTTGCCGTTGCCCGAATTGATGTTCGAGGTGCTGGTGACCTGCAGGCCGCCGACGCTCTCACCGATGTTGCCGCCGTTGCTGGTGGCGCTCAAGGTGCCGCCGACGCTGCCGGAACCCAGGTTCAGAGTGCCGGTGGAGGTGGCCGTCAGATTGCCGCCGATGATATCGGCGCCGAGCGAGAGGATGTTCTTGTCGGTGATAGTGACGTTGTTGGCGCCACTGTTGGTGAGCGTGACGACGCCCTGGAAGTCGTTGTTGGTGCCGTTGGTACTGAGATCGATGCTGTTGGCGCCGGCAACGATGCTGGATGTGCCGCTGACGGTGATGGCTGCCGCCTGCGTGACAGCGCCGCCGGAATTCACGGTCAGGGTGCCGGTACCACCGATGGTCATGCCCGGCAGGTTGATGGTGCCGGTGGCGCCGCTGGTGTCGAAATCCAGGTTGACGTTGTTGTTCGCCAGCGCGACGGTGTCGCCGGCCGCGTTGGTGGCGATGCTGCCGTTGGTGATGAAGCTGATGGTGCCACCGGTGACGCCGGTACCGGCGGTGCCGAAGGTCACCGGGCCTGCCATCTGGATGCCGCCGGTGTTGGTGGCGAAGCCTGTGGCGGAGCCGATGGTCACGCCGCTGGTGGTGTTGATGTTCTTGAGCCCGGTCGCGCTCAGGTAGAGCACATTGGTGGGGCCGCCGCAGCCCACGGCCGCGCCGACGCAGATGACGTCGCCGGCGGTAGCAGTGGTGATGCTCACCAGGCCGTTGCCGGCGCTGATGGTGTTGTTGAGGTTGATGCTGTTGCCGACCAGGATCACGGCACCGTTGCCGGCGCTGGTGTTGATGCCGCCGTTGCTGATATCGAGGGGGGTGTTGCCGTTATCCAGTGTAAATCCGAGGCTCGCGGTCACGCCAGTCGCGGCGATGCTGCTGATGGCATTGACGCCGTTGAGGACGACATTGCCATCGGAAGCGACGCTCAAGCTGCCGGCGCTGATCACGCCGCCACCTTCGGTGACGCCCGCAACCTGGGTGCCCAAACCGCCGTGGCCCAGGGAGACCTGGCCACCGGTGCCGGCGGTGGTGCCCGTGCCGCCGTTGGTGCTGATATTGGCATTGATGGCGAGGGTGTTCTGGCCGTTGCCGATCAGGATGTTCCCGCCGTTGCCGCCGACGGTGGTGCCGTTGCCGCCGTTGGAATTGATGGCGCTAGCGATGGTGATGGCATTGCCGGTGGTGAGGGTGATCGTGCCGCCGTTGCCGCCGGTACCCGCAGTGGCGGGGCCACCGTTGGAAGTGATGGCGGCGAAACTCAGGGTGTTGGCGTTGTCGGTGATGGTCACCGCGCCGCCGCTGCCGCCGATGCCGTTGGTGGCGGTGCCACCATTGACCGTGATGGCCGTCAGAGCCAGCGCCGTGCCGTTGTTGATGATGGTGACGTTGCCGCCGCTGCCGCCGTTGCCGCTGGTGCTGCCGCCCGCTGCGCCGGCCAGGGTGATGGCGCCGCCCAGGCCCAGGGTGCCGTTGTTGGTGAGAGTGAAGGTACCGCTGTTGCCACCGTTGCCGGTGACGCCCGCCGTGCCGCCGGCGATGGTGACGCCGGACACGCTGCCCTTGAAACCAATTATAGAGATGTTGCCGCCGAGGCCGCCGGCGCCGCTGCCCGTGCCGCTGCCACCAGTGGTGTTCAGCGAGGTCAGGGTGAGGGTGCCGTTCGAGTCGGTGTCGGTGATGCCGATGGTGCCGGGGGTGCCGCCAGCCGCAGGGCCCGTCGCGCCCGCATTGCCACCGGAAACCGTGAATGAACCTGCCGTCTGGTTGAGGCCGCCCGCCGCGATATTGATGGTGATGGCGCCGCCCGCGCCGCCACTGGCAGTGGCACCGCCGGTGCCGCCGTTGGCGCTGAGGCTGTTGGCGTCGCTTAAGCCCGTGCCCGCCGCGGTGGAGGTGATCTGGATGGTGCCGCCGGCGCCGCCCAGCTGGGTGCCCGCGCCTGTGCCGCCGTTGGCGGTGATAGTCGGAAGAGCGAGAGTACCGGAGGTGTTGGTGATGGTGACGTTGCCGGCCGCGCCGCCCAGCTGGTTGCCGCCGCCCGCATTGGATCCGGAGGTGATGATGGTACCGAGGGTCATGGCGCCATTGTTGGTGATGTTGACGGCGCCGCCGGCGCCGCCCTTACCAGTGGGACCCGCGGTGCCACCGGAGGTGGTGATGGCGGGCGCGGCGCCCGCGCCGCCTGAGATGCTGACCGCGACCCCGCTCACCGGAGCTGCGGAGTTGAAGCCGTTGCCGGCCGCGCCGGCGAACACGCCGTTGCCGCCGACGGTGCTGAGCGCCGGCAGAGCGATGGTGCCCGCGTTGTTCGTGTCGCTGATCTGGATGTAGCCGCCGTTGCCGCCCGCGGCGGTCCCAGCTGCCAGGGAACCCTGAGCATTGCCGCCGGTGGCCGTGATGGTGGCGCCACCGAGAGCGATGTTGCCGCCGGTGAGAGCGATGATCAGCTGACCGGCGTTTCCGCCCGCGCCATCCCCGCCCGCATTGTTAGTAGCGCCCGTGGCCGCGCCACCGGCGACGTTGATGGTCGGGGTGCCGGTGATGGTGGCGTTGGAGTTGATGGTGACGATGCCGCCCGCGCCGCCGTTACCCGCCTGGGTTCCGGCGCCCGCCGTGGGGCCGCCCGCGCCGCCCACGGCGCTGATGTTGGCTATGGTGAGGCTGCTGCCGGAATTGTTGTTGATGGTGACGTTGCCAGCTGCGCCGCCGGTGTCGGGACCGGTGGTGCCGCCCTTGGCGCCGCTGGTGGTGATGGTGCCCAGGACCATGGCGCTGCTGGCAGGCAGCGTGATGCTCACGGCGCCGCCAGCGCCGCCGGTGCCGGTGACGCCCGCGGTACCGCCGGTGGTGGTGATGGTGGGCAGGGTGCCGCCCATGCCGCTGATGGTGACGGCCGCACCGATGCCACCAGCGCCCGTGCCGTTACCGTTGCCGCCGGCCACGCCGAAGGAACCCACGGTCAGGGTGCCGGCAGTGTCAGCGATGTTCACCGCGCCGCCCGCGCCGCCGGCGAAATTGGTGCCGCCGTTGCCGCCGGTGGTGGTTATGGCGCCGGTGACGGTCAAACTGCCCGCGGCGTTGAGGTCCACCGCGAAACCGTTGACGTCGGTCTTGGACGTGGCGCCGACAGCGCTGGCGCCGGCGCTGTTGCCGCTGGCTGCGCTGATGCTGGCGATGGTGATCGCGCCGGCCGTGGTATTCGTGATCGTGGAGTTCAGCTCGAAGAAGCCGGCACTGGAACCGGCGTCGACACCGACACCTGGGCGACCGGTCTCGGTCACGGCGCCGATGGTGATGGTATCCGTGCCGATAGTGGCGCTGGAATCGTTGTCGGTGATTGTGATGTTGCCGCCGCTGCCGCCGAGGGCATTGGCAGTGCCGCCGGTACCGCCGCTGGTGGTGAGCGCTCCAAGGGTCATGGTGCCAGCGGTGGTGCCGCCGGCCGTGACCGTGATAGCGCCGCCGTTCCCGCCGTTTTGACCGACACCCGCGCCGTTGGCGCCGTTGGTTGCGATAGCGCCCGCGGTGAGTGTGCCGGTGGAACTCAGGGTGACGGCGTTGCCCGTGCCGCCGGTGCCGGTGGTCCGACCGTTACCGCCGTTGGCAGAGACGGCACCCACCGTGAGATTGCCGCTGCTGGTGCCGATGTTGATGCCGGCCAGAAGAGGCGTGATGGCGCCCGGATCCGTGGTGACGGAAGCACCCGAGCCTCCGTTACCCGTGCCGCCGGTGACGCCGCCACCCGCGGCGTTGACGGTAACGAGGCTGATGTTGCCCGCCGCGCTGATGAAGATGGCGCCGCCGTTGCCGGCGCTGCCCGCAGCGTTATTGGGAGAGCTGGCAGTGATGTTGTTAAGAGTGATGCCGCCGCCGGCCGCTACGATATCCACTGTGCCCGCATTTGAACCGGCAGCCAGACCGTTGCTGGCGGTGACGTTCGTGGTCCCAGCGGAGGTGATGGCACCACCCGCCGAGATGGTGATGGATCCGCCAGTGGTCTCGATAGTATCCGTGCCGGCGCCGAAAGCGACGTTGCCCACCACGCCGCCGTTGGCCGTGGTGTTGGCGCTGTCGATCTTGATGTTACCGGTGCCCGCATTGATGGTGGTGGCGCCGGAGAACGTGATGTTGCCCGGGTTGGTGCCGCGGTTGGTGCCGCCGGAACCGGTCAGCGTCGCGCCGGCGGCGTCCGTCTCGACGTTCCCGGTGTTGTTGGCAATCAGGTTGATGTTGCCGTTGGTGGTGCTGATGGTGACGCCGCCTGCCACGGTGATGGCTTCACCCGCCTGCATGGTGAGCGACACGCCGGCGGTGGTGATGGCGATGTTGGAGTTGTCGGTGATGTCGTTCTGGGCCTGCAGGAGGACGTTCGCTCCGGCCGCATTGATCACGGAGACGCCGATGGTGGTACCACCACCTCCGAACGTGACCGGCAGCGTACCGCCTGCGGCCTGGATGGTCAGATTGACCGGGTCCAGCAGCCAGGTGCCCACCGACCCGGCAGGCGCCAGCGCATCCACATTACCGGTGACACTCAAGGCAGCCTCGCCCGAGGTCTCGACGAAACCGCCGTTACCGCCCTGGGCGCCGCCCTCGGCGGAGATGCTGCCGTAGAACTGGGTGCCGTCGTTGGACCAGAGGATGACCTTGCCGCCGTTACCGTTGATGGTGGCATCGACGTCGATGCTGGCATTCGCGCCCAGGTAGGTACGGTTGGCGTCCTGCACATCCGGGTTCAATCCGTGATAGTCGCCGCCCACCAGCACGGTGCCGCCGCCGAAAGCGCCGGAGGCATCCACTTTCGCGCCATTGAACAGACCGACGCGCTGACCGAGCAGCTCGACGGTACCACCGACGCCGTTGGCAGCCGAAACATCGATGCTGCTGGTGGCGCCGCTCTCTATGGTGTCGGAATCGGATTGCAGGACGACGGTGCCGCCCCGGCCCTGCTGGGCCGAGACATCGATCACACCGTGGCTGACGATACCGCTGCCGATGGCGCTGAGGGTGACGCTGCCGGTGCCGTCATTCGCCTTCACGACCGGATCGGACGCTTCGCGGGATACGTGTGACATGCCGCTGTTGACGGCACCGCTTCCGGTATCGCCGCCATCCAGGAACACGCTGCCGCCCTTCTCCACCACGCCGGTGGCCTCGATGACGCCGCTGTTGTTGATGGCTTCCTTGAACACATCGCGCGCGACGTTGGCGGTCATGACCACCGTGCCGCCGTCGGCTTCCACTGTGCCGGCGTTGACGACGGCGTAACCCGTGCTGCCGTCCAGCATCTTGTGCAGTACCGGCTGGGTGACCTGGAAAGACATGAGTCCATCGCCGTCGAAGTCGACGATGACCGCGTGGCCGGCGACCAGGTCCACCTGGCCCAGGTTCGCGGAGATGACGCCGTCGTTATAGACAGCGCCGCCCATGAGGTTTACGGAGCCGCCGTCGGCGGCCACGAGGGTGCCGTGGTTGACGATGGGTCCGCCGTCCTGGCCTTGGGCGGCGGAGAAGTCCAGGCGCCCGGACATGAAATCGCTGTTGCTGATGTCGAGGCTGGTGGCGAACAGCGCCGAGGTGTTTACATAGGCGTCCTTGCTGAAGAAGATGCCATTGCTGTTCAGCAGGTAGACCTGGCCATTGGCGAGCAGGTTACCGAATATCTGGGTCGGGTTCTGGTCGAAGATGTGGTTGAGCGCGGCGGACGACTTGCTCGGCTGGATGAACTGGACGGTCTGGCCCTTGCCGATGTTGAAGCTGTTCCAATTGATGACTACGTTATGGGATTTCTGGTTGATGACCGTGAGGTTGGCGTTGGGGCTGGTGACGTTGCCGTGGCCGGCCACGACCTGTCCGCCCTGCGGGTTGGCCTGGGCCTGGAACACGGTGCCCACGAGGCCCGCTGAGAGCAGCAACGCCGCCGCTCGACTGGCTCGGCGCCCCATGCCGCCCGCCCGCCCCGCCGCCATCCCATTTAGCCTGTTCATCGTCGTGCCTACCTATATATATGAGTGTCGACCGAGGTCCACACGCCAGCCGCTCTTAATATGGACTGCGGCTTATGTAAATAAATTCTAGCAGCCGGGCACTGGTTCGCCCGGCCGCCCGTCACCGACCAACGGCCCCTCAGGGCCTTGACCTCAATCCCACCAAGGGGCGCCGCCTGCGCGCGGCCCTTCGGCCCTTTAGAAATTCACCGTCAAGTCGAACCAGGTCTCCGATGCATCGCTGATCGCATTGGGGTCCAGGAGACCCGAACCGGGGCGCTTGCCGCCGTTCAGGTGCGCCCATTGCAGGTTTGCCGTGACCGTTCCCGGCACACTGAATTCGACACCGAGGCCCCAACCCGCCAAGTAGTGGCTGCTCTGGGTACCGGAGGTAGCCGCCGGCGGATCGTTGATCCAACCCTTGGCCGCGTCTTCGAAAATCCTGAAGCGCAGCACCTGGCCCCAGGTATAACTGCCGAAAGCGTGCTTATCCGAGAAGCCGGGAGCGCGCACGCTGTATTCGATCGAACCGAACAAGCCGCGGTCGGTCAGGAACTGCGACACCGGCGCGGCGCGCACGTTGTCCGGCCCGCCCATCACATACTGCTGCAGCGAAGTGAGCAGGTTGCGTGAATACTGTCCGTTGGCGCGGAATAACAATCCCTGGTTGTCCGGCAGGTTCTTGAAGAGCTGGTAGTTCCCGATGAACTGGGTGAAGGCCGGGCCCGCCGGGCACGATTGCCCGCAAGCGCCGAACCGGCTGGGCTTGGAGAACGAACTGGGCACGCCCAGGACTCCGCCGAAGCCGTGGTCGATGCGGAAGTAGCTCGAGGAGATGGTGTTGGAAGCGGTGTTCACGCTGTCGATGTTCAACTGGTAGCCCAACACCGCCAAGTCGTCACGACCGGTCAGGATCTGTCCGCTGGCGGCGTTGGTCAACGTATCGGCGCGCTTGCGACTCAGATCCAGCGTGCCGATCATGTTGAACTCACGCGAACGCGTGAAATCATGTTCCCAGGAGAACGCACCGATCTTGGAGATGCCGCCCACCGGAGTGAGGCCGCCGACGGAAAACGAGTTGCGGCTGATGTCGACCGCCCAACGATCGTACGCACTGAACAGCGGATGCGCGTAATGCAGCTCGCCGAAATTGGAGCCGCCCTTCTGCGCGTTGGCGATGACGACGTTGCCGGTGTTGCTCTCCGCGCCGAACGTGTGCAATGCAGTCAGCGTCAACAAGTCGGCATCGCCGAATGGATTGTTCCAGTCGACGGTGCCGACGAGGCGCTTGCGGCCGGTGAAGGCGGTGCCTTCGTTGTCGTAGCGCGCGTCACCGTCCACGTGCGTCTCATTCTGCACATTGACCACGATGTCGGTGGTGCCGACATCTTCACCGGGACGGAACACGCCGGCGGCACTCAGGCCCGGATACTTGGTGAGCGTGAGCAGCGCGTTCTCGGTGCGGTCGATGGTGACGAGATCACCGAGCAGCGGCTTGAACGGTTTGGCCAGCGTCTGGTCCGAGTACATCTTGTTGCCGGAGGTCTGCACTTTCTCCAGGCGCCCTTCGAGCACGCGGACGTTGACCACGCCTTCCTTGATCTCCTGCGCGGGGATGACGGCGCGCGCCAGGAAGTAACCCTTGTCATGGTAGTACTGGGTGATGGCGTCGGCGACTCTCTGCAACTGGCCGATGGTGAGACCCTGCAGTCGCTGCAGGCGCTCGAGCATCAACTGCTGGATGAACGCCTGATACTGCTTCTGCTGTTCGTCGGGCGACGCGGTCTTCACCGCACCCTGCATGAACTTGATGATCTTGTCCTGTTCCTCGGGAGTGAAACCTTCCGGCCCCTGCTTCTCGAGGTTCTGCTTGGTGAGTCGCTGTTGCTCGGTGATCTTCTGGATCGAGGCGAATACCTCGTCCACCTGTTTCTGGATCTCCTCGGGGTCGATACCGGCCTTGCGGTCGCCGACCACGCCGGTGATCACGAAGCGCTTGACGAACACGCGCTCGCCCTCTTCCGCGCCGAGCGGACGCTCGTACACCGGCGGCACGCTGAGGTCGAGGTTGTTCTCGGGGACCGGGATGGTGGGCGGCGGCATCACCGGCTGCGCACCGCCGGGTTGCGTCGCAGCAGGCAGCGGCGGCGGCAAGGGCGGAGGCAGCGGCGGCGGTGCGGCTTGCGCGGCGCCGCACAAGACGGCAGCGATGATCCACGCAGGTACGGATCCGGCACGCGTACGCGCCATATCGCCCAACCGCATCATGAGCCCTTCTTCTTTTGCACTTTGGTCCCCTACGAAGATCACGAGCGCAGCGCGCCTAAAACCCCCTGAAAAACGGGGTGGTCATGTCCCTAAAGGGACCGACATCTCGGCCCACAAGATAGCGTTTCAGGGGGGGGCTTTGCAACATATGTAATATGCTTTTATCCGATGTTACCTGCCCTTCAAAAAAGCCGCTCCGGGGGCGATACACTGCGACGGGGGACAGGGCGTCTTCAGTTATGTAACATGTATTTTGGCGGTATCCGGACCCCCTCCGGAGCCGGTTCCACTCTCGAAGGGAAACCAGGAACAGGCGCTTAAAACATGAGCGAAACCCGAGCTATCCAGTGGAACTCGCGTGCCATCAGCCATGTCGGCGCGGTGCGCAAGAACAACGAAGATTCCTACCTGCACCGCCCTGATCTCGGCTTGTGGGTGGTGGCGGACGGCATGGGCGGACATGCAGCGGGCGACGTCGCCAGCCAGACGGTCGTGGAATGCATGACCCAGATGCCGGCCAACGGTTCCTTGAGCGCGATGATCGACAGCGCCGAGGACAAACTCCTGGAAGCGAATCGCCGCCTGCTGGCGCTGGCGGTGAACCAGCACCAGCGCACCATCGGCAGCACCGCGGTCGCCCTGCTCGCCCGCGGCCGTCACGCCGCTTGCGTATGGGCCGGCGACAGCCGCGTCTACCGGGTCCGCGGCAAGAAGGTCGAAAGACTCACCCAGGATCACGCCATGGTGGAGGACCTGGTGTCGAGCGGCCTGATGTCGCGCGACGAGGCCATCAGTCATCCGCAGGCGAACCGCATCACCCGCGCCATCGGCGCCATGCCCGGTTTGTTCGTGGACGTGGAGTTGTTCGGACTAGAGCCGAACGACATCTACGTATTGTGCAGCGACGGCCTGTACAAGGAATTGTCCGATGCCGAGATCGGCAAGACCCTCAACGGCGACGAACAAGCCGTGGATTCGCTCATAAACCTGGCGCTGGAACGCCGCGCCCGCGACAACGTCACCGCCATCGCGGTGCGATTCACCTGACGACAACGACATCGACGCGACGTCCCTGATGACGCCGTGACCGCCCTGGGGAGAAGATCTGTGACTGATTTCGAGAAATTGCTTAACGACATCCTGCAGGGCAAGGGCAACCTGGCGCCGTTGCGTGCCTGGTTGGACAAGAACCTGAAGAAACCCGAAAGCGACACTGGGGCGATGCTCGCCTCGCTCGACAAGGCACAGACCGCGGGTCTCTCTGAACCCGTGGTGCGCGCGATCCGCACCCACATCGAGTCGGTGGCACCCGCTTCAGCCAAGAAGGCGGATGCCGAGTTCCCGTTCGAACTGGAAGAGATGACGCCGAAGTCGGCGGAGAAGACTCAGATCCAGGCGAAGCACGCCGACAAGACCGTGATCAGCGGTGCCGGCGACAAGACCCGCCCCGCCGCCGATCGCACCATGGCTGCGGGCGGCGACCGCACCATGATCCAGCAACCCGCGGCGGAAGATCCCAACGCGACCATGCGCACCGACAAGGGCCAGGGCCGCACCGTGATCACGCGCAGCGCTGCACCCAGCGAAGATGCGACGTCGCGCAGCGGCGGCGGCAAGACCCAGGTCAGCGGTGGACAGGAGACCGATCCCTTCGGCATGGACTCGCATCCGACCGGCAACCGCGGCGGCAGCAACCCCACCACCGGCACCAGCTGGCGCACCAGCACCGGACTCAAAGCGAGCGGCGGCGGCGACAACCTGGGACCGGGCTCGGTGCTCAAGGAACGCTTCGAGCTGATGGACGTGCTCGGCGAAGGCGGCATGGGCAAGGTGTACAAGGCGCGCGACTTGCTGAAAGTCGAAGCCAAGGACAAGAACCCGTACATCGCGGTCAAGACCCTGACCGGCGACTTCAAGCAGCATCCGGAATCCTTCATCGCGCTGCAGCGTGAATCGAGCAAGGCGCAGCGCCTTGCGCACCCGAACATCGCCACGGTGTATGACTTCGACCGCGACGGCGGCACCGTGTACATGACCATGGAGATGATGGAAGGCGACGAGCTCGCCAAATACATCAAGCACCTCCCCGCCGGCGGTCTGCCGGTGCCGGAAGCCATGAACATCATCAGGCAGTTGTGCGACGGCCTCGCCTACGCACATTCCAAGCAGCTGGTGCATTCCGACTTCAAACCAGGCAACGCCTTCCTCACCAAGGACGGCACGGTGAAACTGCTCGACTTCGGCATCGCACGCGCATCCAAGACGCGCAAGGACACGGTCGGCGAGACCACGGTGTTCGACCCGGGCCAGTTGGGCGCGCTCACACCTGCCTATGCCACGGTCGAGATGTTCGAGGGCCTGGACCCGGATCCGCGTGACGACATCTACGCGCTGGCCTGCGTCTCCTACGAACTCCTGACCGGCAAGCATCCGTTCAACAAGCTCTCCGCGCCCAAGGTGCTGGAGAAGGGCCTGAAGCCCGCGCCGGTCGCCAAACTCAACGGCGCGCAGAACAAGGCGCTGTTCCGCGCACTGGCGCTGCGGCGCGACGATCGCACGCCCTCCGTGGAGGAATTCTGGGACAAGATCCGGCCGCGCAAGAGCCGCACCAAGCAGTACATCGCCGGCGGCATCGCGGCGGCGTTGCTGCTCACCTTCGGCTTGTACCTGCCGATCTCCAACTATCTGCACGCGCGCCGCAACAGCCAGGTGGTGGCCGAGATCGACGCCAACCCGGCCAACATCCCCGCGGCATTGCAGAGGATCGGGAACTTCGACAAGGATTCGCAGCGCGCCGTCCTGGACGGCGCCAAGGACAACATCATCAAGTACTTCGAGGACCAGGCGGAGTCGGACGTGGCCGAGGCCAAGGGCCAGTACAACTACGCGGCTGCCACCAAGGCGGTCGCTGACGCGAACGGCTACTACCCCGACTCGGCGGAACTGGCCCACTACTCGCAGACCCTGAACCAGCGCAAGGCGACCTTGCTGGCGCAGTTGACCAGCAACTTCAACACCATGATGGGTGCCAACAAGCTGATGCCCAGCAGCAACGGCCAGGACATCACCGGCGTGATCAAGATCCTGCGCTCCGCGGATCCGGGCAACAGCATGCTGAAAGACGCGCGTCTTGCGCACAGCTATGCGCAGATGGTGCAGCAATCGGTCGGGGACAAGGATTACGTCGCCGCCAATGACATCCTGAAGGTCGGACTGGACTACGCGCCCAGCGATGCACCCTTGCTCAACCTCGCGGACACCGTGCGGCGCGAACTGAAGCGCGAACAGGATGCGCAGCTCGTCGCACAGCTCGAGACCCGGCTCAAGGAAGCCGCGCCCGGCCTGCACTCGCTCGCCGACTTCGATAAATTACGCGACGACATGAACAAGCTGCACAACCTGAATCCGGGTGACGCGACCATCCAGCGCCTGAATGACCCGCTCAAGAGTGCACTGGCCGGCGCCGTGACCTCCGCGGCCCAACAGAAGCGCTGGGACGACGCCGAGAAGTCGCTCTACACCTATTCGCACCTGCTCGCCGTGCCGGATCTCCTGGCCGAGCGCCAAAGCCTGAGTCAGGCCGAGGTCGCGGGCGGTTACGTACCGGCGGACATGCAGGGACGCCTGGCGCAGATCAAGCAGCATCGCGACTCCATCGGCAACCTGCTGAGCGGTGCCAAGTACGACAGCGATTGGGACAACCAGCTGTTGGGCGGCTTCCAGGAGACCACCGCGCTGCTGCAGCCCAATGACATGCAGTGGTATCAGGAACTGCGCGACAACGTGGCCAAGACCTACGTCAAGCTATCGACGCAGATGGTGCAGCAGAACCGTTTCGACGCAGCCGAGAACCTCTTGGCCAGCGGCAAGCTCTACGCGCCGCAGCTGCCCGACTTCGCTCCGGCGGAGCAGGCCCTGGCTTCCGCGGTGCAGGCGGCGCAGAAGGCACAGGGTGAGCGGCTGCGGGTCGCGCAACTCGATGCTTCCAAGAACCAGTTCCAGACGCAGTTGAACGCCGGCCAATTGGATGCGGCGAAGCAGACCTATGCGTCCTTGCAGGGCCAACTGCCATCGAGCGATCCGTTCTTCGCCGACACGGCACCCAAGGCCTACGCACTGGCTTACCTGAACCTGGCGCGGACCAAGGCCACCAGCAACGACTTCCGCGGCGCCTTGCAACTGGTCAAGACCGGCTTGCAGTACGCGCCGCTGGACGACTTGAAGAAAGCGCAGGCGGACTACACGGCGCAGGAATCCAAGGGCGACCTGCTCGCCATGGTGGATAGCCTGCAGGCTTCCGGCATGGGCGAACTCAAGGCCAAGCTCGGCGACGTACAGCGGCAGTTCCCCAAGGAACAGACCGCCATCGCGGAAAGCCTGACGAAGCGCCTGGCGCAGCATATCGACAGCTTGAAGGACACCGATGCCGGTCTGGCATACGACCTGGCCAACGCCGCCAAGACCACGTTCCCGGACAACGCCGCGATCCAGGGCCTGCGCATCTCGCCGCCGGCACGGCCGTCGAAGTTCGCAGGCTTGGGCCGAGATGCGATGAAACAGAACAACCTGACCAAGGCCCAGAGTTATCTCGACCAGGGCAACCAGCAGGAATCCGGCAACCAGGATCTGGCGCAGTTCGGTCAGAGCCTGCAGAAAGCCCAGGCCGACGCCAACCAGTACTTCGTCGCCTATCAGCAGTACATGCAGGCCGGTCAGACCGCCCAGGCGCAGCAGTATCTGGCGGAAGCGATCCGCCGCTGGGCCGACAACACGGCCTATACCAACGAGAACAAGAAGTTCGCGACCGTGCAACAGCCGACACGCAGCGCCAACGGCAGCAAGCCTTGCACCGCCGATCTTGCGGGCTACGGCAAGTCCGGCCGCGCCGAGTGCTACGACATGCTGGACGGCGTGCATGGCCCGACCCTGGTGGTCGTGCCGGCAGGCGGCGCCGTGACAGCGCCCTTCGCCATCGGCAAGTATGAGGTCTCGGTGGGCGATGTGAATGCCTTCTGCAAGGGCAGCGGCGAGTGCACCGCGCTGTCAGGCGAGAACGACATGCCTGCCACCAGCGTGTCCTTCGCCACCGCCAAGGCCTATGTGGCCTGGCTGTCGCAGAAGAGCGGCCTGCGCTACTTCATCCCGACCCAGGACCAGTGGAGTTACGCAGCGAGCGTGGGCGGGACCGACGCCAACCGCGACGTCAACTGCAACGTGAAGCTGGGTGACACGGTCATCAAGGGCCTGTCCATGGTTTCCATCGGCACCGGCAAGCCGAATGCCTGGGGCCTCATAAACTACATCGGCAACGTGCAGCAATTCGTGGTCAGCGGCGGCGGCGTGGCTGCAGTGGGCGGCGACTATCAGGACCCGCTGGCCGATTGCACCACCTCATTGGTCCGTCCCAGCAGCGGTGCCGCCGATCCCCTCACCGGCTTCCGCGTGGCGCGGGACATCAACCCATGAAGTCCTCCCCGGTCCGCGATCTCGCCCGCCGCTACGCCACGGGCAAGTTGAGCCAGGAGAGCTACCGCAGCCAGCGGCGTTCCCTGATCGATTCCATCACCGGCGGCAGCGTGGTGCTAACCTATCGCGAAGAGACACCGGCCGCCTCACGGCCGCGCTCCGGCAGCAAACTGCTGGGGCTGACGGCGGGGGTGCTGATCGTCGTGGGTGTCGGCGTGGTGCTGGGGATCAGGCATTCGGGCTCCGCCCGTGCGCCGGGTAGCGCCCAGGCCGCCGTCGCTCCCGCAGCACCGGTCGCGCCACCGGCGCCCGGTCCGGCACTGGTGCGGACCTTCGTGGACGCGGACGACTGGACCGACGGCAGCCTGCAAAGCTTCAGCCGTCACTGGCAGGGCTTGGGGGCGGATGAGCAGGCCAAGGCCAAGGAAAGCCTGATGTACCCGCGCCTGGTGAGCGAGGTGCGTCAGCAGATAGATTCGGAGAAAGCGGTGGCCGGATCGGACAGTGCGGGCGACGCACATCTCATGGAACTGCAGAAACTGGCCAAGACCCTCGGCGTGACCGCCGGACCCTGATCCCTAGCTTCTATACAAGCTGGCTATTCCGAACTCTGGAATGAAATCGCGTCCGGTGATTCTGGAGCGAGTCTCTGCCCCAAACCGATGATGCCGCTGCCCTTGATGGGATAGTTGTCGCGGCGCACGAACAATTCCTCGCCGGAGCTGGTACGCACGTAGGTGCCGTTGATGCTCTGGTCGATGAGCACGAAGTTTCCCTTGCGCAGCTCGATGCGCGCATGCATGCGCGAGATCAGCGTGTTCTTGACCACCAGGTCATTCTCGTCGGCACGACCCATGACCACGGATGAATGCAGGTCGTTGACCTCGACCGATTGGTCGCGGTAGCGCAGCATCAGCTTGGCTTTCTTGGTCTCGCCGCCGGTGGGCTTGAACGAGGTGGACATGCGCGTCACGTCCTCGCGCTGCCACAGCAACTCGATCATGTCGATCTCGTCTTTCTTGCCCTTCACCGCCGCGCGATCGATCTGCCGTGTGGAAGCCTTCCAGATGTCGGAGAGCTTATCCATGGTGGCGGCGGTGGTGAGGGTCTGGCCGGCCTTGGCCTGGCCCGCCATGCGCGCCGCGGTGTTGACCGCGTCGCCGTAGACATCGCCGTCGGTCTCGACGATGACCGGACCGAAATGGAAGCCGACCCGGATGGCGATGTTCTTGCCCTGCACCACCAGGCCCGCGGAGATGCGCTCCTGCATGCCGCTGGCGGCATCGGCTGCGGCGCTCGGGTCCTCGAACACCGACATGACCTCGTCGCCGATGGTCTTGACCACCCGGCCGGACTGGCGCTTGGTCTCCTCGTCCATGATGGAGACGCACTTCGCGACGGTGTCGCGCGCGACGGTATCGCCCATCGTCTCGTACAGCTTGGTGCTGCCGCAGACGTCGGCGAACAGGATGGTGAGTTTGGTTTCCTTCATCGGATGTCGAACAGCCCCTAAGGGCGTGGTATCCGCCCCCTCTGTGGGCTCAATTTACCAATATATGAGGTCCCGGGCCAGTCCGGTCCTCCGGTCATTTCTCCGCCACTATATAAGCTATCCAAGCCGGGTCCGGATCGCCCCGCTCCGCCGGCTCGAAATCGTCGCTCGCGTCTCCGGTCTTGGGGTCGGTGCCCTGCCAAAAGACACGGCTCCGGCTGAACCCCGCCTCTGCCAGCAGCTCCTGCACCTCGGGAAGAGTCCATAGACGCCAGTGGTAGCTGAAAGCCTTATTGAGGCGCGAGCCATCCGGGAAGGCAAAGTGGATGTGGCAGGTGGTATCGCCGGTGATGGGGTTGTAGTCCGCCTGATCCCATATATAGGTGAAGCGGCCCATGTCCTCCCGCTCCTTCTGCACCCGGAACGCGTCATATCCGCCATAGGCGTCCAGCATGAAGATGCCGTCCCGGGCGAGCCCGGCACGCACGCTCTCGAAGTACCGGCGCAGCAGGGCCCGCTCACGGAAGATCCAATAGCTGAAGTTGAAGGCACAGGTGAGGTCTGCCGGCGCAGCACGGCTATCGAGCACGTCGCCCTGGATGAGCGTGAGGCGCTTGGCAGCTGCGGGCTTGAGCTTGGAGACGTTGTGCTCCCGGCCCCAGGCCAGCACTTCAGCGTCGAGGTCGACGCCGATGGCCTCGCGATCGGCGGCGCTCTTCACCCAGGCGCAGGCGAACAGCGCGGTGCCGCAAAAATCCTCCCGCAGGCGCCGCAGGTTACGACCGCGTAACTGCTTGTAGGTCTGCGCCATGAAATCGATCTCCCAGCCGGCATCCTGCACGGCGCGCTGATACAGCGCATACCGATCCGCGCGTTCGGCGAGAGAGGGCTTGTGGGGCTTGCGGGAGCGGTGGGCAGAAGGTTTGCGTGGCATCGGCGCGGGTTCTTCGCTGTTCTGGGTCGAAAAGGCGAGCGTGGATTCTATCCTATTAACCTCACGCCGCCGCCTTCAGGGAGGCCAGCGCCTGACTTAACACTTGAAGGTCCGCGCCGGTCCGCGTGCCTTCCTCACTCAAGGCACGCCGCCACTGACGCGCACCGGGGCAGCCATGGAACAGCCCGAGTGCATGACGGGTCATGCGTTGCAGAGGCACACCTTCCTGCAACTGCGCGGTGAGATAAGGCACCCACGCCGCCAGCACTTCGGCGCGTGAGGGTATCGGCGCCGTGGAACCGAAGAAACGCCGGTCCACGTCCGCGAAGAGATAGGGATTGCTGACGGCCTCGCGTCCCACCATCACGCCATCGAAAGCCCCGAGATGCTGCTCCATGGCTTGCAAGGTCTGCACGCCGCCGTTCACGACGATGGTCAGGCGCGGGAAATCCCGTTTGAGCTGGGCTGCCACGTCATAGCGCAGCGGCGGGATCTCGCGGTTCTCCTTGGGCGATAGGCCCTTCAGCCAGGCCTTGCGGGCATGGATTATGAACAGCGTGCAGCCGCCCTCCGCCACGGTGCCGATGAAATCCGTGAGCTCAGCGTAGCTGTCGCGTTCGTCCACACCGATGCGGGTCTTCACCGTCACTAACAGGGGCGAAGCCGCGATCATGGCGGTCACGCATTCCTTGACCAGCAAGGGCTCGTTCATGAGGCAGGCGCCGAAGCGACCCTGTTGCACCCGGTCGCTGGGGCAACCGGCGTTCAGGTTCACTTCGTCGTAACCGTAGTCCGCGGCGAGGCGTGCACAGGCCGCGAGCTGGGCGGGATCGCTGCCTCCCAGTTGCAGGGCCAGGGGATGCTCGGCAGGGTGGAACTCCAGGAAGCGGCGTGGATCGCCGTGCAGCAGCGCGCCGGTGGTGAGCATCTCGGTATAGAGCCGGGTATGGCGGCTCATGAGACGGATGAAATAACGGAAGTGCCGATCCGTGTAATCCATCATGGGCGCCACGGATACGCGATGTGGCGCCGCCACGCTCACGGGTACATCCAGGTGTGGCGCCAGCCCGAGTCGCCTAGAAGATAGCGTTCACGCTCGTGCAGGCGACCTTCGCGGGAAGACCAGAACTCCATGAGATTCGGCACGAGGCGAAAGCCTGACCAGTGGCTTGGCCGCGGCACGGCCGTGCCCTCGAACTGCTTCTCGAAGCGCGCGAACTCGCGGCGCAAGGTGTCCTTGTCCGGCATCTCCTCGGACTGCTGGGAAGCCCAGGCGCCGATCTGGCTGATGCGCTTGCGGCTGGCCCAGTAAGCGTCGGCTTCTGCGTCCGTCACGCTCTCGGTGACGCCCTCCACGCGTACTTGTTCCAGCAAGGGCTGCCAGTGGAACACCAGGGCCGCGCGGGGCTCCTGGCCCAAGTCGTGGCCCTTGTGGCTCTGCTTGTTGGTGTAGAACACGAAGCCCCGGGCATCGAAATGCTTGAGCAGCACGATACGCGCAGTGGGCCTGCCATCCGGCGCCACGGTGGCGAGCGTCATGGCAGTGGGTTCGAGGATGCTCTTGTCGGCCTTGGCGCGCTCCAACAGAGTGCTGAAGCGCCCCAAGGCCTCTGTATAGAGCTTGTCGCTGGTCTGCTGCATGGCTCTATTTTACCCCGCAGCGATGAAGCTGATTTTAGGCAGCTTCGGAGGAGCGTCCGGCCTTACGCCGGTCCTGTTCCTTCAGATGTCGTTTGCGCAGGCGGATGTTGAGCGGAGTGATCTCCACCAGTTCGTCGTCCTCGATGAACTCCAGGGCCTGCTCCAGGGTGAAACGCAGCGCCGGGGTCAGGAGGATGTTCTCATCGCGGCCTGCGGCACGGATGTTGGTGAGCTGCTTGGTCTTCAGCGGATTCACCGTGAGGTCATTGTCGCGGGCATGGATGCCCACGATCTGGCCTTCATACACGTCCTCGCCGGGGCCTACGCACAGACGGCCTCGTTCCTGCAGGTTGAACAGGCCGTAGGGTACGACCTTGCCGGTGCCGTTGGAGATGAGCGCGCCGTTGGCGCGCTGGTTCACGCCGACGTTCTTGGCCAGAGCGTACTTCTCGAACACGTGGTGCAAGAGACCCGAACCGGAAGTCATGGTGCGGAAATCGGTCTGGAAACCGATGAGGCCCCGGGCCGGGATGATGTAGTCCAGGCGCACGCGGCCCTGGCTGTCCGAGCGCATGTCCTGCAGCGCGCCGCCTCTCGACCCTAAGGCTTCCATGATGGCGCCCTGGTGGCGGTCTTCCACGTCCACCGTGAGGTTCTCGTAGGGCTCATGCCGCTCGCCGTTCACCTCGTGGTAGATGACCTGGGGGCGGGCCACGGCGATCTCGTAGCCTTCGCGGCGCATGGTCTCCAGCAGCACCGAGAGATGCAGCTCGCCGCGGCCGGAGACGCGGAATTTCTCCGTATCCTCGCTGTCCTCGACGCGCAGCGCCACGTTATGCAGGGTCTCGCGGTACAGGCGCTCGCGCACCTGGCGGCTGGTCAGGAACTTGCCGTCCTGGCCGGCGAAGGGCGAGCTGTTGGTCTCGAACATCATGCTGATGGTGGGCTCGTCCACGGTCAGGGACGGCAGCGCCTCCACGTGCTCCGGGTCACAGAGGGTCTCTGAGATGCGCGGTGCCGGGATGCCGGTGAAGGCGATGATGTCGCCGGCCTGGGCTTCATCCACTTCCACGCGGTTCAGGCCCATGAAGCCGAACACCTGCAGCACACGCTCACGACGGGTGTTGCCGTCCGCATCCACCACGATCACCTGGCTGTTGCGCTTGATGCGGCCGCGGGCGATGCGGCCGATGCCGATGGCGCCCACGTAGCTCGAATAGTCCATCTGGCTCACCTGGAGCTGGAACGGGCCGTCCAGGTCCACCGGCGGCGGCGGGCAGAACTTCAGGATGGTGTCGAACAGCGGCATCATGTCCTTGCCGGGCACGTCCGTATCCAGGGTGGCGTAGCCGTGCAGGGCCGAGGCGTACACCACCGGGAAATCCAGCTGCTCGTCGGAGGCGCCGAGCTTGTCGAACAGGTCGAAGGTCTGGTCCAGCACCCAGTGGGGCCGGGCGCCGTTGCGGTCGATCTTGTTGATGACCACGATGGGCTTCAGACCATGGGAGAAGGCCTTCTGGGTCACGAAACGGGTCTGGGGCATGGGGCCGTCGACGGCGTCCACCACCAGCAGCACGCAATCCACCATGGACAACACCCGTTCCACTTCGCCGCCGAAATCGGCGTGGCCGGGGGTATCCACGATGTTGATGCGGTATTCGGTGTTGCCCTGCTTCAAGCGGATGGCGGTGTTCTTCGCCAGGATGGTGATGCCCCGCTCCTTCTCCAGGTCATTGGAGTCCATGATCCGCTCGGTCACCGGCGCGCGGGCGTCCAGGGTGCCGGATTGGCGGAGCAGGCAGTCCACCAGCGTGGTCTTGCCGTGGTCTACGTGGGCGATGATGGCGATGTTGCGGAGATTTTCGATCACAGGGGGAGTCCAACTGGAAAGGGCTTGAGAAAAACGGCGAATTATACCGGCAAACCCGCTGGATTGAAGGCTCCAGAAAGGCGATTTTTTTCAAGCCAGACAAGGGGTTCCGGGCATTGGACAGGGTCAGATGACTCGCGTAAGCTTTTCCGCCGTTCGGGTCCTGTCAACTTATCTTTGCCGACGTCTACGGGGATGACCTGCTGATACGCCGGGGGATGCTGACTTAAAGCTTCGAACGATAAGCGGTCGATCCAAGATGTCTGCCTTCATGGCGGTCATGGAGGGGAGAACCGCAGGTAAGCCCTGGAAGCCGGTCAAAAGCCTTCTCCCGAGGCGTGTTCTCCAAGTCCTTGCAAGAGAGTATTAATCGTATGACGTCCATTTATGTCGGCAATCTGCCTTTTTCCGCCAACGAAGATGAAATCCGTCAGAAGTTCGAGCAGTACGGCGCCGTGCACTCGGTCAAGCTGATCTCGGATCGTGAGACCGGCCGCCCCCGCGGCTTCGGCTTCGTCGAGATGGATCAGACCGCTGCGCAGGCCGCGATCCGCGAACTGAACGGCAAAGATATGGGCGGCCGTCCCCTGCGCGTGAACGAAGCGCAGCCGCGTCAGCCCGGTGGTGGTGGTGGTGGCGGCGGTGGTGGTGCTGGCGGCGGCGGCGGTGGCCGCGGTCGCTGGTAAGCACGCCGCTTCCCGACGCCTTTTAGCTGAATCCAGCTAAGTAAAACCCATGCCTCCGGTCCGCAAGGGCCGGAGCATGGGTTTTTTTGTCATCGCCGGCAGTGACAATCATCACTTCCGGGCCAGACTGGGCCTGATTATGATGGGCTCCATACTCGTCGGAAGTGACCTTCCGAGCGCTCATCTCGGGGAGAACAGCGATGAACGATTCCAATCCGTCAGCACTCGGTAGTCTCGTCAACATCTTCCTGGAACCGCGCAAGACCATGCAGGACATCCGCGGCCACGTCTCGTGGCTGTGGCTGCCCCTGCTCATAGTCATCGCGGCAAACATCGTCTTCCAGGTATGGTACGCGACGCGCGTGGATGTCTCGTGGTTCGCCGATCAGACGCTGGCATCGTCAGCCGCCAATATGACTGCGGACCAGCTGCGCACCGCGCACGACCGTTTCAGCCAGAACAGCATGATCGTGTTCGGCGTGATCGGCAGTCTCGGGTTCATCGTCTGGTATCTGATACAGGCACTGTATTTCTTCTTCGCCGCGAAGGTCAGTGGCTACCAGGAACAGGGTTTCGGCAGCTGGCTGAATTTCATCAGCTGGACATCCTTCCCGGCCCTCCTGGGGATCCTGGCGAGCGCCCTGTTCATGCTGACCAGCAGCAGCCGGCAGATCAGCCCGGTGGACATCGACATCACCTCGCTGAACACCTTGCTGTTCCATGTGCCCTATGCGCATAGCGGCCAGTTCATCGCTTCTTCGCTGCGCATCACCACCTTGTGGTCATGGGTGCTCATGACCATCGGGCTGTCGGCATGGACCGGCAAGAGTCTTGGTCGCGCCGCCTTCGTGGTGCTGTTGCCCTACGCGGTCCTGTACGTCATCTTCGTCGGCTATGTCCTCATCTGAACCATGACCACGCAACGCAAACTCATCACTGCCTTCGCCATCATCGGCGGCATGGTCCTGCTGGTGCTGGTGGCGCGCTTAGCCGGCCGTAGCAGCGGCATCCAGGTGGAGACCGCTCAGGTCGAAGCCCGCACCATCCGCAGCTCGATCCTGGCTTCCGGGGAACTGCAGTACAAGGACCCCGTGGAACTCAAGCCTGAGGTGATCGGCAAGATCAGTGCCATCCCGGTGGTGGAAGGCCAGCGCGTGCACAAGGGCCAGGTGTTGCTGCGCCTGGATCCGATACTGTTCCAGGCCCAGGTGGCGCAGCAGCAGGCGACGGTGCAACAGGCCGAGATCGCGATCCAGAGCCAGAAGCTCACCGTCGCCAACCTGAAACTGCAGTACGACCGCCAACAGCAGCTCTACAAGCAGCACCTGGTGGACGCCAACAGCTTCGACAACCTGAAGAACCAGTTGGATCTCGCCGACACCGAGATGCAAAACCGCGCACAGTCGCTGCAGATCGCCCAGGCCGAGCTGGCGCAGTCGCAACAGAGCCTGAGCAAGACCGTCATAACCTCGCCCCTCGAGGGCATGATCACCAGCCTGCCGGTGAAGGTGGGTGAGACGGTGATCACCGGCACCAACATCGCGGGCTCGACGCTCATGGACATCGCCGACCCCTCCGAGGTGCTGGCGGATGTGCAGGTGGACGAAGCCGACATCGCCAACGTCAAGCTCGGCGAAGACGCCAACATCGACGCCGTGTCGTTCCCGGACCGCACCCTGCACGGCAAGGTGCAGTTCGTGGCCTCCTCGGTGACCGACACCAGCAACAGCCTCACCGCCTCCACCAGCGCGAGTCAGGGCCGCACTTTCGAAGTGAAGATCGCCATCGGCGACAAGGACATCGGCCTGCTCAAGCCCGGCATGAGCGCGCGCGCCGAGATCTTCACCCAGAGCACGCCGGATACCCTGGCTGTACCCGTGCAGGCGATCCTGTATGAGAACGACCCCTCCTCCAAGAGCCTGGAACCCACCTCCGGTGCCTACGTGTTCATGGTGGAGGACGGCAAAGCGAAGAAGACCACGGTGGCCACCGGCGTCTCCAGCGATACCTATCAGGCGGTGACGTCGGGACTGCAGAAAGGCGACACCGTGGTGAGTGGGTCTTATCAGACCCTGCACCATCTCGCCGACGGCAGCGCGGTGACCCCGGCACCGGCCGCTTCCAGCAAGAGCGAACCCAAGAAGACCCCATGAGCGCGGACACGGTCCTGGAGCTGCGCCGCGTCACCAAACGTTACGTGATGGGCGACGCGGTGCTGAACGCTCTGGACGGCGTGGACCTCGCTGTCAAACGCAACGAATACGCCGCCTTCATCGGCCCCTCAGGCTCCGGCAAGTCCACGCTCATGAACATCGTGGGTTGCCTGGATAAACCCAGCAGCGGCGAATACGTGCTGAACGGCACGCCGGTCTCCGAGCTGGACGACAACCAGCTGGCGCGCATCCGCAACCGCGAGATCGGTTTCATCTTCCAGAACTTCAACCTGCTGGGTCGCTCTGATGCCCTGCACAACGTCATGCAGCCGCTCATCTACCGCGGCATCCCCTACGGCGAACGCAAGCGCATCGCCACCGAGGCTCTGGAGAGCGTTGGCCTGGGTGAGCGCCTGCACCATCTACCGAACCAACTCTCTGGCGGCCAGCGCCAACGGGTGGCCATCGCCCGAGCCCTGGTGGGCACGCCCTCGATCCTGCTGGCGGATGAGCCTACCGGCAACCTGGATTCCAGCACGGCCCGCGACGTGATGGCCATGTTCGATGAGCTGCATAAGAAGGGCAACACCATCATCGTCGTGACCCACGACCAGGACATCGCCAACCACTGCCGCCGGGTGATCCGCATCAAGGATGGCAAGATACTCAACGACACCCTGAACGAACCCAAGCCGGCGAAGAAAGGCGCCCGTGTCTAATTTCCTCGAAAGTCTGCGGGCGGCGGTGACGGCGATTTTTGCCCACAAACTGCGCAGCGTTCTGACGACGCTCGGCATCATCATCGGCGTGATGTCGGTGATCGCCGTGGTGTCCTTGCTGCAAGGGTTCAGCGTGGCGCTCTCCGCCAATTTCAGGGGCATGGGTTCCAACACGGTGCTGGTGACCTCGTACCGGTCGCGCGACACTCAGCTGACCGGAAAATTCCCCAAGATCACCCCCAACGACCTGCTCGCCCTGCAGCATGAGGTACCCGGTATCAGCCGCATCACCCCGGTGCTGATCATGGCGTTCCTCAATGGCCAGGTGGAGTACCGCGGTCAGTCCACCTTCGCGCTCATCGCCGGCACCACCTACAGCCACGCCCAGAACACCGAGTTCTATCCGGATCAGGGCCGCTACCTCACTCCCAGCGACGACCTGGCACATCGCCGTGTCGCCGTGGTGGGTACCTCCGTGGTGAAAGACCTGAACCTGGGGGACAACCCCGAGGGCCGCTTCATCGAGATGTACGGCCAGTGGTTCAAGGTGATCGGCGTGCTTCACTCCCTGGGCTCGTTCATCGGTTTCGACCAGGATTCACGTATCTACATCCCCTACGGCACGGCCCACAGCCTCCTAGGTGGCGCCACCAATCCGGACATCCAGATCGACATGGACGTGGATGACATCAAGAACCTGGACGATACCAAGGCCCGCATCTCGACGGTTCTGCGCCGCGAGCATCACCTGAGGCCCGGCGATGACGACGACTTCAAGGTGCAGACCGCCTCCCAGCTTGCCGACGGCATCAACCAGATCTTCGACACCGCCACCGCGATCCTCGGTGGCATCGTCAGCATCGCGCTCCTGGTGGGCGGCATCGGCATCATGAACATCATGCTGGTGTCGGTCACCGAGCGCACCCGGGAGATCGGCATCCTCAAGAGCCTCGGCGCGCGGCGCAGTGACATCCTGCTGCAGTTCCTGATCGAGGCCGTGACGCTCTCGCTGCTGGGCGGATTGATCGGACTGGCGCTGGGTTACGGCATCGGCCTCATGGTCGTGAAACTGGTGCCTGCGTTCCAGGGCGCCTATGTGCCGTTCTGGGCGGTGGCACTGGCCATGGGCTTCTCCATGGGGGTGGGCGTGATCTTCGGCATCGCGCCGGCGGCAAAAGCCGCTGCCCTCGACCCCATCGATGCCTTGCGCTACGAATAGGCATGTACGCTTTCACCGAAAGCCTGCGCTCCGCCTTGTACGCGATCCGCGCCCACAAGCTCAGGAGCTTCCTCACCACCCTCGGCATCATCATCGGCGTGATGTCGGTAGTGACGGTGGTGTCCTTGATCCAGGGTTTCAGCCAATCCATCAGCAGCCAGTTCGCCGGATTCGGTACTGACAGCCTCACGGTCAGCGCCTACCTGCCCTTCAAGGAACAATTGCAGGGCAAGGTCGCCTACATCACGCCCGACGACATGCTGACCATCCAGCACCAGATCCCGGGCATCAGCGGCATGACGCCACTCATGCAGGTCGGCCAGTTCGGCAGCGCCGTCCAATACAAGGGCCAGAGCAGTTCCTCGCAGATATCGGGCGTGACCCAGGGTTATGCGACCGTGTTCGGCCAATATCCGGACCAGGGCCGCTTCATCACCCCCGCCGACGACCTTACCCACCGCCGCGTCGCGGTGGTGGGCCAGACGGTCATCGATAACCTGCACCTGCCGGCGAAACCGCTGGGCCAGTACTTCCAGATCGCCGGCCAGTGGTTCGAGATCGTGGGCGTGCTGCACCAGCAAGGCTCGATCCTCGGCCAGGACCAGGACAACAACGTGCTGATCCCCTATGGCACCGCTCACAGCCTGCTGGGCGGCGCCAGCAAGGAGAACATCCAGATCGAACTCAAGGTGAACGACACCTCACAGATGGATGTCACCGCAGATCGCATCCGTCAGCTGCTGCGCCATCAGCACGGCCTCAAGAACAGCCAGGACGACGACTTCAAGGTGCAGACCGCCTCCCAGTTCACCGACTCCTTCAAGAGCATCCTCAACATGCTGACCCTGGTGCTGGGCGGCATCGTCGGTGTATCGCTGCTGGTGGGCGGCATCGGCATCATGAACATCATGCTGGTCTCGGTCACCGAGCGCACCCGTGAGATCGGCATCCTCAAGAGCCTCGGAGCCAGGCGTTCCGACATCCTGATCCAGTTCCTCCTGGAGGCGGTGGCGCTCTCCATGCTGGGCGGCATCATCGGCCTGCTGCTGGGCTACGGCATCGGCAGCCTCATCGTGCATGCCGTGCCCGCTTTCCGCGGCGCCCACGTGCCGTTGTGGGCGGCGCTGGTCTCCATCGGCTTCTCCACCGCCATCGGCGTCATCTTCGGCATCGCCCCCGCGGCCAAGGCCGCATCCCTGGACCCCATCGACGCGCTAAGATACGAGTAACCAAGAACAAGGTTGCTCAGCATGACGGCCAAGACCGTGCCCACCCTGGTGGCGCACCGCGGCTATCCTTCCAAGTACCCGGAGAACACCCTGCTGGGGATCCAGGCGGCGGTGGCTGCCGGTGCCCATTGGTTCGAGTTCGACGTGCAGCTGTCCCGGGACCACGTCCCCTACCTCTGCCATGACGATAGCCTGGAGCGGACTGCGGGCCTCGCCCGGACGATCATGGAGTTGAGCGCCGCGGAGCTGGCGAAGGTGGACGTGGGTTATGCGTCCCGTTTCGGCGATCGCTACCGGGGCACGCCGCCTACTCCCTTGAAGGAGCTGGTCGCCTGGCTCGGCTCGCAACGGCAGGTGCAGGCCTTCGTGGAGATCAAGGCTGAGAGCCTGGAACATTTCGGGCATGAGACCGTAGTGGGACGGGTCATGGACGCGATCCGCCCGGTGCTGGGCCAGAGTGTCGTCATCTCCTTCGATGCCTTGTGCCTGAAACTCGCGCGCCAGCGCGGTGCGGGCCCCGTGGGCTGGGCCTTGGAAGACGCGGGTGCGGAGACGGTGAAGACCGCCACCGCATTCAAACCCGAATACCTGTTCGCCAGCACACGGTCATTCACAGAGGCCTATGCCGCGCTTAAGGGACCCTGGCAATGGGCGGTGTACCAGGTGCAGGATCCGGCCCAGGCCGTAGCCCTCACTGAGCAGGGCGCGGACATGGTCGAGACCGATGCCATCGGCGAGATGCTGGATGCGCTGCGGTGAGCGAACGCTACGATCTCGCGATCGTCGGCGCCGGCATCCACGGCGTGGGCGTGGCCCAGGCCGCAGCCGCGGCCGGGTACAGCGTGTTGCTGCTGGAGCGCAAGGAACCCGCCGCCGGCACCTCCAGCCGCTCCAGCAAGTTGATCCACGGCGGCTTGCGCTACCTGGAACAGTTGCAGTTCCAACTGGTATGGGAATGCCTGCGCGAGCGTGAATTGCTTTTGAAGCTCGCGCCGGAGCTGGTGAAGATCAGGCCCTTCTATATCCCCATCTATGCCGGCACCCGGCGTCGCCCCTGGCAGCTGTATGCGGGCCTGAGTCTCTATGCGCTACTGGCAGGCCCGAGACATCATGCGGCGTTCCGCACCCTGGGAAGGGATGAATGGGACTCCCTGGGTGGACTTGCGACGGATGGCCTGCAACAGGTGTTTCAGTACTGGGATGCCCAGACCGATGACGCTGCGCTCACGCGCGCGGTGCTGCATTCCGCCGGAAGCCTCGGCGCCGAGATGCGCGTACCGGCGGATTTCCTCGGTGCCGACCTGGAAGCGGACGGCGTGGCACTGCGTTACCGCGAGGCCGGCCAGGAACAGCGCTGCCGCGCCCGGGTATTGGTGAACGCCGCCGGACCCTGGGTGGCGCAGGTCGACGCCCTGATCGCACCCTTCACCAGCGGCGTGCAGAGCGACCTGGTGCAGGGTACTCACATACTGGTGGACATCCCCGCCCAGGACGGCATCTTCTATATGGAGGTACCGGCGGACGGCCGTGCCGTGTTCCTGATGCCCTGGAAGGGCATGAGTCTCGTCGGCACCACCGAGATCCCATTCGCTGGCCGTGAGCCAGGAGCCACGGCACCCAGTCCTCAGGAACGCGAATATCTCCACAAGGTAGTGCAGCACTATTTCCCTTCGCGTGAGTTCAAGGAGCTAGGTGCTTTCTCCGGCCTGCGCGTGCTGCCACGCGATGCGGCGCGGCCTTTCGATCGCGGCCGGGAACTGATCCTGGGAACCGATCGCGGCTATAGGCCCCGTGTCATCAGTCTCTACGGCGGCAAGCTCACCTCCTACCGGGCGGACTCGCTGAAGGTGTTGCGCAAGATCCGCGGCGTACTCCCCTCGCGCCCGCGGCGCGGCGATACGGCCAAGTTACCTCTGCAGCCTGTGGACTGAGCATGGCGCGCCGCTGCGTCCTGGCCCTGGATCAGGGCGGCCATGCCAGCCGGGCTTTGCTGTTCGATGCGGGTGGCGCAGTACTCGCCCATGCGGAGCGGCGCATCGCCACTCACCGCCGAGGCCCGGCCCGGGTGGAACACACTGCCGCAGCCGTGCTGCGTTCGCTGCAAGAGGCGGCGGAAGCTGCGATCGAAGCCCTGCCCCGCGGCTGGACCATCGAAGCCGCCGGTCTTGCGACGCAACGTTCCAGCATCGCCTGCTGGGATCGTGCCAGCGGCAAGCCCTTGTCGCCGGTGATCTCCTGGCAGGACCGGCGCGCCGCGCGGCGCGTGACAGCACTCGCACCTGAAGCCCGACGCATCACGGAACTGACCGGCCTGGTGCTATCGCCACATTACGGCGCCAGCAAGCTCGCCTGGTGCTTGCAGCATCTGCCTGCCGTGAAGAAGGCGCGACGGGAAGGATCTCTGGCGGCAGGCCCGCTCGCCAGCTTCGCGATCGCCGGTCTGGTCCGCACTCGCCCCTGTCTCGCGGACCCGGTGAACGGTGCCCGCACCCAGCTTCTGGACATCCATCGTGGAGACTGGTCCCAGGAACTGGGCGGGCTGTTCGAGGTCCCGGTAGACATCCTTCCCCGGCTCATGCCCAATCGCCACGCCTTTGGCGAACTGCGGATCGTGGGCCGCCCGATCCCGCTTACGGTGGTGACCGGCGATCAACCGGCGGCATTGTTCGCGGACGGCGAACCGAAACCGCACGTCGCCTACCTGAACCTCGGCACTGGTGCCTTCATCCAGTGTCTCTCCGAACAACGCGTGCCGGGCCTTTTGCGCAGCGTATTGTGGCGCGACACGGGACGCAGCCTGTATGCGCTGGAAGGCACCGTGAATGGCGCGGCCACCGCGCTGAATGCGATCGGTAAGCGGCTGGGATTGGACGAGACGCGGATGATGCGCGCCCTTCCGGCGTGGCTGGCGGCCTCAAGCGAGCCGCCACTGTTCCTGAACGGCATCGGCGGCTTGGGCGCCCCCTATTGGTGCGCCGGCTTTAGCTCGCGCTTCGTCGGAAGGGGCGATGCCGGGCGGAAGATGACCGCGGTGGTGGAGAGCATCGTATTCCTGTTGCTGGAAAACCTGGAACGCATGCGGAGTGCAGGGATCGGCCTGCGTACACTCCGGGTAAGCGGCGGCCTGGCGCAACTGGACGGCCTGTGCCAAAGGCTCGCCGACTTGAGCGCGCTGCCGGTGGAACGTCCTGCTCTGCACGAAGCGACGGCCTTGGGGCTGGCGCGGCTTGCAGGTGGCGCGGCGCAAGCGCCAACCGCAGACTGCAGCCGTTTCGAGCCGCGGCACGCGCCGCTGCTGGGTGCGCGCCAGCGCCGCTGGCAAGCCGCGATGCATGAGGCCTTGGAACAGGATGAAAAGAAAAGGCCCGGCTGAGCCGGGCCTTTCCCATAGGGTCCTTGGATAGGAAGCTTACTTGTCGCTCTTGACCGCCCAGGTGGGAGGCAAGGACGGCGTCCAGGAATCGAAACCATGGGAATCCCACACGGTGCCGGAGATGCCCTCGCCTTCCGAGACCAGCGACACATCGTAGTTGCCGCCGCCCGTCAGGCCCGCGGTGGCGTGTGGATTGAACACCAGGCGGAAATCGCCATGCTCGTTGGCCACTACGATGGCGACGAGATGCAGGGGTTTATAGGCAGCCTTGAAGGCCACATCCAGCACTGCGTCGCCGCCCCGTATCTGGAGGCCGTCGGAAGCAAGGAGATAACCCGGGTTCTGGCCGGCGAGCTGCAGATCACCCGGATAGGGCGACACGGCCCACTGGGTCGGGAAGTCTTCTCCACCCGCGACCGGGGC
>DATBAJ010000026.1:0-15032 GCA_036271575.1 Gammaproteobacteria bacterium
CCACCACTACGACCAATAACCAGAGCACCGCTCAGCTCGGCAAGATCGAAGTCACGGGTACGCGCATCAAGCGCACCGACGTCGAGACCGCCCAGCCGATCACCATCATCACCCAGAAGGAGATCAAGGCCACGGGCCTTAACAACGTGGGCGACATCCTCGCCACCATGCCGCAGGTCCGCGCGATGTTGAATGCGCAGGTGAACAACGGCAACGACGGCCAAAACACCATCGACCTGCGTAACCTCGGCCCCAACCGCGTGCTGGTGCTGGTCAATGGCAAGCGCTGGATCGGCAACATCGGCGGCAAGGTGGATTTCAGCACCGTCCCGGCCGCTGTGATCGACCACATCGAGATCCTGCAGGACGGCGCTTCCGCCATCTACGGTTCAGACGCCATCTCGGGCGTGGTGAACGTCATCACCGTGAAGAACTACAACGGCGCCGAAGCCAATGCCTACAACGGCTGGTACCACGGCGACAGCCACACCGATGGCAAGGCCCAGGCCTACGACTTCACCATGGGCACCTCCGGTGACAAGAGCGCGGCGTTGATTAGCGTCGCCTACACCCAACAAGATGCCGCCTCGGCTGCCGACCGCAAAATCAGCGTGGAACCCTTCGCGGGCACCGGCGTAGGATTCGGCGGCAGCAGCCGCACCCCGGCGGGGCGCTTCCGTCTTGTCCCGATTGCCACTAACGGCACCGTTCCCGCGGGTACCTGCCCCGGTGGCTCCACGCTGACCACCAGCGGCATCTGCGACATGACGCTGAAGTCATTCCCGGCCAACCCTTCGCTGAATAATTTCCGTGACTTCCACTTCGCGCAGGACGCTTACAACTTCGCCCCGCTGAACTACCTGATCGCGCCAAACGAGACCACCAACCTGTATACGCAGGCGCACTACGACCTGGCGGACAACCTGACCTTCACCGCCGATGGCCTATTCAACAACCGTTCCTCGTCGACGAAACTGGCCCAGCCGGTCCTGGATATCGGTTCCACGACTTCGGGCGTATTCAACATCGACAAGACCAATCCCTACAACCCCTTCGGCGTGACCCTGACCAGCAACTCGAATGACCCCTGCATCGCGGCCAAGAGTTGCGATCTATTGCTGGACCTGGGTCGCCGCTTCGCGGAGGCGGGTCCCCGCGTCACCACTAACGATCAGACCTCCTTCCATTTCGGCGGCGGCTTCAAGGGTTACTTCAACATGATGGGTGGTGAGTGGGATTGGGATGCCGGCTACGAGTTCAACCGCATGGAAGACGCGAAGCGCGAGACCAACGTGGTGGACCTGGGCAACCTGGCCAAGGCCACCGGTCCGGCGTTCAATGCCGGCACGGCGGCCCATCCCGACTGGGAGTGCGGCACGGCCGCTCATCCGATCTCGAACCCGAACTCGATCCCGGGCTTCAAGTGCGTGCCGACCAACCTCTTCGGCGGTGCGGGGTCGATCACCCCGGCGATGGTGAACTCCGACACCTTCAACCCCATATCCGATGAGCTCAACAACCAGCGGGACTACACCGCGAACATGACCGGCGATCTCTTCGACCTGCCGGCCGGCCCCTTAGGGCTAGCCTTCGGTGGCGAGTATCTCGAGTGGGATGGTGTCTTCGACACGGACGGCCCCACCACCGACGGCGATAACGCGGAGAACCAGAACTTCTCCACTGCGGGCCGCGAGCGCACCACGGCGGAATATGTGGAGTTCAACATCCCGATCCTGGCGGACCAGCCCTTCGCCAAGGACATGAACCTGGACATCGCTGAACGCTGGTCCCAGTTCAAGTGGGGTGGCGGCAACCCCTTGGATGCGGCATCGGCCGTCCAACACAGCGCCAATGCGACCACCGGACGCGCCGCGCTGAAGTGGCAGACCACCGACTCCCTGTTGCTGCGAGCCAGCTGGTCCCAGGGCTTCCGCCTGCCGACCATCTCCGAGTTCTTCGGCGGCCAGGCGACCGCGGCGATCATCGTGACCGATCCCTGCACGAGCCAGGAGTTCGCGAACGCTCATACGAACTGCGGCGGTTTGCATACCCAGGCCGATAGCCAGATCAATACCTTCCAGTTCGCCAATCCGGAGTTGAATCCTGAGAAGTCCGAATCCCGTACCGTGGGCTTCGTATACAACCCTGACTGGTTACCGGGCTTCGACTTCAGCGCCGACTACTTCAAGGTGGAGGTGAATCAGTTCATCACGTTCCTGAACGACGCCACCATCTTTAGCGAGTGCTATGCCCAGAACATACAGTCGGAATGCGCGAATATCCTGGTCAGGAACCACGAGATCGTCCACGTCACCAGCATCGAGAGCAACATCGGTGGCGACTTGACCGAAGGCGTGGATGTCAGCACCCACTACAAGTTCCCAAGCACCAGCATGGGTGACTTCAAGTTGGGCTTCGACATGACCTTCCTCAAGGAGTTCAACACGACCTTGCCTAACCCGGCGGGCCCGGGCGGTTTCGCCACGAGCTCGCTGGCGGGCTGGGCCACCCAGTCGGGCAGCACGGCTGTGTCCTATCCGAAGCGCAAGGGCGACCTGACCCTGAACTGGAACTTCGGTCCCTGGTCGGCGCAGTACATGTTGCGCTACACCAGCGACATGTGGGAGCCCTGCAATGTCACAGGCAGCACTGCTCTGTGCACGGAGCAGAACACCGTGGTCACCTCCTTGCCGAACGTCGGCGCGGCGATCCAGGGCCGCAACCACCTGGGTTCGACCACCTACCACGACATCAGCGGGACCTACCACGCGGACAGCATCAATACCGACTTCACCATCGGTATCCGCAACCTGTTCGGCAAGGTCCCGCCGATCTCGCAGCAGGCTTTCGCCAACAGCTATCTGCCCACCTATGATACGCCCGGGCAGTTCTTCTACGCCCGCATCGGCGTGAAGTTCTGATGCTGAGTCAAGGACGAAGACGTCGATAGAGCAAGAAACTTGGCGGCCCCGGAAACGGGGCCGCTTTTTATTTGCAGAATGAAAAAGCGGATAGGGGCGTTACGTTTTACAAACCCGCTCAAGAGCGTCGCGAGCGATGACAGGGCGAGGCAGCGGGAAACGAGCAGCCGGGCGAGCCTAGCTTAGGCGAGCGGGCGTACAGGATGTACGCCCTGGGCCGCGAGCGAAGCAGGATTGCGCAGCGAAGCGGGTACTCTTGGTGTACGTGACGGCTTGCGAGCCGACAGCAACGATGCCATGTCGAGCGCAGCAGCTCCTGAGCGGGTTTGGGTGTGCTGCTATGGTCCGTCAACTGATCCTTCGGTCGCCGGCTTTTTTCCAGGTCCCCAGCAGGGCGTGGATCTCGCGCTTGTAGGTGCAACCGGAGGTGACGCTGTCGTCGCTGGTCAGCAGGAAATCGTAGAACGCGCCCTGGGTGCGCACCTCGCGCACCTGCTCCAGGTTCACGATGGCGGAGCGGTGCACCCGCAGGAACGGGAAGCCAGCCAGCTTCTCCTCCATCTGCGAGATACGGTCGCTGGTGTGGATCACCTCACCGGTGGTCATGTGGATATTCACGTAGTCCCGGTCGGCGCGGATGCAGCGCATGTGCTGGGTGCTGAGGAAGCGCACCCGCCGGCCGATCTTCACCGGTACCCGGTTGCTGCCCGGCATGCGCGGCGCTTCCACCGGCGTGAGGCGCTTTACCAGCAGGTCCAGGTCCACGCGCCCGTCGGCGCGTACGTCGCGCTCCACGTGGGAGCGGATGCGCTGTAGCGTCGATTCGAAGCGCTGCCGGTCGAAGGGCTTCAGCAGGTAGTCCAGCGCCTGGGCCTCGAAGGCCTTGAGCGCGTAGTCCTCGTAGGCGGTGGTCATCACGGTGTAGGGCGGCTTGGCGAGCTTCACCCGTTCCAGCATCTGCATGCCATCCAGTCGCGGCATCTGCACGTCCAGGAACACAGCCTCGGGTTGCAGGCTCTCGAGCTTCTGCAAGGCGTCCTGCCCGTCGCCGCACTCGCCGGCGATCTCGAAATCGCGATGCGGCTCCAGGAAGGCGCGGATCTTGCTGCGCGCCAGCGGCTCGTCATCCACCACCAATACACGGATCATGGGCCTGGCTCCTTGGGGCTCGTCGTACGACGAATGGAGTCAGACTGCCAGAGCTTGGGAGTTCGTCCAAGGCAGGAAGCTGCGGGCGAACCTGACCCGGACGAAGATGGGGCCGGTCTTATCCGCGGTGAATCGAGCCGATACCGCGACGAAAGCACATGATCGCGATCAGTTGCGATGAGTACGCTGGTCCAGGATGCGGCGTACATTGCCGCGGTAGGTGGCGCCGGAGACGAAGCGGGCGCCGTCGGCCATCAGGAACTCGTAGTCGCCGTGCTTCTTCGGCTTCATCTCGCGCACGTGCTCCAGGTTGACCAGCACCGAGCGGTGGATGCGCACGAAGCCGGTGTCGCCCACCTGCTCCTCGATGTCCTTCATGCGCTCGCGGATGCGCAGCCGCTCGCCGGCGATGGCCACGTTAAGGTAGTCGCCCTCCGACTCCACGTAGAAGATGCCGGCCACGTCCACCGGCCTTATGCCATTGCCGACCTTCACCAGGAGCCGTGTCTTGCCGAGGCGCCGGTCCAGGAGCGAGGCGAGCCGGTCGAACTCCGGATTCGGCTCGGCCGCCGCCGGCGTGGCTTCGTCGCCCACGAGCAAGCGGCGTGCGCGGCTCAAGGCACGTTCGAAGCGTGTGATATCGAAGGGTTTGAGCAGGTAGTCGACCGCCTCCACCTCGAACGCCTGGGCGGCGTATTCGCTGTAGGCGGTGGTGAAGATCACATAGGGGCGCTTGTCGCCGAGTGACTTCAGTACCTCGAAGCCGCCGAGCTCAGGCATCTGGATGTCCAGGAACACCAGGTCCGGGCGCTGCGAGCGGATGGCGGCCAGGGCCTCCTTCCCATCCGAGCAGCTGGCCAACAATTCCAGGTCGTCGGCCGTCCGTATCAGCTGACTGAGTTTGTTGCGCGCATGCGGTTCGTCGTCTGCGATCACTACCCGGATCATGCGCGCAGCGTTTCCCGGTAGGGGAAGCTGATGCGCGTGGACCAGCGGTCACCCGGCACCCCGAGGGAGGACAGGGTGTAGTCCCCGCCGTAGATGGCCATGAGCCGCTCGCGCACGTTGTTCAGACCTATGCCCATCTTCCTCTCCGGTGCCACGGGCCGGGCGTCGGCACGGAAGTCGTTGCTCACCTCCATCACCAGGGTGTCGCCGCCGCGGTGCACCTCCACGCTCACCGCGTTGGCGCCGGCGCAGTTGGAGATGCCGTGTTTGATGGCGTTCTCGATGAGGGGCTGCAGGATCAGGCTTGGCACCCGTGCGCTCAGGCTGCCGTCGTCCACGGCGAAATCGATCTTGAGACGGTCCTCGAAGCGCGTCCCCTCGATGGACAGGTAATGGCGCGCGTAGTCCAGCTCCTCACGCACCGTGGAGAACTCACGCTGCCCTTCGCGCAGGGTGATGCGCAGCACATCGCTCAGGTCCGCCAGCATCTTGTCGGCACGCCGGGTATCGGTGAACAGCAGCGAGGAGATGGTGTGCAGGCTGTTGAACAGGAAGTGCGGGTTGAGCTGGCCCCGCAGGGTGTCGAGACGCGCGTTGAGCCACAGGGCATGCAGGTTCGAGGTGCGGATGCGCTCGTTCTCCAGGTCCAGGCGCGCGTTCATACCGAGGATGAGGAACAGGCCTAGCAGGTACACCGTGAGCATGATGAGCCCGTGCTCCAACCAGTGCCCGAGACTGAAACCGGCTTCCAGGAGGTTGGCGTAGTGGGTGCCGGCCGCGTTGACGTCGCCGGTCACCAGATAGATGCCGAGGTTCACGAACAGGCAGGTCAGGGAGGCGAGACCGAGGGCCAGGCCCGCATTGGCAAAGAACGCCGGCAGGCGATGTTTGATGAACCGCGGGATCCGGGTGGCGACGAGATAGCAGAACACCATCAAGGGCAGGAACAGCACGTGCATGACGATGGCCGATTCGACCTGGGCACGCGTCACGTTGCCGGGCTGCCAGGGGTAGAACACGTCCATGACGAGTTCCCAACCCAGGTCGAAGGTCCACAGCAGCAACGCCAGGACCAGCAGCAGCAGGGTGCGGTTGACGTCACGCAGGGGTGGCAGGCGCTCGAACAGGCTGGGCATGGGAAAGCTCCAGGAAGATCCAGAGTGAAAAAATACCAGACTCAGACACAAGCTAAAAGCCACCGCATGGACAAGGCCTTTCAAGAGGTGGAGGAGCCTTTTTATGAGTTAAACCCGCCGATATGCGTTATGGATTTCCAGTGCGAGTCTGGGGGCTGATGCCCGGCGCAGCTCATCGTATGATTCCTGCCATTCGTTGTTCAGAAAGTTCGATTCACTGCTTGAGAGGATATCTAGGGCAGCAATAACGCGATCACCGTCCCAACACACAGGGTGGAGAGGAACGAAGCTGCGCACGCCAAGTCCTATACTTGACGATGATTTTTCGCTTTGTTTCCAAATGGGAGAGTGGACGATGCGTAGTGCGATCTCTGTTGCCAAGAGCCTGTGGCCTCTGCTCGTGCTGGCCCGAAGTGAAGTGAAGCTGATGTGGCCGCGGATTGAAACCTCTTGCGGCTAACGTGGCGCCAGGCGCGATTGAGCGCGGGTTTTGACAGCGAGCCGAAACGAACCCGTGTACCAACACGGGTAACCCCATGCCTGAGTTGAGGAGAGGCGACTGATGAATATGTTCCTTAGGCTCATCTTGACCGCCTTCGTGGCCGTCACAGCCGTGAGTGTCTCGGCCGCAGAAGATCCGGCTCCGACGGCCAGTGACGTCGATGCGGTGTACAAGAACCCCATCGTGGTGGAATTCGTGGTCACCGACGGCGCCGACCTGATCGATTTCGCCGGGCCATCGGAAGTGTTCAACTTTGTGCGGCTCCCCGGCCACCCCAATGATTCGCCGTATATCGAATACATCGTCTCCGACAAGATGGACCCGGTGAAACTCCTGGGGGGCTCCTTCGACCCCGCGAAACAGGGGGGCTTCGTGGTGACGCCGAACTACACCTTCGACACGGCGCCTCCCGCGGACATCGTCATGATCGGCGGGCAAGCTCGCTATAGTCCCACGCCCAAGGAACTTGCGTGGCTGCGCGTACGTCATGACCAGAAGCAGACGGTCATGTCGGTCTGCACGGGGGCTTTCGATCTCGCAAAGGCGGGGCTATTGGACAACAAGCAGGCGACCACTCATCACGACGCATTCGACTTTCTTCAGAAGACTTTCCCGACCGTGCAGATCGTGCATGGGAAGCGCTATGTGCAGTCAGACCCCAATCTCTACACAGCCGGCGGACTCAGCTCCGGGATAGACCTCGCGTTGCACATGATCGACCTGCGTTTCGGACGCACGGTCGCCGAGCACACCGCCTCCACCCTGGAGTACCAGGGCACGGGCTGGATAACGAATGCAAGCACTTTCTGAACACATGGCTCAATGTTTCAGTTTTCGATTCGGGTTCAATTGAAGCTATTGATATCTAACTCGGGCACCCGGCAAAGCCGGCAAGGAGCAAGTTTATGAAGACCCTACGATCGGTGTTTGGAAGTGACGGTGGCTTGCGGACAGGGGCCCTTGTCTGCCTGATCGCGACCCTGGGAGCGAGCCAGACCGTGATGGCTGCCAATGCGACGCCCGCTCCTCCCGCGGCCACCGCCAGTCCCTATCCCACCATGGCTCCCGTGGCGGAATACATGATGAAGCAGGCGGACGAGATCGCCTTGGCCCGCAGCGCGGCGCCCAAGATGGTCTCCGATGACGCCACCATATTGGTGCTCGGCAAGGACGGTTACGAGACCGCGGTCAAGGGCAGCAACGGCTTCACCTGTCTCGTGGGCAGAGGCTGGATGAATGACTTCAGCGGTTACCCCGATTTCTGGGACCCCAGGGATCGCACGCCCAATTGCATGAACGCGGCAGCCGTGAAGTCGGTGCTCCCGGAGTTCCTCGAACGCACCCAGTGGGTGATGGCCGGGGTCTCCCAGGACGAGATGGCCGCCCGCACCAAGGCCGCATGGGACTCCCACAAGTACACGCTGCCTGCGCCGGGCACCGTGGATTACATGATGTCGAAGCAACAGTGCATACACGCTCCTGCGCCATGCAATTGGTATCCGCATGTGATGTTCTTCGAGGCCACCGCCGACGCACAGAAGTGGGGGGACAACCTCAAGGGCGTGCCGGTCTTTTCGGGTCCCAGCACCACGGACCCGGTCACCACATTCATGGTGTTAGTGCCCAAGTGGTCGGACGGGACACCCAGCCCAGCCGTCGTTCCCGCAGACCACAAACACTGAAACGCTTGGGATGATGCGCGGACGGCTCCGTAAGGGTATGGGGCCGTCCGCGATTTCTAATCGCCAGCTGGGAAGGGGGTATGCCCAAGGTCGTGCCGGTGCCGCTCGTGGCGGGCCTGATCCTCATGATGCCATCGTCGGCCTTCGCGACGGGAACGGAGACGGCGCCGGCAATAGCCGCCGGCGATGTGGAGTTCCAGACCAACTTCGTGGCCCGTGGCATCTCCCAGAGCCAGGGTCAGCCATCGCTGCATGCCAAGTTGGACGTCAACTCCGATGACGGGGTGTACGGCGGTATCGATGCTTACAGCATCAACTGGATAGACCGGCTCTATCCCGGCGACAGCGTCGATACAGAGGTGGACGGTTGGCTGGGTTATCGCAAGCACTTCGGCGCCGGCTGGGCCACCAAGGCCGGCGTCCTGCGCATACAGTTCCCGGGGCACTACGTGCAGCAATCGCCGCCGGCAGACCAGCCGAACTCCACCGAGGCTTTCGGCTCCATCGCCTGGAAGGATCTGACCGCGCAGCTGAGTTATGCCGTCACCAACTACGTCAACACGCCTGATTCCAGGGGCACCCTTTATCTGAACATCTCCGCGTCTCAAGCTGTCGGCGACTCCTGGACCCTGGGGGCGGCCATCGGCCGTGTACGCCAGGCCGGTCACGATCCGGCCACCGGCAAACCCAATTCCCGTGCCGACTATATGGACTACAAGCTGTCCGTCGCTTGCGACTTCGGTTCCGGCATCAGCCTGACTTTGGCGCATACCTGGACCAATGCCGACTTGAGCATCTACACCCTGAACGGCTATGCCGTAGCCGGGCACCACACTTGGTTGTCGCTGGAGAAGGATTTTTGAGCGGCGAACATTAGGAGTAGGACCATGCTTCGCGATGCAATGACGCTGCTTGTGCTCGCCGTCACGTCGTCCGTCTGCGCCGTCGCCGATGCCAGGCCCATCCAGGCCAGCGACCTGTTCCGCATGGTGCAGGTGAGCGACGCGCAGATCTCGCCCGACGGCAAGACCGTGCTCTTCGTGGTCACCCGATGGGACCCGCATGCGGTGTCCTACGTGCATGAGCTTCATGTGGTGGACGCCGCCGGGCAGACCGACCGGCGACTGCTGTCCCGCCCCCTGGAGGCTTTCGCACCCCAGTGGTCTCCTGACGGCAAGCTGATTGCGTTCCTCGCGTCTGACGGCCATCCCGGCGCGCTGCTGCAGATCTACGTGACGCGACGCGACGGCAAGGCACAGCGGCTCACCGGGATATCCACGGCCGTGCAGGAGATCGCCTGGAGCCCTGATTCGAAGAGCATCGCTTTCGTGGCGCCGGATCAGCCGGATGAGGCGCAGGCACGAGCCCAAGGCGGGCGCTTCGATGCCGGGGAGAACGGCGACACGGCGCATGCAGCCGCCATGCCCTCGCAATTGTGGATCGTCGCAACCACGGGAGGCGCGCCGGTCAAACTCACCACAGGCCCTTCGAGCGTCAGCGCTGCAAATCCCTTCGATATTCCGGTGCGGCAACTCTCATGGTCGCCGGATGGAAGCAGCATAGCGGTCATCCGCCTGCCGAGCGCCGACGCCAACGATGAATATCAGGCCGCCGTCGAACTGATCGATGTGAAGACACATGCCGAGAAGCCGCTGACCCCGCAGTTGCTGCTGGGCGGCACCTTGGCATTCTCAGCCGATGGCCGCCTCGCGTACCTCTCGCCCCGCGACGATACCCGCGTCAACGGGTTCGAGGTGCAGGTCGTGACGGCCACGGGCGGCACGCCCATGGTCTGGGTGCAATCCGTGGACCGGGAGATCGCCGGCCTGCGCTGGATGCCCGACGGCTCCATGCTGGCGGGTGGCTTGGACCACACGCACACCGCCCTCTGGTTGCAGACGCCGAACGGGCAGGCCGGACAACTGAAGCTTGGCGATGCCAACCCCAACTGCGAACGCCAAAGATGCGATGTCAGCGTCTCCGCGTCCGGCAGCATCGCTTTTGCAGGAGAGGAGCCGGGCAGGCCGACGGACGTGTATGTGATGACCACCACGGGATCGATGCCGCGCCGCATCACCCACTACAGCGATGAGATCGCGTCCCTGGACTCGGGCGGGAACGAGATGGTGGAGTGGGATGGCCCCGATGGATTCCGTGAAGACGGCGTACTCACCTATCCGCCGGGTTTCTCCCGCGACAAGCAGTATCCGCTCGTGGTGCTGCTGCACGGCGCCATCTCGGCCTTCACACGCCGGATGGACGGGTCATGGCCCATGCCGGAACTCATCGCTGCCCGGGGTTACGTGGTGTTCGCGCCCAACTTCCGCGGTAGCGACAACATCGGGAATGCCTATCAGAGCGCCGTGTTCAACGACGCCGTGGCGGGCCCCGGCCGCGACATCATGGCCGGCGTAAAGCACGTGGAGGGACTCGGCTTCATCGATACTTCCCGGGAAGCGGTCTGCGGCTGGTCCTACGGCGGACTGATGACGTCCTGGCTGACCACCCAATCTCACAATTGGCGCGCGGCGGTGGCCGGCGCCGCGGAGAATGACTTCCTCGAGCAATATGCCGACACCGGGGGAGGCACCGGGAAGCGCCATTTCTTCGGTGGCTCTCCCTACGCCGGCGATCATATGCAGGATTACGTCGCGCAATCGCCGATCACCTATGCGAAGGACGTGACCACGCCTACCTTGATCTGGGCCACCACCGATGACCCCGTGGTCCCGGCGGTGCAATCGTTTTCGATGTATCGGGCGCTCAAGGACGACGGCGTCCCGGTCCGCTTCGTGCTGTATCCCTCACCGACGCATGGGCCGCGGGACGTCGTCCAGGCCGCCGACCTTACGGGGCTCTGGATCGGCTGGCTGGATAAATACATGAAATGACTGCACAGCAGCCGGTCGCCGGTGCCGCTGCGAGGTTGAAGATGCGCCGCTGTTCCGGCCATGCGGATCTCAGCTGCCGTCAGCCTCCAGCCAGTCGGCCGGGTGGTGGTCGTAGCGGATGAAGGGTCCATGGGCCGCGGCGACCTGCGCCGCCGCGTGCTTGTACTCCAGCAGGGTCCCCTGGTGGCCATTGGGGCAGGTGACTTGGTCCATGTCCCGCAACCGGTAGAACACGCCTGCCGGGATGTCGAGCCGCTGCGGCGGGTCGCAGAGCCGGCAGTACACGGTGGTGCCCTGCAGCATCAGCCTGTGATCGATCCCCGGCTTGGCACTGGTCATAAACGCCCATTTAAAGAGTGATGAGGCCTAGGCTAAGTCTAGGGGGCCTCCGGGCGCGAAGAGTCAGACGGGGCCTACAGACGCTGTAGGGCGGGAGATACGGCCCATGCAGGCCTAGGTGTACTATTTCCGGTGTCCCCGCTGGGGCCTATCAGGGGTGCCTTGAGATGAACACCGTGATCATGGACGTGGATGTGCATATGACCTGTCCCGCCTGCAGCAAGGCCATGACAAAGAAGCTGCGCTGGCTGGAGCACAACCCCGAGTTCGCATGCGACGGGTGCGGCAAGAAGTATGAGAAATACAGCGATCAGCTGCTCAGGGTGCGCCACGAACTGAACCTGCTGGACGAGGCCGAGAAGGCCAAGAAACAGTTCAAGATCAACCTCTGAACGAGTCCTAGGCGGGACGCTTGCCGGGGTCTACGCGCACATAGCTGCGCTCGCCCGTATCGGCGTCGTACCAGACCTCCATCAGGTCGCCGCTCTCGGGGTCCACGAATCGCTCACCGGTGGGCTGACCCCGCGCGGACTGCGGTGTCTGCGTGGGCTTGTAACGCCAGCGTTCGAAGAGCGTACCCAGGGTCAGCAGCCCGCCGAACAGCAGCGCGCCCCAGGCCTGGCCTGGCTGCACCGCGAGCAAGACCAGCCCGCCTGCCAGCACCAGCAGGCCCAAGCCCAGCACTGCGTTGCGCAGCACTTAAGCCTTCTCCACCACCGCGGCGGTGCCGTAGGCCACGATCTCGCTCATGACCTGGCCGATCTCGGAGGAGTCGAAGCGCATCATCACGATGGCGTTGGCGCCCATGGCCTGGGCGTTCTGCACCATGCGGTCCACCGCGTGGCGGCGCGCCTCTTCCAGGAGCTGGGTGTATTCGGTGATCTCGCCGCCGACGATGGAACGCAGGCCGGCCATGATGTTGCCGGTCAGGCCGCGGCTCCTCACCACCACGCCGAACACCTGGCCCTTCACTTCCTTCACCCGGTAGCCGACCAGGTTCTCGGTGGTGGTGACGATCATGTGTTCTGCTCCCTGGGGCGATGTGCCCGGTTCCCCAAGATTCTAGCGCCACGAGAGCGCGGTGGGACGTGACTCGCATGCGCCCAGGGATGGGCGCATGGAAAATCAATCACTTAGTGATTGATTTTCGGAGCGAGTGTGGGTGAGCGACCTCGTCGCGAACGCCTGCCAGGGATGGCAGGCTGGACTTTCCGCGAAACAGGAGTTGAGCGGAAAGGTACCGCGCGAAGCGAGAGCAAAAGGCCAGGGAAAGGCCTTTTGCGGGTCTGTCAGGGCTCGGCGGGCGCCTTGCGGTCGCCCGAGCTGCCGAAGTAGAGGATGAGGCACACCGCCGCCACGATGGTGGCGCCGGCCAGCGCGACGCGCCAGGTGAGTGCCTCGCCGGCGAAGGCCCAACCCAGCAGCACCGCGATCACCGGGTTGACGAACGCGTAGGTGGAGGCGCGCGCCGGCGTGGTCACCTTGAGTAGCCACACGTAGGCCGAGAAGCCCAGCAGCGAGCCGAAGAACACGAGGTAAGTGACCGCCGCCAGGGACTTGCCCGTGAACGCGGCGGGATGGAGTCCAGTGCCTTCGCCGATGGCCAGTCCCACCACCCAGCACAGGATGCCGCCGGCGATCATCTCCATGGCGATGCCGAGGAAGGTGGAGGCCGGGAGTTGTGCACGGTGTGCGTACAAGGAACCCACCCCCCAGGAGAAGGTGGCGCCAACCAGCATCGCGACGCCTAAGGGATCCACGTGGTCCGGTGCCCGGCCTCCGGCGGGGAATACCAGGATCGCGAGCCCCGCCACGCCGAGCACCAGGCCCGCCAGCACCGAGAGGCGCGGCCGCGCCTGATGCTCCAGGGCATTCAGCAGCACCATCCAGAACGGCACCGCCGCCACCATCAGCGCGGTTATCCCCGAGGGCACCGTCTGCTCGGCCATGGATACCAGGCCGTTGCCGCCCAGCAGCAACAGCGCGCCGAGCAGCGTGGCGCTCTGCCAGTTGATGCGGGTCGGGCGCGGCGCGCCCCGCAGGCGCATGACTGCATACAGCAACAGCCCGGCGATCAGGTGCCGGGTGCCGGCCATGAGCAGCGGCGGCACGCTCGCCACGGCGAAGCGGATGGCGAGGTAGGTGGAACCCCACAGGATGTAGACCGAGGCGAAGCCGAGCGCGACGCGCGCGGGGGAGGGATGTTGGGTCTCGCTCATCAGAATTCCACGGCCAGGCTGAAGCGGGAACGCAGTTCGCGCCGGCCGGTGGAGGTGAGCTGCAAGCCGCGACCCTCGGTCTCTTTCACCAGCCAACGGCGTCTTAGCACCGTGTCCAGGAAGGCTGCGCCCAGGGCGCCGGCCAGGTGCGGGCGCCGCTCGCTCCAATCCAGGCAGGCGCAGGCGAAGCGGCGCCGCTGGGCGCGTGCCGCGCCGAGGTCGATACCGAGGGATTCGAAGTTGTGCATGCCGTCCGCCGTGAGTTGGTAATCGCCGTCCTGGGCTGGACCGGTGACCAGCCAATTTTGTTCCAGGCAGTGGGCATGCAGGGCTACTGCCACCGCGCCGGCCATGTGGTCGTAGCAGGTACGCGCCGTGCGCAGGCGCGGCGGAGTGTTGGGCACGAAGGCCCGGCGCGGCGTCCCAGCCAGCACCGTGAGCGCCTCCAGCGCCGCCGCCACGCTCGGCCCCTGCAGGCTGTAGTAGCGGTACTTGCCCTGGGTGACGACTTTCACGAGTTGCTGGCCCTTGAGGCGTGCCAGATGCACGCTGGCGGTGGAAGGACTGACCTCCGCCACCACCGCGAGTTCCGTGCTGGTGCGTGCGTGGCCGTCCATCAGGCAATACAACATGCGGGTACGCGCCGGTTCAGCGATGGCGGCGGCGATCGCGGAGACCGGGATCTCGGTGTGGCTGGATTCCATGCTTTTATCGTAAGCGAAGCGTGCCCGCGGGGCAACGGTGAGACTGACGGCGTCCGTCATCCCGGAGATCGCCATGCGCAAGCTGCTGTTGTTGATGTGCGTCCTGCTCATGTCCATGAGCGCTGCGCTCTCGGCCGAACCCATGAGCTACAGTCCCGTCAATGTGGACGGGCTCACCGGTCCAGACATACTGACATGGTGACTTCCGATTGAGGAGCTGCGGTTAGTGACCACTCAGTTGCACTAAGCGGCGTCTAAGAGTACCGGGAACCAGGAGGTACTCATATCGCGCGGGAGTTATTCTAGAACTCAGGGTGGCCCATACACTGTGCTTCCTGCTTCCTGCTTCGTGCATGACCAAGGCATACGTCCCTGTATATCCGCTCGAAGCTTGCTTCGAGCCCAGAACTCATAATCCCCAGAAAGCGAATCGTCGCAGTCCCCTTTCCGTTGGGACGAGGATACGGGAACCGGTGTGTAGCAACCATCGCTTCTCTAGCATCCCCCGCAGCATCACTTTGCCGAACTCTCCCGCAAAGTG
>DATBAJ010000027.1:0-51530 GCA_036271575.1 Gammaproteobacteria bacterium
TTCCTGGACACCTCGAAAAACAGATCCCGTCAGTGGTGTTCTATGCAGACTTGCGGCAACGTGTCGAAAGTGCGGAGGTTCAGAGAACGTAGTAAGACTGCGTAAGCTGGGGAAGCGGGGTGGCTGAAGCCACCTCCCTCGCCACCTGATTTGCTGCGCTTCCTGCTTCGCAACTCAGCCCAGCCCAGCCCAGCCTGCACATTCCTGTGCAGGCGTCCGCAGCTTCGCTGCTCAAGCGCAACGACAAGCTGTTCAAGCGCCTCTCGAGAAGGGCGCGAGCAGACCACTGCTGGCCTGAAGCGTCTGCTGCGGGACTGAGTCCGCGTCACATGGATAGAGGGGGAGGGGCTATCCGCAGCCAATCCGCTGTGCTGAACTGAGCCGCATGCAACTCGCTGTCACAAAAGATTCACATACCCCACCCCCTATATTGTCAAATCACGGGGATGCGTTTGATGCTTTCCGCGCGGTTTGATTCGGCGCTGACCTACGCCGCCATCGCCCACCGCACGCAGCGGCGCAAGGGGTCCGACACGCCTTACGTGGCGCACTTGCTCTCGGTCTGTTCCCTGGTGTTGGAGCACGGTGGCGATGAAGACCAGGCCATCGCGGCCTTGCTCCATGACGTGGTGGAAGACCAAGGCGGCAAGCCACGGCTCGCGGAGGTGAAGGCGCAGTTCGGCGCGCGGGTGGCGGCCATCGTGCAGGCCTGCTCCGATACAGACGCGATCCCGAAGCCACCCTGGAAGGCGCGCAAGCTCGCTTATATAGAGGCGCTGCGCCACCACGGTCCGGACTCATGGCTCGTGTCCTGCGCGGACAAGGTCCACAACGCCGATTCCATCCTGCGGGATCATCGCATCCTGGGCGAGGCGATCTGGGACCGGTTCGCCGGTGGCAAGCAAGGCACGCTCTGGTATTACCGGACCCTGGCCGATGAATTCCTGCGCCTGATGCCTGGGCCTTTAGCCCAGACCCTGGACGACGTGGTCACGCGCCTGGAAGCGGAGACCCGCTAGCGCAGGGAGTAGTACACTCTTAAGGGGGTTTGGTCTTCCAATAAGAATCCGGGAGATAGGGCCATGTCCGCTGACCAACCGTTCGAGAAGCTTGGCCGCTGGCTGTGGCGATTGCTGCTGGTCTATCTGGCCTTGCTGTTGCTGGAATCGGCGGCCTGCGTGGCGGTCATCGCCGCCCTGTCGGGTCCTGCCGAGGCGGATCTGAGCGAAGCCCAGCAGAGGCTGGCTTCATCCAGCCTCCTGACCATGGGCTATTCCGAATACGCGCAGGTGGCGGTATTCATCGTGCTCGCGGTGCTGTTCCTGCGCCTGCTGTACAAGGCGGTGCAGCGGGCCAAGAGTTTCGCGGTTCCCTACACGGAGGTCTCGCCCGCTTGGGCGGTGGGTTACTGGTTCGTCCCACTCCTGAATCTGTACCGGCCGTTCCAGGTGGTGAAGGCCTTGTTCAAAGCCTGCGCCCAGGAGGCAGGCCCAGCCGCGAACCCGGCGGCGGGGAAGCAGTTGCTCAGCGCCTGGTGGGCGCTATTCCTGATCGGTAACGCGGCGAGCTGGACGCTGTCTCGCAGCGACCCCGACTTCACCACCCGTGTCGGCATCTCCAGTTACGCCGAATATTCCATCGGCTGTAACCTGTTGGTGCTCGCCGGCACCTTGTTGTTCTCAATGGTAGTCAAACGACTGGTGATGGCCATGGCAAGTGCCGGCCACACGGTCCCAGGAGCTGTGGCATGAACAAGTACGCCTTGATCGTCGGACTCACCTGTTGGATGTCCTCTGCCATCGCCGCGACTGCGCCTACTCCTGCACCGATGAACGCCACCCAGGTGCAGCAGGCCAACGCCGCAGCGCAGCAGGCCAACGCCCAAGCGCAGTCCGAGAACGCGCTCATCACCCAGGTGCAGGCAGCCCAGGCTGCCAAAGACTGGCCGAAGGCCGAAGCGCTCTTGACCCAGCTCACGGCCATGGACCCGGACAACTGGCAATTGCGCCAGGCACTGGCGGACGTGCGCCTGACCCAAGGCAAATATGCGGATGCCGTGGCGTCCTATACCACCGCGCTGGTGGCCGCGGGCAAGGCCGAAGTCACGCCGGCGATCCGCCAGGCCATGGCGCTGATGTATAGCAACGAAGGCAATGCCTACGTGAAGCTCAAGCGCGACGACGACGCCGTCAAGGCCTATACCCAGGCGGCTGCGCTCGCAGACGCGCCGGCCACCTCCGCTACCGCCTGGTTCAACGTCTGTGCGGTGGCCTATAACGCGAGCAAGCCGAAGGAGGCGCTCGCAGCCTGCGAGAAGTCGCTGGCCGCGGATCCGAACAAGGCCAATGCCTGGTTCATCAAGGGTTCGATCCTGATGGGCGATTCCGACGAGGATGCCAACGGCAAACCCGTGCCGCCGGCGGGCACCGTCGAGGCCTTCAAGAAATACCTGGAGCTCGAGCCGAAGGGCCCGCACGCCTCCGACGTGCATCAGATTCTCGACTATCTGAGCGGCAAGTCGCCTTAAGTCCCAGGGCGCAGTCGCAGAGCGATGAAACCCCCTGTCTCTTGGCAATTACCTTGGTAAATCAGCCACTTGCAAATAGGTGGCTTACTTAACATATCAGGCGTAGAGTTTTTCCCCTCAGGGGTTTCAATAAGTCCAAGACTCACAGGGGAGTCTCCGCCATGTCGACACCGCAAGAAGCCCAGCCGTCCAAGGCGGCTAATGGGGCATTCACAGCATCTTTGTATTCCCGCTCGCTGAGCGGATTCCGATCCTGGCTCTCCCAGCGCGCCTTCAGCCTGGCGCCGCCGGAGGCCAAGAGCGAAGCACCGGCCGCGTTGAGGGACGCCGCCCTGCAGTTCAGCTCGCGGGTATGGGATATCGCCGAGGCCCAGGCCCATGAGCGCCTGGCCGGTGAGCGTGCTTCCGTGAACGAGCGGGTGAACGAGGCCAACAGCAAGGTCGCCACCGCCGTGCTGGCCCGCGGCCGGGCCGAGAACCATGCCGCGCAGCTGGAGAAGAAGCTCAGCGTGGCCGAGCGCACGCGCCAGGATCTGGCGAAGGACCTGGCCGCCGCAGAGACGCGCGCCAAGTCGCAACGCACCGAATCCGACGCATCGCAGAAGAAGCAGCAGGCCGAGAGCGAGATGCTCTTCAAGGACCGGGCGGACCTCGAGCGTCGCCTGGAGGAAGCGGAATCCCGTGAGGCGCAGCTGCAGAAAGAGATCGCCAGCCTGCGCAGCGAGATCGAAGTGCTGGAAGCGGAAGCCGAGAAGCACGAGGAGACCCAACAGCGGCATCTGGAGAAAGCGAAGCAGCACTATGCTTCGCTGGAGAGCCGGCTGGCTTCGCTCCTGGAAGAGCATAAGTCCGCGCGCCAGGGCCTGGAGAAGGGCGGCCGCAACCGCTAAGACGGCCTCGGTTCCGCGCCACGTCTGCAAATCCGGGTGTATCGGAGCAGGGAGATTGTTTGCTCCTATGTCTGCCTTTACCATGAGCAGATAAGTAAGGGAGTAAGGGTCATGCAGGGACGTCCGTCATTCCATCGCGCGATAGGGTCGAGTTTGCTTGGGCTGTGCCTTGCGGCGGCGCCCGTCTGGGCTTCCAACGAATCCAAGCTCTGGGCGCAGTTGGATGTCCCCTCGGGCGGCGTCGGCACGCGCATCGCCCTGGATCCTGCGACCCCTTCGAACCTGTTCCTGCTGGTGCCGGACCAGGGCATCTACGGCAGCACCGACACCGGCGGCCACTGGAGCCTGGTGCGTGCCGACACCACCCTGCTGGATATGGCGATGGACCCCCAACAGCCGCAGACGCTCTATGCGCTGTCCAACGACAACGCCGTGTACAAGACCACGGACTCAGGCGCCCACTGGCAGGAGATGGACACGGGCGTGCCCATCTCGACCGATGGGGGCTCAGAAGGGCATATCGTCGCGGACCCGGTGAACGAGGGCACGGTCTACGCGGTCAGCGGGGACAGCGGTGTCTATAAGACCACCGATGGTGGTGCCCACTGGAGCGCCAGCAACACTGGCATCGACTCACATGGCAGCACCAACCTGCTGCAGGCAGGTGCGGGCATCCATTCGATCATCGTGGATCCCATGAACGCCCAGGTGTTATACCTTTCGGCCTGGTCGGCCAAGGATGTGACCACGGGCCTGCCGGGGCTCGGGATCGCGGGTATCTACCAGAGTACTGACGGCGGTGCCCACTGGAGCCAGATCCTCTCAGGCGAGAGCTTCTGGTCTGTGGGCATCGAGCCTGGCAACGACCAGCAACTGTTCGCCTCGGGCACTTTCCACTACGAGACCAGCATCGATGGCGGTGCCAGCTGGAACGTCGGTTCTGCTTCCGGGCCGGCCTTCAGCAAGGTGTTCAGCTTCGATCCCACCAATCCGCAGCACATGTGGGTGGGCGGCATGGGCTTCGAGTACAGCACCGATGGCGGTATCACCTGGCTCGCGCCGAACGGCGACAATGGCACCGGCGCAGGCGTGACGGACCTGGCAGTGGACTCCACCGGTACCAAGCTCTACGCGGCATATAGCGGCATGGGAGCCAGTCTCAGCACCGACGGTGGCTCCAGCTGGTCGCCCCTCAATACCGGCATAGACGATGTGAAGATCAGCCAGCTGATGGTCGGTGACGATGGCAGCATCTACATGGGCACCAGCACCAGCGGCATGTTCCGCAGCAGCGATGCCGGCGCCGACTGGGCAGCCATCAACAATGGTTCCGAAGACGACGGCGATTCCGACATCAAACAGATGGTGGAGGATCCGACCACCTCCACCCTGTTCGCGGTCAACGGTGTACTGCTGACAAGCAAGGACCGCGGCGACAACTGGACGCGTACTACCTCCTCGAGGGGTGACTACTTGGCCCTCGCGGTGACCCCGGGCCATCCCTCCACCGTCTACGTGGCTCAGTTGGGCGGCGTGCAGAAGTCCACCGATGACGGCGCGAGCTGGCACTACATCGACGCCGGGCTACCCGCCATCGGTGCAGATAGCGTCGAATCCCTGGCCTCCAGTCCCACGGACGCCAATATGGCCTTCGCTGGCACCTACAAAAACGGTCTCTACATGACCAGTGATGGCACTCGTTGGAGTCACGTGAGCGGGCTGGACGCAAACGATATCCCGGCTCTGGCTGTCGATCCCGCCGACGCCGATACGGTGTATGCAGCGGTCGAGGGCGCAGGCATCTCCAAGAGCACCGACGGCGGCGCCAGCTGGAGCGCTTCAGGAACCGGACTGGACGACGACTCCATCGTCCTAATCACCATCGATCCCGCGGATAGCGATGTGCTGGTGGCCATGTCCCAGACTCCGGGACGCGTCTATCTCTCGGCCGACGCGGGCGCCACCTGGACTGCGTTGGATACCAGCAGCGCCGTGGCCAAGTCTTTCGTCATCACCCGTGCCGTGTCCAGCAGCGATCCGCAGGGTCCTTCCCTTGCGGCCCTGGCCATGGACCCGAAACATAAGGGCATGATGTACGCCGCCGATCAGAAGGGGAACATGTACAAGGTCAGCGTCGCGCAGCTGGTGACGGGCCTGAACAAGTCCCCGGCTTCATCCAGCTCCGGCGGCGGCGCCTTCCCGCTGCTGGCCAGCCTGCTGTTGCTGGGCTTCGCGGCTTTGCGCCGCAGACGCTGAAGCCTCATCGCAGGAACATGCCAGAAGGCCGCTTTCATGAGCGGCCTTCTTGTTTTTCAGTCAAGCGGCCCTGCATTAGAGAGATAGCGCAGCCCCACGCTCAAGGCGCCCAGTAGCAGCATCCCGACGATCCATCCCAGCTTGGGTGAGCAGCGAAGCTGCGAATGCCCATGCAAGAGAGCATGGGCGGGCCGGCCGGCGCACCTGTGCTATCCCTGCACAGGCGTTCGCAGCTATTGCTACTCACCCAAAAAAAGGGGCGCCTCGCGGCGAGGCCTCATCCAGAAAAAAGGGGGCACCGCATGGTGCCCCCGACCTCCAGAAGAGGTTCCGGTCCATCAATAGAACGGATATCCGGTCAGCGTCGCCAGGTTGGTGAAGAAACCGTTCGGATCGGTGCCAAGCAGCTGATAGAGCTTGCCGCCGACCGGATCGATCTCCACCGCCGAGCTGCCGCCGGCCTCCTGCACGTAGCCGACGCTCGCTGGCTGCCAGCCATAGGCGAGTGTGGTGCAGGCATCCGCGGGCACGCCGCTGATCACGGTGCCGGTGAAGGCGGCCGGATCCACGGCCGTCAGCACGCCGCCGGTGCAGTGTGTGGCATTGGGGCTGAACAGGTACACCACGTCCCGCTCGATGATCGGTGCATTGGTACCGAAGCCGTGCCAGATGTCGTCACCCACCCGCGAGTTGCTGTAGCTCTGCAACACCGTGCCGTTGCCGTCCGCCACCACGGTGGTGAAGGCCGTGGTCGGGCCCGTGAAGTCCAGTACCGGGATCCAGAAATGGCCGTCGATGGTGTAACGGATCGAGGGGGAGACGTTGGCGCCCGTATTGACCAGCACGTTCGGCGCCTGGTTGGCGGGGCCGGCTTCGTTCACGCCCAGTACCCGTGTGCCGCCGCTGATGCTGTCGGTCTCCACCACCCCGGCGAAGCTGCCGGATACGGTATCGCCGCCGATGGAACCGCACTTGCTGCCGCTGGCCTCGCTGTAGGCCGTGACCGGCGCGGCACCGCTGAGCGGCGCAGCGTAGATCGCATAGCCGGTAGCCGTGCTCTCAGAGAAGGCGACCACGCCGGTGGCGGTGTCCACCACTGAACCGCCGACTCCGCCGATCGCGGGGCAGGGCGCTGCGTCGGGATAGGAGAAGGTGCTCACCAGCCCCGAACCGGCCATGCTGAGGTGATACAGCCGGTCGGTGTGGGTGACGCCGTCATCGGCGGCCGACACCATCAAGGCGTTGCCATCCTGGCGGCCGAACACCGCCGGTGCGGGACCGGTGGGAGGGCCTACCAGCAGCGTGGTATGTGTGGTGAAGTTGGCCTTGTAGGCGTCCACCTCGTTGCCGGTCCACACGATCCAGCGCACGAAACTGCCGTCGGTGGGGTCGGTGAAGGCACCGAGCACGGACCAGTGGGTGGGTTCGAGGATCGGCGCCACGCTGTTGTCGGCGTTGGCCGGGATCAACCAGGTCTGGGTGCCGATGCCGGACGCGCAGTCGTTGACCGAGCCCGTGGGTTCCACCACCGCCTGCACGTAGGCTTTCGCGGCAGCATAGGGGCGCTCGTCCAGTGCGGCGAGGCTGCACAGCTCGCCATAGCCGCCATTGCTGAACTGCTGCACCGGCTGTATGGAACGCAGGTTGGCCTTATAGAGGTGGCCGCCCGTGCCCCATACCACCAGTTGCGGCGTGACACCGGTGGCGAGGTGCGTGATGGGATCGAGGGTCCAGTCGTCGAGCACCGCGATGGCGCCATTGCCGTCCAGCACCTGGTTGCTGAGCTGGTAGGGCGGGTTGCCCAGGTGATCGACGTCGGCGAGCCAGATGCTTTGGCTGCCGCCGCTGTTCAGTGACTCAGTGAAAGGGATGTACGAATGTGCGGCGGCTTGAGCGGCAGTGGCACAAAGTGTCACTCCCGCAGCGAGCATGACGCGCTGGGTGAAGCGGGTGGAGATACGCATGGAAGACTCCCTGTGTAGTTGCTTGAGATGCGTGATCGGAGGGAAGTCGAAACGCATGCAGGCACGCGCGCAGTCGCGGCAGCGACATATTCACGTTTTGCATATTTCCCCATGATCCCGCGTGTTTTTTTTCGCAAGATTTTTTCGTCCGCTTAAAAGTAGCAGAGCAGGATGAAGATACAAGGAAACAACCATGACATCGGACGTCATCGATGAGACGTAGCGTATGTAGGCGTGCGCGTACACGCGTTATGGAAAGCCATGCCCGTCACGAGCGCCGCGCGCCGCGCTTATGCCCTGTGCAGGTGAATCGAGGAATAGAGCGCGCAGAGTCCCAAGTGGACGTGTCGTAGACGACTGTGTAACGTTATGTAATCACGTAAACGCTCGAGTTCTCCGGGCGTTTCATACTGTACAGACCGTAGTCTCGGTACTGCGGGAGGTCTACATGAGGATCCGCACCACATCCCGTCTATCTGCGCTGCTGCTGGGCTTAGGCTTCGCCGTGAGCGCGTGGGCGGGACATGATCACCATGCCATCGACACTGCGGCGGGGAATGCGGCCAAAGCCACCGCGCCGTCGGGTGGCCACGCACCGCCGCCGGGTGGTCACGCCTCGGCACCAGGCGGCCACGCGCCGATGCCGCCGCCCCACGGCGGCGGCTACTGGCGCGCCATCCCGCCCGCGGCGCCGCACGGCGCGTACTTCGCCGCCGGCAGGCCGGGACATTTCCGTCACGACTGGGGCCACGGCGACATCCGCTATTTCCATGACCGCGATTTCTACGCCTGGCACGGCGGCTACTGGCACCACTCCTGGTACGGCGGGCGTTTCGGCTGGTGGTGGGTGGTGTCCGGCGTGTGGTTCTTCTACCCGGTACCGGTGTATCCGTACCCAGATCCCTACGTGCCGTCGGGTTTCGCGGCACCGCCGCCGCCTGAAGCTGAGGATGCACCGCCGCCGGCCAGCGATCAGTTCTGGTATTTCTGCCCGGCGTCGAATGCCTACTATCCGTACGTGCCTGCCTGCCCGACCGGCTGGCAGCAGGTGCCGGCGAACGCGGATCCGGAGCCGCAGCCTTCCGCGCCGCCGCCGCCAGGCGGCTAGTGATATGAAAAAGAAAAGCCGCTCACGAGAGCGGCTTCTTCTTGTCGGGGATGCCTTGCGATCAGCTGAAGAGTTTTCGCCATGCACCGAGATCGCGGCTCTGGCCGTCGCCGGTGTCGATTTCGATGCCGAGCAGGAAGCTCTTATCCTGGCGCACCGCGGCACTCCAGCGCGTCTCGCCGCGCAGATGGAAGGAGTCCTTGTGGCCGGGCACGTGGATCACGATGTCGATGCGCTCGCCCGCATCCAGCGCCTGCTTGAGTTTCAGTTGCAGGCCGGCGGCGGAGATATCCACGGTGGTGCAATACAGGGTGGCAGGCGCAGGTTCGCGCTCCGCACTACGGTGGATCACCGCGCGGTCGCGAAGCGGCTTGCGCTCGTGTCTGCGGCGTTCGTCCGCCATCACATCACGTCCTGTGTCCCCAAGGTGCCGCCATCGACGTGGCGGTCACCCCTAAGTTAACCCGAGGCCCCGGCCGCTACAAGCGTCGGTGGATAATCCATGCACCCCCGCCATAAGCGCCCGACGCATAAACCCGATAAACACCGCGGAATCCCAGCCGGGCGCGGGATTCCCGGAACCCGACACTGGTATCATCAGGTTCCCTTCCCGGAGCCTTCATTTCGTGTGGAAATGGTTTAAGGGTCCACAGCATCCCGAGCCCACAGCCTTGCGCAGCGAGTCGGCGGACACCACGCTGATGCGCCGCGCGCTGGCCGCCGGCCTCAACACCATCACCGGACACCGCCGCGGGCGCGTGCTGCACGCCTACGTGCAATCCGTGAGTTCGAGCGCGGCGGGCACCCGCGCCATGGTGGCGAGCGGGGTGGCGGTGGACGCGGTGAACCATGACGCCGATACGGCGTTCGTGATCGCGGTGCGCAAGGGGCGCGAGCCCATCGCGCGGGTGCTGCTGGAACTGGGCGCCAACGTGAACCACCAGAACCGCGCGCGCCGCACCGCGCTGCATGAGGCTGCCCAGCAGGGTTCCATCGCCATGATCCGCCTGTGCCTCACCTACCGGGCGCGGCTCGACCTGCAGGACGTGAACGGCAATACGTCGCTGCATCTGGCGGCTTCGCGCACCCAGCCGGAAGTAGTGGAGTTCCTGATCCGCGCCGGCGCACGGCCGGACACCACCAACCGCGCGGGCCAGACCGCTTTCGCCATGGCCCACGAACCCCTGCAGCGCAAGATGACCACCTGGTGGCTCGAGACGAGCACGCGGTTACCGCCGCGCCGCTGATCTGTAACCCTGGGAACAAACTTTCCGGCATCATGGTCTATCCATGGTGGCGCGCTTGGCGCCGCTCTAACCCTGGGGAGTGGACCATGCATCGGATATTCGCCTCGCTGTCCCTGATCGCGCTCTTGAGCGCCGCGCTGCCGGCTGCCGCCCGGGCAGATGATCCGGTCGCCGCGCAGGACATGCAGGTGACCCTGCAGCAGATGATCCCCCTGCGCGATGGCGTGCATCTGGCCGCCGCCATCTGGAAGCCCGCAGTGATGACCAAGCCGCTGCCAGTGGTGATGGTGCTCACGCCCTACATCCGCCAGGAAGGTCAGACCCGTGCCGTCAAGTTCACCCAGGCGGGCTACATCTACGTGACGGTGGACGTGCGCGGCCGCGGCGATTCCGAGGGCGTGTACAAGCCGCTCTACGGCAACGGCCCGGACGGCGCCGACGTGGTGGAGTGGCTGGCCAAGCAGCCCTGGTGTGATGGGCGCGTCGTCACCCATGGCGGCTCCTATCGCGGCATGGTGCAGTGGCAGATCATGGCCCAGCACCCCAAGCATCTGGTGGCAGCCATCCCCACCGCCTCGGTGTATCCGGGGTACGACTTCCCCGTGACTCATGGCATCGAGTATCCCTACGAGGCCCAGTGGCTCGCGTTCACCAGCGGGCGCACCAGCAACGAGAGCGTGTTCGGCGACAGCAAATATTGGCAGGCGAAAGAGGAAGCTCTCTACGCATCCGGCAAGCCCTATGCCGACCTGGCCGGGACCGCCGGTGCCAACAAGGTTGCCTTCCTGGAGTGGATCGACCACCACGGCTACGACGCCTACTGGGCCGCCTATAACCCCAAGCCCGCTGACTACGCGGGCATCCACATCCCCATCCTCACCATCACCGGTTATTTCGATGGTGACCAGCCGGGTGCCCTGCGTTACTACCATGAGTTCATGCAGAGCGCCTCGGTCGACGCCCAGGCACATCACTACCTGCTGATGGGTCCCTGGGACCATGCAGGCACCCGCTATCCCCAGAAGCAGTTGGGCGGCATCACTTTCGCCGACAACTCGGCGCTGGACATCGACCAGTTGCAGATCGACTGGCTGAACTGGGTACTGAAGGATGGCAAGCGTCCCGACGCCATCAGCGACCGGGTGAACTACTACGCGTGGGGCGAGGGCGCAAATGAGTGGCGCCATGCGCCATCGCTGGAAGCGCTCACCGCCCGCACCCAGAAGCTCTACTTCAGCTCAGCGGACGGCGCGGCGGACGACCCGTACCATGCCGGCCGGCTGGTGACGGCACCGCAGCCGGATGAGCAGCCGGATGGCTTCGTGAGCGATCCCGCCAAGCGTCGGGACCATGCATCGCTGGAAGCGGAGGCGGCCATCGAAGATTTCCTGGCGAACGCCGCCAACGTTTTTGGCGGCAACCGCGTCATCTACGTGGGTGATCCGCTGCCCGAAGCCGAGACCCTTGCCGGTTGGCCGCGCGTCCTGGCCAGCCTCTCGGTGGACGCGCCGGATGTGGATCTGGGCGCGGAGATACAGGCGCTGTTGCCGGACGGCAAGACCGTGGTGCTGGGCACCGACGTGCTGCGCGCGCGCTTCCGGGACCGCGAGCACGAGCAGCTGGTGAAGCCGGACGTCATCGACAGCTACGCCTTCGACGGTTTCTATTACATGGTGCGGCGCCTGCCCAAGGGCACGCGGCTGCGGGTCGTGGTCATGCCGGTGGACGATCCTGGCGTGGAGCGCAACTACAACAGCGGCGGGAAGTTGGGCTACGAGAAGGCCGCGGACGCGAGAGTGGCCCACGTGAGCCTGCATCTGGATGCAGCGCATCCGAGCTACCTGGAGCTGCCGCTGGCGCCTGCCGATAAATAAATCAGGTACGCCTAACGCTGCAGCAGCATCAGGTCCGATTCGTCGGAGACCACCTGGGCCACGAGGATCCGGCCATCAGGCGTGAGCGCCAGGCCGGACTTGTAGCTCAGCATCGGCAGCGAGACGAAGCGTTGGCCGTCGCCGCCGGCGACGTAGCCGTGGCTCGCCAGGTTGACGGGGCCGCGCTCCGGACGCTGCACGTACCAGATGCGGTCTTTCGCCAACACCCAGTTGCTGCAGTCCTCAGGCTCGAGATCCGGCACCACCAGCTCCGGCTTGCCGCCGGGCTTCTGGCGCCAGACGCCTTCGGCCGTGTCGCGGGAGAAATACACCACGCCGTCCGCCGCGGGTTCGCTGTAGTAGGCATCCTCGAAGGTCACCTGCTCGGCCTTGGCGTCGCCGCCCACGGCGGGCATGCGCCACACCTCCCAGCCGCCGCTGCGGCGCGAGGTGAAGTAGATCCACTTGCCGTCCGGCGAGAAGTGCGCGAAGCGGTCTTCGGCCGGCGCGGTGGTGAGGCGCTTCACCGTGCCGCCTTGCACGTCCACCTCGTAGATGTCGAAGTTGCCGTCCACCGCTGGTGAATCGAACACGATGTGCTGGCTGTCCGGCGACCAGGCGGGACCGCTGGTATAGGGGCCGTCGAAGGCGGTGAGCTTGAGGGCATCCTCGCCCTTGCGGTCCGTCACCCAGATCTCACTGCTGCCGCTCCTGTCCGAGGCGAAGGCCATGTGCTTGCCGTCCGGGGAGGCCGCCGGATTCCAGTTGATGCGGGTGGTGAAGGTCACCTGGGCCGGGTCGGCGCTGGGCTTCGCAGAGTCGAAGCCGAACAGGTTGGTGTAGCCGGTCCATTCCTCGTAGACCATGAGCTTGCCATCGCGGCTCAGTGCCGGCGTGTAGTCGCCGTGGCTGGATTGGGGGATGCGCTCGGCCGGACCGCCGTCCACGTCCACCCGCCACAGGCCGAAAGGTCCGCCGCGGTTGGAGGAGAACACCAGGTGCCGGTTGTCCGGCTCCCAGCTCAGGCCCTCGACCTTCAGGTTGTCGAAGGTGAGGCGCTTGGGTTGGCCGCCGCTCACCGGCACCACGTAGATGTTGGCCACACCCGAGGCATGCCAGCGCACGAAGGCGAGTTCCGTGCCGTCCGGCGAGAACGCCGGGTCGGTATCGTGCTGGTCCGTGGGCGGAACCTCGGTCACGTGGCGGATGCTGCCGTCTGCGACGTTGAGGAAATCGATGCCGCGGGATTCCGGCGCCTTCATGGCGAGCGTGGCGCCGTCCGGCGACCAGCCCATGCTGTCGCCCTCGTACTTGTCGCAGTCCGCGAGCTTGCGCGACGGCCCGCCCAGGGACGAGACCGTCAGCAGCGAGCAGCTCATGTCGTCGATCTCGGCGTAGGCGATCTGGTTGCCGTCCGGCGACCAGTGCGGCATGTGCTCGTGGCCGGCGCCATCGGTGATCTGCAGCAAGGTCTCGGAGGAGAGGGCGCGCACATAGATGTGGTATTGCGGTGTGGCGCTGCCCGGGTCCTTCTCCCAGACGAAGGCCACGTGGCTGCCGTCCGGCGATAGGCTGGGGTCCAACTCCTTGCCTTCCATGGTGGTCAGGGGCCGCACCGTGGCCTCCGGGTCCGTGGTCACCACCAGGCCCGGGTCAGTATGCCGGGTACGCACCAGGAAGATGACCAGGCCTGCCATAGCGATCACGGTATAGGTCACCAGCCAGCCGCGATAGGACAGGCGCTTCGTGGGGGAGGGCACGGCGGGCGCCGTCGCCCCCTCCGGCTGGATCAGCCGGTAGCCGGTCTTGGGGATGGTCTCGATCTCCGCGTCGCAGCCTAGGTCATCGGTGATCAGCTTGCGCAGCTTGGAGACGGTGCGGTTCAAGGCGTCTTCGGTCACGTACTCGTGACCCCACACGTTCTGCATGAGGAGATCGCGGGTCACGGGTTCACCGCGCGCCGCCAAGAGACAGGCCAGCACCTGCATCACCCTCGGTTCCAGGCGCACCTCGGCGCCCGCGCGGGTGAGGCGGTTCAGCGCGGGTTGTACCCGCCAGTCGCAGAGCCGGTATTCGCTCTCGTCTTGCATGACATCGGTCTTCACACGCGCCACTAAGGTCTCCCCAGTGTCTCGATGATGCCTATGGACCGCGCCTGCGGGTAGTGGTGCGGTGAAAAGTCGGCGTTTAGTCAGGAAAAGTCCGGCATCCCTCAGGCGGTCCGGAGCCCCCGCTCCGCATATTACCGCGCACCTGAAACCCAAGGCACGCCCATGAGCCGTCTGGCCGTCTTCCTGATCTGCCCCCTCCTGGGGCACGCCGCCCCCGCGCATGCGGGCGAGCCAGTCGTGTCCCACAGCAGCATCGCCTTCACCCTGCGGGAGAAGGACCTGTTGCCGGAGAACCTGGCCTACGACCCTCGCTCCGGGGATTTCTTCGTCGGCAGCACCCGCAAGGGCAAGATCCTGCGGGTCGCACCCGGCTGCGACGAGCGGGATTTCGTCCCGGCGCGGGCCCAGGGCCTGTGGCAGGTGATCGGCATGAAGGCCGACCCCAGGCGTCGGGTGCTGTGGGTGCTGAGCTCCGACGGCGGCAACCTGGTGGGCCACAAGCCGGGCAACGGCAACCCGGCGGGGCTCTTCAAGTTCGATCTGGACGACGGCCGGCTCCTGGGCCGCTACCTGCTGGACGAACCCGGCGTCACCCATTTCCTGAACGACCTCACGCTTGGCCCCGATGGCGACGTGTACGTGACCCACATGTTCGACCGGGCCCAAGTGTGGCGGCTGGATGTGGAGACCGGCACCTTCGCGCCGTTCTACGCGGGTGACACGGCCTTCCACGATCCCAACGGCATCGCCATCAGCGCCGACGGCAAGCGGCTGTATGTCGCGGATGACGCCGGCATCAGCGCCATCGATATCGCCACCCGTGCGCGCATCCCGGTGGCGGACCCCAGCGGCTTCAAGTTGGGCGGCGTGGACGGGCTGTATGTCTACGCCCATGCGCTGGTGTTCCTGCAGCCGGACCTGAAGCGCGTGGCCCGCTGCGAGCTCTCGGCGGATGGTCTGACGGCGGAGCATTGCGCGCCGCTGGAGCTCAACAACCCGTTGTTCGGCCACATCACCACCGGGGTGGTGGCGGGGAACTCGCTGTTCTACATCGCCAATTCCCAGTTCGATCTCGTCGGAGCGGACGGGACGCTGCCGCCGCTGGATCAGCTGTACCAGCCCGTGATCCTGAAACTCGACCTCTAGGGGAAACCATGAAGACCGCTCTCCTGTACTTCGGCCTCGCGCTCCTGAGCACCGGCGCCCTGGCGGATCCCGCCCCGGCGCAGGTGCCCAATCTCGCCACTTACCAGCCCCACCTCACGGTGCCGCGCATCGCCGGGCCCCTCAAGGTCGACGGTGACCTGTCCAAGCCCGAATGGCAGCAGGCAGCGGTGATCCCGGACCTGCTCCAGAGCGCACCCTTCACCGGTCAGCCCACGCCGTTCCATACGGAAGTGCGGCTGCTGCGGGACGACGACCATCTTTATGTCGCCGTGCATGCGGTGGACCCGGAACCGGACAAGGTGTTGATCCACAGCCTGCAGCGGGACTTCAACCAGGACCCGGATGACCACGTCACCATCGTCATCAACACCTTCGACGATCACAAGAATGCCTATGCCTTCCGCATCAACGTCGGCGGCGGACGGGATGACGGCCTGGAGGCGAATGGATCGACGAACGCAGATTTCGGCTGGGACGGCATCTGGGAGGTCAAGACCAAGCGAGTGATCGATGGCTGGGACCTGGAGATCGCCTTCAGTACCCGCAGCCTGCAGTTCAATCCCGCTTCGGACCACTGGGGCTTCAACGTGTCCCGCTCGGTGCCGCGTCTGGCCATGGTCACCAAGTGGGCCTACATCGATCCGTCCGCCAGTTCCTTCAGTCCCTCCCGCTACGGCATCCTGGACGGCATGGCGGGCCTGAAGGCCGGTAGCGGCCTGGAGATCAACCCCTACGTGCTGGTCCGCAGCGACCAGATAGATCCTGAGGCCAAGCGCGCGGAGGTGGGCGGCGAGGTGAAGTACAACTTCACGCCGCAGCTCGAAGGCACGCTCACGGTGAACACGGATTTCGCCCAGACCGAGGCGGATTCCCAGCAGATCAACCTCAGTCGTTTCTCGCTGTTCTTCCCGGAAAAGCGGCAGTTCTTCCTGGATGGCAGCAGCTTCTTCGCCTTCAACGGCGGCAACATGAACGGCAGCCTGAACGGCGGTTTCACCGCGTTCTATTCCCGCGACATCGGCCTCGCCATGGGCAGCACCGTGCCCATCGACGAGGGCGCGAAGCTCGCCGGCCGCATCGGCGACCTGTCCCTGGGCGTGCTGGACGTCGACACAGGCCCGGTCTCGGGCGTCGGCCTGCCTTCGGAGGATCTGTTCGTGGGACGTTTCGCCTACGACTTCGGCGAGAACTTCCGGGTGGGCACGCTCATCACCCGCGGCGATCCTTCCGGCCGCACCGACGCATCGTTCGACGGCGCCGATCTCGCCTGGCAGACCTTCGATTTCCTGGGGCTGGGCAAGCGCATCCAGGCCACCGCCTGGGACGCCAACACCAGCGGCGCAGCCCATCCCGGCCTGACGCGCGGCTATGGCTATGAACTCACCTACCCCAACTACACCTGGTATGCCGACTTCCAGATGAACCAGTTCGGCGATGCCTTCAATCTTCCGCTCGGCTTCGTCGCCCGTCCCGGCACCCGCCAATACTGGGAGGAATTCGACTGGGCTCCCACGCCCACGCCACCCAGCAGCATCAACTACTGGCAGGTGGACGAGCAGTACAATCAGATCGACGACCTCTCCGGCCGCCTGCAGAGTTACCAGGCTCACCTCATACCCGGGATCTACTTCACTGATAGCAGCCAGTTCTACCCGCAGCTGTTCCGCCAGTACGAGGCGGTGCCGGCGCCCTTCGCCATCGACAATAACGTCACCATCCCGGCGGGGGTGTACCGCTTCCAGCGCTGGCAAGTGGAATACGACTCACCCGTGTCCTTCCCGGTGCGTTTCACCCTGCGGCCCAGCGGCGGTGAGTTCTACTCAGGTACTGCCAAGGACGACTACTGGTCGCTCGCCTACTCGGGTTTCGACGGGCGACTGGAACTGGGCCTCACCAACGAGGACGTGTTCGCGAACCTGCCCCAGGGTCACTTCGTGCAGAAGCTCTGGCAGCTCAACGCGGCCTGGTCCTTCAGCCCGGACCTGAACATCAGCACTTTCGTGCAGTACGACACCAGCCAGGATCAGCTCGGCTTCAACACCCGGCTGCACTGGGCCATCACCGCGGACAAGGACCTGTACGTGGTATGGAACCGCAACTGGCGGGAATCGGTGATGCAGCTGTCGCCCGGCACGCCGGACGTGGCGGACACCGTGATCGTGAAGCTGGCCTGGAACTTCAGCCGCTGAGTGAGCGGCGAAGCCGCGAACGCCCGACAGGGATGTCGGGCTAGTCTCCCCGCGCAGCAGGAGCGGAGCGGGGAGCGATCCGAACTCGGTTAAGCCGAAGCAATGAAAAATAGATTCTTGCACACGCCGATGAAGGCGCCCACCAGCAAGCCGCCCATGGCCCAGGCGCCGTACATGAAGCCGTAGTGCCGGCCGGAGGCGCTGCGGTAATAGCCCCAGGCGTACCAGGCGCGGCAGATCACGAACGCGAATCCCAGCAGCGCGGCCCACAGGGGGCTCGCGGTGGCGGCGAAGATCCACAGGGCGGGGATCACGATGATCAGTTGTTCGAGGGTGTTCTGCTGCACCCGGAAATAGCGCTCGAAGTCCGGGTTGCCGGTGATGGCCGGTGCCGCCACCTTGTAGCGGCTGCGGGCCACCGCCACCAGGGTGCCGAGCAGGCCGTATTCGACCAGGATGAGCAGTATCGCGAGATACGCGATGTTCATGTCGTGCATGGTCTTCCCCTATGCGGTCTAGAGCCAGCCGGCCCTGCGGAAGCGGAGATACAGATAGACGTCGATGCCGGCCATCAGTGCCAGCGAGAAGGGATAGCCCAAGGTCCAGTGCAGTTCCGGCATGTGCTCGAAGTTCATGCCGTAGATGCCGACGATGAGCGTCGGCACGGCGATCAGGGCCGCGTAACCGGCGAGTTTCTTGGTGGTCTCGTTCTCCTGCAGCGCGATCATGGACAGGTTCACGGAGATGGCCGTGGAGATGGTGTCGCGGGCGGTGTCGATGCTCTGGTTGAGGCGGATCAGGTGGTCGTAGATGTCGCGGAAGTATTCGCCCAGGTTCAGGCACACCATGGGCACACGACCGCCGAACAGCTTGCCCACCGCCTCCAGCGCCGGGCCAGTGGCGTGCTTCACCACGCCGAGCTTCTGCTTGAGTTCGTACAAGGCCTGGATGTTGGCGCGGGCCGAGCCCGAGGTGAAGATGCGCTCTTCGAGCGTCTCCAGTTCGGCCTCCAGGGCCTCCAGCACCGGCACGTAGCGGTCCACCACTGCATCCATGAGTGCGTACAGCACGTAACCCGAGCCGTGCCTGAGCAGCTCCGGTTCGCGTTCGGTGCGCGCCCGCACCTCGGTGAAGCCCTTCTCGGTGTTGCGGCGGCAGGAGAGCACGTAGTTGGGGCCGGCGAACATGTACATCTCGCCGATCCGCAGCTCGCCGGCCTGGATCTCCAGGGTCTGCAGCACCGCCAGCAGGGAGTCGCCGTATTCTTCCAGCTTGGGCCGTTGTTTGCCCAGCACTGCGTCCTCCACCGCGAGTTCATGCAGGCCGAACTGTGCCTGCATCTCCTTCATCTCGCCGGCGTCGGTGTCGCGCAGCGCCACCCACACGAAGCAATCGGAGCGCTGCAGATAGCCGGAGATATCCGACAGCGGGATGTCAGTGAGTTTCTTGCCTTGCTGGTAGACGGCGCAGTTGACTAGCATGCTGTGCGATCAGGGCATCTGGATCTTGCCGCCACCGCCCAGACCGCCCATGCCGCCCTTGCTCATGTCGGGCACCACGATGGAGGAGGCGGCCTGGCGGCGCAGTTCGCGCAGCTGGTCCATGGTGTCCTGGATGGCCTTGTTGGCGGAATCCGAGAACTGCCTGGCGGCGTCGCCGAGCGTCGGGCCTTCCAGGCGGAAGTTGATGGGCAGCGTGCCGGCCGGGGTCATGAGGCTGGTCTCGCCCACGAACAGCACCGGGCGCGCAGCGTCGGTGCTGCCATCGGGCTTCACCGGCGTGAGCTGGCGGATGGTGCCGATCTTCTGGTCGGTGAAGATCTCCTCGCGATAGAGGTTGGTGGAATCGAAATCGAGCTTGAGTTCTTCTTCGGCCATGGTGCTGCCTGCGTCGCGGGTGGTGGGATGAAAGGTCGCATCCTAACAATTCCGGGCGCGGCGGCGCCAGCGCCGGGCTTGCCGCCCTAAGGGCCCGCGCCCGTCTGCTAGACTAATCCTCCCAGCCGCGCACCGGATTTAACCGCCATGCCTCCCGAGATGTCCGACGCTACCCCCTTCGATGACGCCGCCCGCCAGGTGGTGGAACTCGCCAACCGCATCGCCGACAAGCATCCGGAACTCGATGTGTGGGAGATCGCCGACGGCATCCTGGCCGGCGCCGTGCATTACTGGCTGTACTCGCGCCAACCCTGCGAAGACCCCATGTGCGAGGACTGCGCGCCGGTCTCGACGGCGGCATTGCGCCAGGCGGAGTTGCTCAAGGCCGTGCGACTCTCAGCCGAAGAAAGCGATTACTTCCATTCACCGACGGACTCGAATGCAGCTTGGGCTTAGCCCAAGCTGATCCAGGATCACGTCGGCCGCCATGAACGCCGCCGATTATTCATGCTGGAAATGCGGCGTGCTTCTCGAAGGCGTGCCCGTGCCCCTGTCGCGACTCTCGGTATGCCTCAAGTGCGGCTCCGAGCTCTATGCCTGCCTGATGTGCCGCTTCCACGATCCCAAGCTCACCGACGGCTGCCGCGAGGAGCGGGCCGAGCACGTGCAGATCAAGGATCGCGCCAACTTCTGCGAATACCTGGAGCCCCGGGCCGGCGCCCATCTCCCTAAGGACGGCACGCCAGGTACCCAAGTCCATGCGGAACTGGACGCGCTGTTCGGTGGTCCTAAACCTGAGGCCGCGCCGGATGCGGCGCGGTCAGAACTGGATAAGCTGTTCGGCAACAAGACCAAAGCTTGAGGGGTAAGGCCATGTCCCTGCGTATCACTGCCCTGTCACTGGTGTCGGGCCTGCTGTTAGCCGCCGCCGCGTCTGCCGATGCACCGGCGACCGGCTACGACCTGATCATCAAGAACGGTCATATCTATGACGGCAGCGGTTCGCCCTGGTACAAGGGTGACGTCGCCATCAAGGACGGGCACATCGCCGCCATCGGCCGCCTGGGCTCCGCATCCGCCACACGCGTGATCGACGCCCACGGCCTCGCGGTGGCGCCAGGCTTCATCGACATGCTGGGTCAGTCGGATATCTCTATGCTGGTGGATGCACGGGTACCCTCCAAGATCTTCCAGGGCATCACCACCGAGGTCACCGGCGAGGGTGAGTCGGCGGCACCGCTCGACGACGCCATGATCAAAGAGAACCAGCCGGGCTACGACCACTACCACATCAGCGTGGACTGGCGGGATTTCCCCGGCTACTTCGCGCGCCTGAAGAAGGGCGGCATGGGCATCAACCTGGCGAGCTATGTGGGCGCCGCCTCGGTCCGCGAGATGGTCATCGGTTACGCGGACCGGGATCCCACGCCGCAAGAACTCAAGACGATGCAGGGCCTGGTAGCGGACGCCATGCGCGCCGGTACCATGGGCCTGTCCACGGCGCTGCAGTATCCGCCGGCCCCCTACGCCAAGACGCCGGAACTGATTGCGCTGGCCCAGACAGCGGCCCAGTACGGCGGCATCTACGCCACCCACATGCGCAGCGAGAGCAACGCCGAGGACGCGGCCCTGGATGAGACCTTCCGCATCGGCAAGGAAGCGCATATCCCCGTGGAGATATTCCACTTGAAGGCCGCCGGCAAGCAGAACTGGGGCAAGGCGCCACAGGTCATCGCGCGCATCGAGGCGGCGCGGGCAGAAGGTCTGGACGTGACGGCAGACACCTATGCCTATACCGCCTGGGAGAACTCCTTCTCCGCCTTCATCCCGCCCTGGGCCCACGACGGCGGCAACGAGAAGTTAATCGCGCGTCTCAAGGACCCGGCCACCCGCGCCAGGGTCCGCCACGACATGAGCACGCCGGGGGAAGGCTGGGACAACGAGTGGCTGGCCATCGAAGGACCCCACGACATCATCATCACCGCTGCCAACGACAAGAGCATGGCCAAATACCAGGGCATGCGCATCGACGAGATAGCGAAGCTCTGGCACGAGGATGCCATCGACACCATCTGCGATTTCCTCGTCAAGGACCACGGTGCCACCGAGGTGGCGGTGTTCGGCATGGCGGAGCCTGACGTGGCGCTGATCCTGCAGCAGCCCTGGGTATCCATAGATAACGATGCGTCCGGCACCTCGCCCGAGGGCATCATGGGTGAGGAGCATCCGCACCCCCGTGCCTACGGCACTTTCCCGCGTATCGTGGCCAAGTATGTGCGCGACGAGCACAGGCTCACGCTCGCCGACGCCATCCGCAAGTTCACCTCACTGGCGGCGCAGCGCGAGCACTTGCAGGACCGGGGTCTCTTGAAGCCCGGCATGTGGGCGGACGTGACGGTGTTCGACCCGGAGCGGCTGCACGACGTGGCGACTTACGACGATCCCAACCGCTTCTCGGTGGGTATGCAATATGTGCTGGTGAACGGGGTGCCGGTGGTGGACGCCGGAAAAATGACTAATGCCTTACCCGGTCAAGTAATACTTGGTCCAGGGTACGTGAAACCCTAGCGCCGACGCGTGGTCTTGCGCGTGCGCTTCTTGGTGGGGCGGCGTGAGGCCTTCTTCTTGCCGGCTTTCTTCTTGCGGGCCGGCGCGCTCTTCCCGCGCGCAGGGAACTTTCCGTCGATGTGGCGCTTGAGCGCTTCCAGCAGGGCTTGTTCCAGCAGCAGGCGTACCTTGGGACCCAAGGGCGAACGTCTCTTGGCGGCCATCAGCGGCTCCTTTTCTTCTTCTGGTTCTTGGCGGGGCGGCGGGCGGTCTTCTGCTTGCCGGCTTTCTTTTTGTTGCGTGGCTTGCGGTCGGGAGACTTCTTCTTTTTCCCGGCGGGGCGTTTGCGGCGCACCGTGCGCCGCTCCTTGTGCTCATCCTTGTCGTCAGGATTCGGCGGCGGTACTTGGGCGTGCACCGCTATCGGATCGCTGGCGGGGAAGGTCTCGGCCAGCGCTTCGTCCAGCATCGACTCGGTGCTGGCCGGGATGGCGGGATCGCGTTTGGGTTCGGTCTTGGGGGAGTAGTTCATGGCTTCATGATGCGCTTGACCCCTGGCAGCCGCCAGCAGGTTTTTCCCTAATGCCTGGCGACATAAGCCCGGGGTCTCAGGCGTAGCGCACCCGCAGGACGAAGTAGTGGGCTAGACCGGCGGGCAGCTTGACCTCGATCTCATCGTCCACGGCCTTCTTCAGCAGCGCCCGCGCCAGCGGTGAATCCATGCTGATGTAACCCTTGGCGGGATCGAACTCGTCGGGACCGACGATGCGGTACTCGTGCTCCTGGCCCTGGCTGTCCTCGAGCGTCACCCAGGCACCGAAGAATACCCGCGCCTGCTCGGCCGGCGACTCGGTCACCACCTTGAGGTCGGGCATGCGTTTCTGCAGGTAACGGATGCGCCGGTCTATCTCCCGCAGTTCCTTCTTGCGGTAGATGTACTCGGCGTTCTCGGAGCGGTCGCCCTCGGCTGCCGCTGCGCTCAGGGCCGCGGTGACGTGGCGGCGGCGCTCCCACAGGTCATGGATCTCCTTCTGCAGCACGGCGTAACCCTCGCCGGTGATGTAGGGCGAAGAGCGGGGAGAGGCAGGGCGCCAGCGGCTCATGGCCGGCTTGAGTCACTCTGCGGCAGGCGCGTCTGCATCAGCCAGCGGCTGGCATACAGGAGCCACAGCACGATGAGCATGATCACGATCTTCTCCGAGATGCCCCTGGGCAGCGCGCGCCACAGGACGTAGACCGCCAGGGCCACGAAGGTCAGCACCGCCAGGCCGAAGGCCTTGCGGAAATGCCGCTGCCAGCGGGGATCGCTGCGCAGGCACCAGGATTGGCTGAGCATCGCCAGGGTCACGCCCAGGAACGCCACGCTCGCGGCGGCATAGTGCAGCATGCCGTGGGGAGTCGGCTTGGGTCCGCCGGGCAGGTCGGTGTGCGCCAGGGCCACTACGCAGGTGGCGAGCGCCGCTGTCATGAACAGCCACAGGGAGATGGAGCGGAGCGGCGTCACCTGCACACTGGCATGCAGGCCCAGACCCACGCCCAGGATGCCTGCGGCCAAGGCGAAGAAACCCAGGATGAGCCAGCCGCTGTCAGGCCCGATGAGATAGAAGCTCAAGGGATCGCCGATCCAGTCATAGTCGTGGCGCAGGAACTGCAGCGCCAGCGACGCGGTGAAGAAGTACGTCAGGGCCGGCATGCTGAAGGCGCCCAGGAGGGCAGGGGATGGGGATCTCATGCCTTTATTATAAGTGTCGCCGCCCACATACTTCAGTGATGCGTTTTAACTACTACAAGAGCCTCAGTGCCGCCAATAAGAAGATCTACGATGCCAGCGACCGCATCGAGCGCACCCCGCTGCCCGATGCCGCCAGCCTCTGGCCGCTGATGCCACGGCTCAAGGCGGCCCTGGAAGAGGATGCGCGGGGGAAGGTCGAACTCATCACCCAGAAGCTGGCCGGCGAGCTGCTGAAGCAGCTGGAGGTGGCGCCGGTGACGCTCAAGGTGCTGGCGGTGAGGCCCGCAGACGGTAGCGGCGAGCTGCATGGATATTATGAGGGCATCGAGGGGCGCATGCAGACGGCGCGCATCAGCCTGTGGATGCGTACCGCCATGAAGAAGAAGCCGGTGGCCTTCAAGACCTTCCTGCGCACCGCGCTGCACGAGCTCGGGCACCACCTGGACTATGAATACTTCAAGCTTGCGGATTCCTTCCACACCGAAGGCTTCTACAAGCGCGAATCGAGCCTGTTCTATCAGTTGCTGCCGGAAGCCCAGAAAGACAAGAAGGCGTCACGTCCGCCCGGCTAGCGCCGGTCTCGCCTTCAAGCGTAGCGGCGGCACCGGCGCCGGGCGCGGACCCGCCTCACACTCCCCGGGCGGACTTTGTTAAGCGCCGCTCACGCAAAGTAAACAGACCAGCAAATCCGCCCCCTGCACCAGGACAAAAAAAGAGGGCGCCAAGGGCGCCCTCCGAATCCCGGTTCGGGACGGGATTCAACTATGCAGGTGGATGTCGCCGCTCAGGGTCCGGGCCGTGAGTGTGGCGCCGCCATTGCCGCTGCTGAAGTGCAGTTCCATGCCCGGGCTGTACTTGCTGACCCGGGTCGGCTTCGGTCCGAAGTTGTTGTCGATGTCGCCGCTGAAGCTGGACACATCGAAGCGCGCATCCGGCGAGCTGCCCACCATGATGTCCACGTCGCCGCTGACGTTGTTGATGTCGTAGTTGCCGCCTTTCAGCAGGTCGCCCTCGAAGGTCAGGTCGCCGGAGGTGGAACTCAGCTTGACGGTATTGACGTGGCGCGAGACCAGCTTGATCTCGCCGCTCACGTTCTCCGCATCCACGCTGCCATCCACGTCCGAGAGCCGCACCGTGCCGCTGACGCTGTTGGCCATCACCTGGGCGCCCTTGGCGGAGCCCACCACGGTGATGTCGCCGCTCACGGTGCGCAGGTCGATGTGGTTGGAGGTGGAAGTGAGTGTCACCGAGCCGCTCACGGTGCCGAGCTGCACCGGGCCGGTCATGCCGCTGGCCTGCAGGTCGGCGCTGACCGTGCTGGCTTCGAGGTGGGCGCCCTTCGGCACCTGGATCTCGAGGTCGGCGCATTCGTCGCAGTCGTCGCTTTCCACGTTGTGCGGCAGGATCACGCGGATCTCCAGGCCTGCGTCGCTGCTGTTGATCTCGAGGCGCTGCACCAGGGGACCGAGGGTGCCGGTGATGCCCACCTCGTTCTTGTCCCAGGCCTTGAGCTTGATGCTGCCGGCCACGTTGTCGATGCGCACCTCGCCGTCGGCCTTGAGCGGCCGCGACTCGTTGACGTTGCGGCTCTGGCCGCGGCTGTCGTCGTCGTCCGAGTCGTGGTCGTGGTTGTGGGCGTAGGCGGTGCTGGAGGTCAGCGCCATGAGCGAGACGCTGCCGACCACGGCGCCGATGCTCAGCAACAGGTAGGCGAAGATGATGGAAAGGCGTTTCATAGTGAGTTCCTCGTGTTGGTCTGGGCCTGGGCCTGCTGGGTCGCGGCCAACAGGCGGGCTTCATTCTGGTAAAGGTCGAAGAGCAGCGCCCGCAGGCGCGGATTATTGGGGTCCTTGTCGAGGGCCGCCTGCATGCTCTGCATGGAGCCCTCGATGATGCGCAGGTTCTTCAGGATCACCTGGCGCGTGGCGGGCGAGAGGTCCGTGGCGGACTGCACGCTCTGCTCGGCATAGGCCGCGCGCTGGGCGAAGTAGGCGTCGCCGGGGCCACTGACCGGCCCGCTGGCTACGATGTCCTGCGGCGTGCCGGCCTTCTGGTGCGCGCCGAGGCCAATCCACAGCGCGCCGGCCGCCACCGCCAGCAGCAGGCTTGCCGCCAGGCTGTAGCTCCATAGGGGCGGCGCCGCGCGCCGGGCTTTAAGCCGTGCCTCGATGCCGGGCCACAGGTCGCGATCGGGCTGCACCTCGTCGGGTAGCCGTTTGATCGCCGAATCCAACTTTTCCTGGTTCTGGTTCATGAGTCCAACCTCGCCCGCAGTATCTGTCGGGCTCGATGTAGGTGTGCCTTGCTGGTACCCACGGCGAGCCCGGTCATGCCGGCGATCTCCTCGTGGCTGTGTCCCTCCACGTCGAACAGCACGAACACCATGCGTGCTGCCGGCGGGAGTCCTGCGATGCATTGCTCGAGATCCAGGCCGTGGCCGGGGTCCGCGTCCGCACCCGGCACGGACTCCATCAGATCCTCGTCCCCGCTGCTGATCCAGGCGGCCTGCCGGATATGGGTGCGGTGCCGTTCCAGCACCGCGTTGACCGCGATGCGGTGCACCCAGGTGCCGAAGCTCGCATCGCCGCGGAAGTTCTTGAGTGACTCCCAGGCCTTGACGAAGGCATCCTGGGTGCATTCCTCGGCGAGGGTCTTGTTGCCGGCCAGCCGCAGGCACACCGCGTGCACCCGGCCCACGTAACGCCGGTACAGCTGCTCGAAGGCCTGGGCGTCGCCGTCCCGGGCGCGGACCGCGAGACTCTGATCGTCGTTGGCTGGCGTGTGTTTGAGTTCCGTCATCCGCATGGCGGTTGCTGTCTGCATGTCCCTTGGACGGTCGGGGAGGGTCGGGGGTTTAGTGGCCCTGGAGTCTAGGCGCGGGCCTTAGGGCCAGGCAATCCGGTACATTGACATATCGAATAATATCGATATAATGGCTGCCATGGATCAGGTAGTGGTGTTCAAGGCGCTGGCCAACAAGTCGCGGCTGCAGATCCTGCAATGGATGAAGAACCCGCAGCAGCACTTCGGCGGGTCCTGTCCCGGCGGCGGGCCGCGCGGCAAGCTGGTGTGCGTGGGCGAGATCCAGGAGAAGCTCGGTCTCTCTCAATCCACCGCCTCCCATTACCTGGCCATGCTCATGAAGGCGGGTCTGGTGATCCCGCGCCGGGAAGGGCAGTACACCTACTACGAGCGTAATGAGGACGCCCTCAAAGAACTCAGCAAGTTCCTCAAAGAAGACATTTGAATCGACTCGATCGTGCGCGCAGTGAGGCGCGTTTATTTGGATTGGACATATCGAGAATCCTCGATATCCAGTGAGATCAAAACTTCAGATGGAGCCAGACATGACCGACAAGCAGCCCCTGCTCACTCCGGTGAGACTCGGCGACTACCAACTCAAGAACCGCGTGGTGATGGCGCCTATGACCCGCGACCGCGCCGACAACCCGGACTTCGCGCCCACCGGCTTGCACGCCGAGTACTACGCGCAGCGCGCCGGCGCCGGACTCATCGTCACCGAAGGCAGCCAGATCTCGCCCCAGGGCATGGGCTATGTGAACACGCCCGGCATCTATTCGAAGCAGCAGGTGGCCGGCTGGAAGCAGGTGACCGAGGCGGTGCATCAGCGCGGCGGGCACATCTTCCTGCAGCTCTGGCACGTGGGCGCGGTCTCGCACCCTGACTTCCACGGCGGCGCCCTGCCGGTCTCGGCCTCCGCATTCAATCCCAAGACCAAGGCCTATGTGCCCGCCGGCGTACAGAAGGACACCGTAGCGGCGCGGGAACTCAGCACCGCGGAAGTGCAGCAGGTGGTGCAGGACTTCGCCCAAGGCGCGAGGAACTCCATGCAAGCCGGTTTCGACGGCGTGGAGATCCACGGTGCCAACGGTTACCTCGTCCAGCAGTTCCTGCGCGACAGCAGCAACCAGCGCAGTGACGAATACGGCGGCTCCCTCTCGAACCGCGCCCGCTTCCTGTTCGAGGTGGTGGAAGCGGTGGCCAAGGTGGCCGGTGCGGGCAAGACCGGCATCCGGCTCTCGCCCTCGAACACCTACAACAATCCGCTGGATTCCGAGAACGTGGCCCTCTATGACCATGTGATCGACAAGCTCTCGGGCTACGGGCTCGCTTACCTGCACCTGCGGGATGCGGGCAGCCAGGTACCGGAAGGGGCGGTGGCGGACGTGACCGGCCATTACCGCTCTATATATAAGGGTACGCTCATCACCAACACCGGCTATGACCGGGAGAAGGGCAACCGGGTCATCGCGGAGGGTGAGGCGGATCTCGTGGCCTACGGCATCCCCTTCATCTCCAACCCGGACCTGGTGGAACGTTTCCGCAGCGGTGCGGAACTCGCCAAGGCGGACTCCGCCACCTTCTATAGCCCGGGGCCGAAGGGCTACATAGATTATCCGCTGCTGCGAAGCGCAGCAGCGGTGGCTTGATTGAAGTCTGAAAATCCCATCCGGGGATTTTCAGACCCGGTGAGTCCGGCACATGTCCGGACTCACCTCAGCTTGGGTGGTGCATCCCTGCACCACGACAGATAGTTTTAACGGCATAACAACAAGGAGCTTAGACATGAAACTGTATTTCTCCCCCGGTGCCTGCTCGCTGGCATCCAGCATCGCCTTCCACGAGGCGGGCGTGCCCGTCGAGCTGGTGCGCGTGGATACCGGCGTCCACAAGCTCAAGGACGGCAGCGATTACTACAAGATCAGCCCCCGGGGCTACGTGCCGGCCCTGCAGCTGGAAGACGGTGAGGTGTTCACGGAGGGCGCGGCTCTTCTGCAGTACATCGGTGACCTGGCGCCGGCTTCCGCGGTGATCCCCAAGCAGGGCACGGTGGACCGTCTGCGCGCCAACAGCTGGCTGACCTTCGTCAGCAGCGAGATCCACAAGAACTATAGCCCGCTGTTCAACAAGGACCTGAAGGATGACGCCAAGGCGATCTTCAAGGACAAGCTGGCCAAGCGCTTCGATGAACTGGATAAGCACTTCACCACCCACAAGTACCTGATGGGCGAGCAGTTCACGGTGCCGGATGGCTACCTCTATACGGTGATCAGCTGGTCGCCGCACGTCGGCATCGACCTGTCCAAGTGGAAGCACCTCGCGGATTACCGCCAGCGCGTGGCGGACCGTCCCAAGGTCAAGGAAGCCTTGCAGGCCGAGAAAGCCGCGGCCTGATCCATCCCGCCTGCGTCGAGTCGACGCCAAGGCCGCCGCTCCCTGGCAGGGATCGGCGGCCTTTTTATGTCGTGCAGCCGTTACACTATGTCATGCAGTAAGCTATAGGCCGGCCGCCAGCGGGGTAGGCCTAACCCAACGAATGAATCGGGAGATGATGATGACTATGCAGAATCTAGCCATGCTCGTCGGCCGCGTGCTGCTGGCCGCGATGTTCTTCTGGACCGGTTATGGGCGGCTCATGAGCCTCTCCAGCATCCACAACTATGTCGCGGACTGGGGCGTGCCGGGCGCGGTCAAACCCATCCTGGTGGCCTGGGAGATCGGTGCGGGCCTCTTGCTCCTGACCGGCTTCCACACGCGCGCGGCCGCGGTCTCATTGGCCGTGTTCTGCGTACTGTCGGGCTTCCTGGTGCACCTGCATGACGGCGACGAGATCCAACTCATCGACTTCATGAAGAACATGGCCCTTACGGGCGGCTTCCTGTACGTCGCCGCCTGCGGTGCCGGCAGCTACAGCCTGGATGCCCGCCTGCAGCTCAGGAAAGCCGCCACCAGCGCGGCCTGAGGTCTTAAGTCTTGGCGCCGGGCAGGGCGTGATGCCCTGCCCGGCGGCTCCTCGCCAAACGCGTTAAGGTAAGCGCTCCCGTCGGCACGCGGAGGCGCGTTGTGGACTATCAGAAGCGATTCGGCGTGAAGCCCGGCAAGCGGCTGCACCTCGCCGACATCGATCCCGCCTACACCGACAAGCATGGCAGCCACAAGGCCGCCCAGGCCGAACTCGACCACTATCAGGAGCGGCTGCGCGAGCTGCAGGAACTCCTGTACGTGGAGCATCGACATTCCCTGCTGATCTGCCTGCAGGCCATGGACACCGCCGGCAAGGACGGCACCATCAACCACGTGCTGGGCGCCATGAACCCCCAGGGTTGCCGGGTCGCCAAGTTCCGTCAGCCCTCGGAGGAGGAGGCCGCCCACGACTTCCTGTGGCGTGCCCACAACGCCGCCCCGGCCCGCGGCGAGGTGGTGATATTCAACCGTTCTCATTATGAGGACGTGCTGGTGGTGCGGGTGCACGACCTGGTGCCGAAGAAAGTCTGGTCGCGGCGCTACAAGCGCATCCGCCAGTTCGAGGAGAACCTCATCGAGCACGACACCCAGGTGCTGAAGTTCTTCCTCTACATCTCCAAGGACGAGCAGCTGCGGCGCTTCAAGGCCAGGCTCGACGATCCTTCCAAGCAATGGAAGATCAGCGACGCGGACTACGCCGAGCGCGCTTACTGGGACGGGTATCTCAAGGCCTACGAGGATGCGCTCACCAAGTGCAGCACGGCACAGGCCCCCTGGTTCGTGATCCCCTCGGACCACAAATGGTTCCGCAACTTGGCGGTGGCGCGCATCGTGGTGGAGCGGCTGGAAGCCCTGAAGATGAGTTATCCGAAGCCCAGCGTGGACATCGGCAAGGTGCGGGAAGAGTTCAAGGTCGCCAAGCGCGAGGCTTGAAGGTAATAATCGCGGCCCCATCAAGGTCTTAAGACCGGATCCCGGGCAGCAGATCGCGAGGTTCCCATGTTCTCAAGTCACAAGACCCAGATGGTGGACGCAGGCCGGGCCCTGCCCGGGCGCACCACGTCGCTGCCGGTGCCGGACAGGCATTTCGTCAACGGCCATCCCTTGAAGCCGCCGTTCCCAGAGGGCCTGCAGCAGGCCGTGTTCGGCCTGGGCTGCTTCTGGGGCGCGGAGCGCAAGTTCTGGAAACTGCCGGGCGTGTACGTGACCGCAGTGGGTTACGCGGGCGGTTATACGCCGAACCCCACCTATGAAGAGGTATGTTCCGGTCGCACCGGGCACTCGGAAGTGGTGCTGGTGGTGTATGACCCCAAGCAGATCAGCTACCCGCAATTGCTGAAGGCCTTCTGGGAAACCCACGATCCCACCCAGGGCATGCGCCAGGGCAACGACGTCGGCACCCAGTACCGTTCCGCGGCCTACACCTACGGCGCGGAACAATTGCAGGAAGCGCAGGACTCGCTCAAGGACTACCAGGACGCGCTGAAGAAGGCGGGCTATCCGGCCATCACCACCGAAGTGCGCGCCGCGCCGGAGTTCTACTACGCCGAGGATTATCACCAGCAGTATCTGGCCAAGAACCCCGATGGCTACTGCGGCATCGGCGGGACGGGCGTCAGCTGCAGCATCTGAGAGATTGGCAGATCTGAAAAAGAAAGGCCGCCTTAAGGGCGGCCTTTCTGCGATGGTATCAGCCGACACTGATACCTTCTGCGTACCTCATTAAGGCAGATCGAAGCGCTGGGTCTGCATGGCGTCATCGTCCACGCCATGGGTACTGAAGGTCACGGTCTTGCCCGAGAAGCCGATCTCCGTCATCCGCCCACCGAGACCGTCCTGCAACTGCAGGTGCGAACCCGTGACGGCGCTGGTGTGATCCAGCACCGCGTCGAAGCCGCTGCTGTCGGCGTTGAAGGAAGTGGCTGCCAGGCTGAACTTCCGGCTATCCAGGCCTTCCGCCGTCAGCGCCTTGTCGAGCAGACCGGCGAAGCTCTTGTCCAGCAGGACCAGGGACTTGGCATCCGGCGCCGGATGGCCGCTGACATCGGCGAAGGCCGCTTCCGGGGTACTGCCGTGGGCGGCGTACCAGGTGCGCAGCATCACGTCAGTGACTGTGTCGACGTTCGCTCCGCCCGCAGCAGCGGCGGCACCGAACATGATGTGGCCGCGGCCGTCGTCGGCCTTGATCAGGAACGGCGCCTTGAGCCCGGCGGTGGAGAACGAGAAGCGGCCGTCATCGCCGCTTTCCGTGACCGCGGTCTTGCCGGCGGCATCCTTCATGGTGATCAGCGCGCCGGGCAAAGCGTGGCCGGTGGCGGCAACGCCCATCACCGCGTCCATGGTGGTGACCGTCAGTGTCGCCTTGTTGCTGGTGTAGGTGGTGCCCATGCCGGTGGTATACACGCCGCTGCTGTTATAGGTCACCGAGGCAGTGATCGAGGTGCTGCCGCTGCCCACCGCGCTCGCGAGGCCGTTGCCGTCGACGGTAGCCACGGCCATGTTGGATGAGGTCCAGGTGAGGATCACGCCGTTGACCTTGTTGCCGCTGGGATCCTCGGTGGTGGCCGTGTATTGCTGCGTGCCGGTCGTGGTGATGGCGGCCGTGGCAGGCGAGATGCTGATGTTGGTGGCGATGCCGCCCACGCTGCCCCCACTGCTACTACTGCCACCGCCGTAGCCGCCGCCACCACCACAGGCCAGCAGCATCAGGGTGGCCAAGGAAACCACCGTCAATCCGGAAAGTGTGGAGATCCTGCGCATTGGGATAAACCTCGTGTGGACACCAATATGAGGGGCATGCGATGCCCATACTGCGAAGTAACCCGCAGTCCCCGGGGTTTATTCCTGCATATGTGAACAGACTACTAAGCCCTTGGTACAAGCTGCCCGGCCCGGAAAGCCCGGAGGGTTTCGCTGCACGCCGGCGGACGAATTGCATGGAGACCGCGCCTGCGCAGGATACGCGGCGCGGGATGGGTATTTCAGATCTTATTGAGAGGTCTTCCGCGACACGATCTTGAAGTGCACCTTGAGAGCGTCGGCCACCTGCAGGCCGCCGCCCAGGGCGCTGTAGGGCGTGATGCCGAATTCGCTTTGCTTGAGCTCGAAGTCACCGCTGGCGGTGAGGCCGTCGCCGTCCTTGGTGATCGTCACCGGCACCTTGAGGTCGCGTGCCGTGCCATGCAGGGTGATGCGCACGGTCATCTCGGCCTTCGATTCGGAACCCGTCACCTCTGCGGATTGCAGGCTGACATCGGGATACTTGTCTGCGTCCAGGCAATCGGCCCCCAGCATGTGCTCGGTGGTGCCCTTGATGTCCTGGGCGCTGGGATGAGTCGCGAAATCCGCGCCCTGCGCGGCGCGTGCTTCAGGCCGGTCCACCTCGAAATCCTTGACCGGCAGTTTCAGGGCGAAGATCGAATCCTTGAAAGCAGGGGCGAGGTACACATCCCCCGTGAACCCGTGGGCTTCCACCGTGTGGTTGTGGCCGAAGGCGGCGAAAGTGCCGGCCTTGTAGACCAGGAACTCCACTGCGGAATGGTCTGCATCCACCGTGTAATGCACGGAGCCGGTCGCGGGCTGGGCGTTCAGGGTGCCGGAGGCCGCCGTGCTGCCTGGTCTGGTGGCGGCCGTCTGGCAACCGGCGAGTAACAGGAGCCCCGCCATGGCCGAGACTACATAAAAAGGAATAAGACTCATGCGCATGCTGTACCACCTTCTAATACCATTGCTTCTTTAGACCGGGGAGCGTGCCGCCATTATTCCGCTACGCAACAGCACCGAACGCTTCGGATTCGTGGCCCAGCTTCTGCACTGGCTCATCGTACTCCTGGTGCTCTGCCAATTCGTGGTGGGCTTCTATGCCAAACCCCTGCCGGTGGGCATCGAGCGCCTGAAGATGCTCACCTTCCATAAGTCGGTGGGCATCACGATCTTCGCCCTGGTCATACTGCGGCTGCTGTGGCGCTGGTATTCGCCGGCTCCCAAGCTGCCGGCGGGCATGAAACCGCTGGAGCGCTTCGGCGCTCACGCGAGCCACATGCTGCTCTATGCGCTGCTGCTGGCATTGCCGGTGCTGGGCTGGCTCACCTCCAATGCCTCGAACCTGACGGTGCGCTGGTTCTTCACCTTCAACCTGCCGAACCTCACCGGTCCGGACCCATGGCTGGCGAATCTCACCAAGCACCTGCACGACTTCGGCGCCTGGTTGTTGCTGGCCCTGGTGTGCCTGCACGTCGCCGCCGCGTTCTGGCATGAGCTGGTGCGCAAGGACGGCGTGCTGCGCAGCATGTTGCCCCTTTGGATGTTATCCCCGGAGGACCGATGAAGACTTCTCTCCTGATGTTGTCCTGTGCCGCGCTCGCCTGGAATGCCGGCGTCTCGGCCGCCTGCTGGAAACCAGTGCCTTCACCTAAGAGCCTCACCTTCATCGCGAGCCAGGGCGGCGCGCCCTTCCCCGGTGAGTTCAAGTCCTATACCGCGCAACTCTGCCTCGACGACAAGGATCCTTCCAAGGACACGCTGCGGGTGGACGTGGATCTCAATTCCGTGGACAGCGGCCTGGACGAGATGGACGCAGCCCTCAAGAACGACGACTTCTTCGATACCGCCAAGTATCCCAAGGGCAGCTTCGTCAGCGACTCTTTCAAGCTCGTATCGCCGGGCCACTATCTGGTCACCGGCAAGCTCACCCTCAAGGGCGTGACCAAGATCATCAGCGTGCCCTTCACTTGGGAACCCGCCAAGGACGGCAAGCAGGCCAAGCTCGACGCCAAGACCACCCTGCAGCGCCGCGACTATGGCATCGGCAAGGGCCAGTGGGATGACCCGCAGTACGTGGGCTTGGGGGTGGACGTGGTGTTCGCCATCGACTTCATGCCCGCGCCGAATACGCGTTGACGGCGAACCCCGGCTGATTCGACTTCCATCTGAGCGTATTCATCGCGACCCGGATCCCCGTGGTCGCATTCATCACGTCCACCCGTACATGAAGAGGATACTCCCGGGCTGCCTGCGGCAGTCCGCGGGCCGGCGCGCGTCTTCACAGGGAATGTGTCCAACCCGGCAGCAGACACGTGAGCCCACGATCACCCGATACACCCAGCCAAGCTACACCGGACTCACGGGACTGCCATGTCAGTTACCGGTTGCTGGTGGACCATAGCCGCGACCCCGCGTTCGTCTGCCAGCAAGGGGAAGTGCAGTACGCGAACACGGCCTTCGCCGCCATGGCGGGCTATCGTCGCGATGAACTGGCCGGCCTCAGCTTCGCCGGCCTCTTCGACATGGGCGAGAGCCACACGCCGCTGTCCAGCGCACTGGATCAGGCCCGCCGCCAGGTGGGCCTGCCGACGCTCTGCGACATGTGGCTGCTGCACCGCGACGCCGCGACCCGCGTACCGGTCTCGATGCGCCTCACGTTCCTCGCCGGGGGTGAGTCCGCCCTGTTCGTCGCCAGCCTGAGCCGCCTGGATGAGCCGGCGTCCCTGCGCGCCGGGTCGCCGGACGCGATCCGCAAATACCGCACCATGTTCGAGAACTCGGTGATCGGCATGTACCAGAGCACCCCGCAGGGCTGCCTGCTGGATGCGAACCAGGCGCTGGCCGAGCTCCTGGGTTTCAGCAGCGTCGGCAGCCTGCTGCGGGAACTGCAGCACATCCGCGACATCTACGCCGACCCGCACGATCGCGATGCCCTGGTGAGGGAACTGGATTCCCTGGGCAGCATGCACCAGCGCGAGACGCGCTGGCGGCGGCGCGACGGCCGCGTCATGTGGGTGCTGGAGAACTCCCGGGCGGTCTACAGCGCGGACGGCAAGGCGCTGCTCTACGAGGGCACCGTGCAGGAGATCACCGCGCGCAAGGACGCGGAGCAGCGGCTGCAGAACTCGGAGAAGCGCTACCGGGCGCTGGTGGAGACCTCCCACATCGGCGTGTTCCTGAGCGTCGCGGGCCGCTGCCTGTATGCCAACCGCGCGCTGGCCGGCCTGATCGGCTGGACCGAGGAGGAGATGATCGGCGAGTCCTATCACGCCTTCTATGCACCGGAGTGCGTCGCGGAGGCGGACCGGCGCATGGCGCACCGGGAGAACAGCGAGCCCAGTCCGTCGCTGGTGGAGGTGGTGCTGTTGCACAAGGACGGCCAGACCCGCATCAACGCCACCGTGCACGTCAGCACCTTCGAGCAGGACGGCGTCATGTACACCGCCGGCACCGTGCTGGACATCACCGAGAGGAAATGCGCGGAGAAGCAGCTGGTATTCAACGCCACGCACGACATCCTCACCGGCCTGCCGAACCGCTGGTTCCTGATGGAGCGGCTGGCCCAGGTGATCGGCCGCGCCCGGGCCGACGGCGACTACGACTTCGCGGTGATGTTCCTCGACGTCGACGAGTTCAAGTTCGTCAACGACAGCTTCGGCCACGCCCAGGGCGACAGCATGCTGGTGGAGATCACCCGCCGCCTGCAAGCCTGCCTGCGGCATGGCGACCTGCTTGCCCGCCACGGCGGCGACGAGTTCACGATCCTGCTGGAGAACATGGACTCCTCGCAGGATGCGCTGGTGGTCGCCGCGAGGATCGAGGCTGCCTTCGGCGAACCGGTGGTGATGGATGCCGGGGAAGCCTTCGTGCATGCCAGCATCGGCATCACTTTCGGCCGGCGCGAGTACAGTGCGCCGGAACAGATGCTGCGCGACGCGGACATCGCCATGTATCGCGCCAAATCCTCCGGCAAGGCCTGCCACGTGGTGTTCGACGCCGAGATGCACAACTCGGTGCGCCGCCGCCTGTCCCTGGAGACCGACCTCCGGCTGGCGCTGGACCGTGACCAGTTCCGCGCCCACTACCAGCCCATCTATGACCTGCGGGAGCACCGTCTCACCGGCTTCGAGGCGCTGCTGCGCTGGAACCATCCTGCCCATGGCCTGCTCTCGCCGCCGGGGTTCCTCGACATCGCCGAGGAGTCGGGCCTGATCCTGCCGATCGGCTGGTGGATGCTGGAGCACGCCGCGCTGCAGCTCAGTGCCTGGCGCCAGCGCTATCCGCAGGCCCGCGACCTGACCATGAGCGTCAACATCTCGGACCGGCAATTCGCCTCGCCGTTCCTCATCGAGCAGGTACAGGCGGTGTTGAGCGCCAGCGGCCTGCCGCCGCAGGCCCTGTGCCTGGAGATCACCGAGACGGTGTTCATCCGCGATCCGCAGCGCGGCCTCGCGCGGCTGGATGAACTGAAAAGCCTGGGGGTCGGCCTGCACCTGGACGACTTCGGCACCGGTTTCTCCTCCCTCAGTTATCTCAGCACCTATCCGGTGGACATCCTCAAGGTGGACCGGCTGTTCATCATGGGCGTGAAAGGCGACTCACGCCGCGAGAACGTGTTGCGCGCCATCATCCAGCTGACCCGCGAGCTCGGCATCCAGGCGATCGCGGAAGGCGTCGAGACGCCGGAACAGGTGCAGATGCTGCGCCGGCTCGGCTTCCGCTACGGCCAGGGGTTCCTGCTCGGCAAGGCCATGCCGGCGGAGGCGGCGGCCTGGCACCTGGAACGCCTGGGCGCGCCGGCCGGCTGGGGCGGCTGGCTGCGCACCCTGATGGGCAGCGACCCGGCCCCGGGACGCGTCGCCGGCGGCGACGTGGGCGAACGCTGAACGGGCTACCGCGCAGGCTGCAAAAAATAGGGATAACTACCGATATCCCCATCCCGCCCCCAGGGCTATCGTGCCTGCCGTCGCAAGCCACTCAGCCGGCCAGACCGGCGGGTAGAGAGCCATGTATCAGAGCAGCTTGGACGGGCGCTTCACAGAGGTCGACCCGGTGTTCGCGGAGATGCTCGGTTACGATTCGGACCGGGAGATGATGGCTAGCGTCCGCGACATCGGCATCGAGTTCTACGTGGAGCGCCAGGTGCGCCCGCAGCTGGTCGGAAAGCTGCTCACACTCGGCGCGGTGTGCAACTTCGAGACCCAGGTCTACCGCAAGGACGGCGGCATGCTGTGGGTCTCGGAATACTGCCGGCTGATCCGCGGCGACGACGGCGGCATCGCCGGCTTCCGCGGCGCGTTCGCCGACATCAGCCTGTACAAGCGCCTGCTCGACCAGCAGGCCGAATCGAACCTGCAGATCGCACAGGAGTTGGGCAGCTTGAGGCAGGGGCTCACGGCAACGGCCTCGCGTCCGATGCTGATCAAGGACGGCACCCGCATCAAGTTCATGGACACAGCGAAGATCGCCTTCATCCGGGCCGACGGCGACTATGTGCACGTGCACGCCGCCAACGGCGAGCGCACCATGGCCCGCGACCGGATCGGCAACGTCGAGCGCCGCATCGGCGGCTCCCAGTTCGTGCGTATCAGCAAGTCGGCGCTGGTGAACGTCAGCTATATAAAGGAGATGCGTTCGCGGCGGCGCGGGAACTACGAGTTCCTGCTGCAGGGCGGCGAACAACTGGCGTCCGGTCCCACCTACCGGGAGACCGTGAAGAAGCTCCTGGATTGGCTCAAATAGCCCAGCGCTTCCAGGTCCCGCTCCGGCTGGACCAAGTCCTAGACACTGTCCAGACCGTTCACCCCTTCCAAGCCGCATTTCGGCTCGTCCCGGGTCGCATTCGACACGTAGATGATTGGATTCGTCGAAATCAAGGAATTAATCCGTAACCCCGACCCATGATGCAGCGGGGACCATCATGCACTGCGATCGGACTGCGGTGCCGGGGCGAAGGGAATGCTAAAGAAACGCACTTTCGATGTCATCGTGTTCGGCATGACGGACGACGAGCGCAAGATGCTCAAGAGCGTCGCCTGGCTGTCCACCGCGCGCAACCGCGGTTACGTGTTCTATGCGCACAGCCGCAAGCCCCGCTATGACATCTGCCTGGTGGATGGGGAATGCCAGGATGCGATCAGGGAATGGGGCGAAGCGCCGGTCCGGGCGCGCGCGCCCTCGGTCATCGTCTCGACGGCCGGCGAAGCTCAGTTCAGCCAGCGCGGACTGAAGCGGCCCATCGTCTCGGTCAAGCTCCTGGCCCTGCTGGACGAGATCACCATCAAGGACCTGCATTTCCAGCCGGAACTGCAGGCCTGGCAGGAACCGGCCCCGGAAGGCACCTGATGGATGCGCTACGGCGCTTCCCGCGCCGCTGTAGACTCTATCCCCGGAACCTCCGCCGGGGACGGGCATGGCTGACGACGCACGCGACCTGCGGCTGGACGATCCGGAAGCCGATCAGCGCATGGCGGAAACGCCGGAACTGTGGCGATACCTCCCGCAACTGCTGGCCTATCCGCTTAGAGGTTACGGCCTCGCGGTGACCCTCACCTTCGGCGTGGCGATGTGGATCATCGGCTATGCGGGGGTGTGGGGCATACCGGCGGCGGGGATCATCTTCGGCTGGATGGGCTACTACTTCATGGACGTGGTGCAGCGCAGCGCCGTGGGCCGCGCCATCCCGCCGTCCATGGGCACGGAAGTGATGTTCCAGGGCGACAAGCTCAGGCTCGCCATGCTGGTCGGCTATCTCGGTGCTTTCACCCTGCTGGTGCTCTCGGCGGTGCACGCGCATGCGGCCGGTCTCGGCATCGGCCTGTTCGCACTCGGCGTCTACGGCCTGCCGGCCTTCCTCGCCTCGCTGGCGCTGCAGCCGGACATCCTCTCGGTGCTGAATCCGCTGTTGATGCTCAAGTTCATGTGGCACACGGGCGTCGCCTATCTCCTGTCGGCGCTGCTGCTGGCGGCGGTGGGTTTCCTGGGGCTGGCCCTGTCCGGCAAGGTGAGCGCCCTCTCCAGCGACGTGCTGCTGATCTACGGCCTGATCTTCGTCTGCCACATGGTGGGTTACGTCGCCTATCACCATGCCGAGCAGCTGGACATCGCGGTCAGCGTGGAGAAGCCCACGGATGTCAGCCGCGCCGAGGCGGCCCAGGCCATGCGCATCGCCGAGCTGCTGGCGGAAGTGGACCGGCACCTGCAGGCCAACATGCCGAAGACCGCGCGCGATGCGCTGTTGTCTGACGACGGCGCGGAGCTGGCCAACCCGCGGGGGTTCCACGAGGATCTGTTCGAGGCCCTGCGCCTGCGCCGCCAGGATGCGCTCTCGCTGGTGCAGGGCACGCGCCTCATCCAGTTGCTGGTCAAGGAGAAGCGGCTGCCGCGGGCGCTCGATATCCTCGAGCAGTGCCTGGACGTGTCCAAGGACTACTTGCCGGAGCCGCCGGCTTCGGTGGGCCTGCTCGCGGAACAGGCCCTCAAGGACAAGCGCATGCCGCTGTTCGCGCGGCTGGACGCGGCGGTGCATGCGCGCGCACCACAAGGGGATGAGGCGGTGAGCCTGCAGTTTTTGAAAGCCCAGGCCCTGGTGGCGCAGAAGCAGGATGCAGCGGGGCTGGCGCTGCTCACGCCGCTTTTGGTACGCAGCGGCCACCCGTGGGGCCCGCGCATCCAGGCGCTGCATCAGGCGCTCCAGGGCTTGCAGAAGAAAGTCCAATAACCATCGGGGAGAGTGACCATGCGCGTCGTCATCTGGTGTTTCATCGGCTTGTCGCTGCCCGGCGTAGTGGCTGCCGCCATGCCGGACGTCCTGCAGCAGAAGGTGCAGGCCCTGGTCAAGGAGTCGGACGGGATAGCCAAGCAGCGCCACAAGTGGGAGACCGTGCAGCAGGCGCTGATGGCGCAGAAGCAGCAGATCGAGGCGAACCAGAAGTCGGTCACGGATGCGCAGGATGTACTCAACCAGCGGACCGTGAGCCACAACCAGCAGGTCGCCACCCAACAGCAGGCGCTGCAGAAGAATCAATCCCAATGCAAGAACGGCAGCGACAGTGGCACCAGTCACGTGGACGACTGCGACAAGGACATCCAGGGCCTGAACCAGAAGTCCGGCGCCTTGAATGCCGACGTGGGATCCGTCGAATCGGACCAGGCCAGGCTCGACGCGCAGTACGCAGAGGCCAACCAGAGCGCCAGCGACTGGAATGCCCACGAGAGCGTCGCCACGCAACACCTGAACGAGGTATATCGCGCCGGCAACGACTGGCTGGACCGTGCCTATCAGGTCATCACCGATGAGGATTTCCGCGATGCGGTGACCGCCACCGGCTCCGACGCTTATTGCGAGAACCGCGGTCTGCCGACCGGCAAGCTCAGCATCCCCACCCTGAACCGGCTCTCGGAGGCTTACCGTAAGTGCTTGAAATACGTACTGTCCCAGCCGGATAAAGTCCCAGCCCCCGCGGCCACATCCCATGCACCTTGACCGGCGCAGTATCATAGTGAGATGTCGCCACTGCTAACCTTGGGCCGCTTCCACCCGGCCACCGCCGCCTGGTTCCGCCAGACTTTCCCGGAACCCACGGGCGCCCAGGCCCAGGCCTGGCCCGCCATCGGCGCGGGCTCGCATACCCTCATCGCCGCGCCCACTGGTTCCGGCAAGACCCTCGCGGCCTTCCTGTCTGCGATAGATGATCTGGTACGTGAGGGTCTGGAGCGCGGGCTCCAGAACGAGTGCCACGTCCTCTATATATCCCCGCTGAAGGCGCTCTCCAACGACGTGCAGAAGAACCTGCAGGCGCCGCTGGAGGGCATCCGCAACGAACTCTTCGCCCAAGGCCTGCCGGACGTGGAGATCAAGGCCTGGGTGCGCACCGGCGACACGCCGCAGTCCGAGCGCGACCGCATGCGCCGTGAGCCGCCGCACATCGTGGTGACCACGCCCGAGTCCTTGTACATCCTGCTCACGTCCGATTCGGGCCGTAAGCTGCTCTCCACCGTGAAGACCGTGATCGTGGACGAGATCCATGCGCTGGCCGGCAACAAGCGCGGCGCGCATCTGGCGCTGTCCCTGGAGCGTCTGGCCGCGCTAACCCCCAAGCGCCCGGTGCGCATCGGCCTCTCGGCCACCCAGAAACCCATCGAAGAAGTGGCGCGCTTCCTCACCGGCAATGGTGAGGATTGCACCATTGTGGACACGGGCCACATCCGCGACCGCAGCCTGCATCTGGAGATGCCGCGCTCGCCCCTGAGCCCGGTCATGTCCAACGAGGTCTGGACCGAGCTCTACGATCGCCTCGCGGAACTCACCGCCACCCATCGCACCACGCTGATATTCGCCAACAACCGCCGCCAGGCGGAGCGGGTGGCGCGGCATCTGGCCGAGCGCATCGGCGAGGAGCATGTCACTTCCCACCACGGCTCCCTGGCCCGGGCCCACCGCCTGGACGCAGAGCAGCGCCTGAAGCGCGGCGAGCTGAAGGCGCTGGTGGCCACGGCATCGCTGGAACTCGGCATAGATATCGGCGACGTGGATCTGGTCTGCCAGTTGGGCTCGCCCCGCGGCATCAGCACGTTTCTCCAGAGAGTAGGGCGCTCCGGTCACGGTGTCGGCGCCCTGCCGGAAGGACGCTTGTTCCCGCTCACCCGCGACGATCTCGTGGACTGCACGGCGCTCTTGGCGGCCGTGAGACGCGGCGAGCTGGATACGCTGAAAGTCTTGGACGCCCCCCTGGACGTGCTGGCCCAGCAGATAGTGGGCGAGGTGGCCTGCCAGGAGTGGGACGAGCCCGCGCTCTTCGAAGCCTGCCGCCGCGCCTGGCCCTACCACGCCATGAGCGAGAAGGACTTCACGGAAGTGGTGGAGATGCTGGCGGAGGGTTTCTCCACCCGCCGCGGCCGGCGCAGCGCCCATATCCATCGGGACCAGGTGAACAAGAAACTGCGCGGCCGGCGCGGTGCCAAGCTCATCGCCGTCACCAACGGCGGCGCCATCCCGGACCAGTTCGATTACGACGTGATCCTGAGCCCCTCCGGCCTGCGCATCGGCAGCCTCAACGAGGATTTCTCCTTCGAGAGCATCCCCGGCGATATCTTCCAGCTCGGCAACACCAGTTACCGGATATTGAAGGTCGAGACCGGCCGGGTGCTGGTGGAAGACGCCAGGGGCCAGCCACCCAACATCCCCTTCTGGTTCGGCGAGGCGCCGGCCAGGAGCGACGAACTCTCCAAGTCCGTCTCGCGCCTGCGGGCCGAGGCGGACCAGAAACTCGGCGAAGGCGCGGATTTGATTGCCTGGCTCAAGGCCGAGTGCGGCATCGAGCAGGCGGCCGCCCAGCAATTGGCGGAATACCTCGCCGCTGCGAAAGCCGCGCTGGGCACGCTGCCCACCCAGGATACTGTGGTGTTCGAGCGCTTCTTCGACGAGGCGGGGGACCAGCACTTCGTGATCCATTCTCCCTTCGGCGCGCGCATCAACCGCGCCTGGGGCTTGAGCTTGCGCAAGCGTTTTTGCCGCAAGTTCAATTTCGAGTTGCAGGCAGCGGCGCTGGAAGACTCCCTGGTGTTGTCCCTGGGCGCGACCCACAGCTTCCCGCTAGAGGAGCCGGCCAAGTACCTGCATCCCAATACCGCCATGGATATCCTGGTGCAGGCGGTCCTGGCCGCGCCCATGTTCGGCACCCGCTGGCGCTGGGTGGCGACCACTGCATTGGCGGTGCGCCGTAACCGCAACGGGCACCGGAATCCGCCGGCCTTCCAGCGAGCCGATGCGGAAGACCTGGTGGCGGTGGTGTTCCCGGACCAGCTCGCTTGTGCCGAGAACCTGGCCGGGGCCCGGGAAGTGCCGGATCATCCCCTGGTGCATCAGACCTTGAAGGACTGCCTGCACGAGGTGATGGACGCGGACGGCTTCATCCGCCTTCTGGAGCGCTTGCAGAGCGGCGACCTCAAGGTGATAGCGCGGGACCTGTCCTCGCCTTCACCCCTGGCCCAGGAGATCCTCACGGCGCGGCCCTATGCCTTCCTGGATGATGCGCCCGCCGAAGAGCGCCGCACCCTGGCCGTGCAATCCCGCGGCGTCATGAGCCTGGAGGAGGCGGGGTCGCTCTCGTCCCTGGATCCCGAGGCCATCGCCCGGGTGCGGGAAGAAGTCTGGCCCAGCGCACGCGACGCCGATGAACTCCATGATGCTCTGGTGGTACTCGGTTTCCTGACTGAAGGGGAGGGTGCTCAGGGCAATCCCGGAGATGCCCTGGACTTCGGTTGGACCAATCTTTTCCAGACCCTGAAAGACGCGAACCGCGCCACCGCCGCCACGCTCGCCTCCGGCCAGGTGCTGTGGGTCGCCGCGGAGCGGCTGCATGAATTCCTGGCGGTGTTCCCGGATGCGACGTTGGACCCCATCCTGCAGGTGTTGAGCGAGGACGCGCCTCCGGTCCGTGAAGATGCGCTGCGTGAATTGATCCGCAGCCGCCTGGAAGGCTCGGGGCCCGTGACGGCCCAAGCCCTCGCTGAGATGTTGGGCCTCGCCCACACCGAGATCGAAGCGGCCTTGCTTGCTCTTGAAGCGGAAGGCGGCGTGATGCGTGGCAACTATAACGCCGATGCCACGGATACCGAGTGGGTGGAGCGCCGCCTCTTGGCGCGTATCCACAGATATACCTTGAAGCGCCTGCGCAGCGAGATCGAACCGGTCATGCCGGCGGACTACCTGCGCTTCCTCTTCGACTGGCATGGCGTCGGCGCGGAGCGTAGCACCGGCCAGGCGGCGCTCGCCGCCGCCTTGGAGCAGCTCTCGGGCTTCTCGGCCCCGGCCTTCGCCTGGGAGCAGGACATCCTGCCGGCCCGGATGCTGGACTACGCGCCCTACATGCTGGACCAGCTCTGTGCCGGCGGCAGCGTCGCCTGGATGCGTCTCGTGCCGCCGCGCGCTACCGACGAGGAACGCCGCGCCGGTCCGGTGCGCGGCACGCCCATCGCCTTCGTGGAGCGCGACGCCTTGAATCACTGGCGCGCCCTCGCGGAGATGCCGGATGCGGGCGCCATCAACTTGAGCCATGGCGCGCGCACGGTGCACGACGCCCTGCGCGCCAACGGTGCCTTGTTCTTCTCCGATATCACCCGTCTCACGGGTCTCCTGCGCACCCAGGTGGAGCAGGCCCTGGCCGAGCTCACCGCCTGGGGTCTCACGGCTGCCGATACCTTCGCCGGCTTGCGCGCCCTCATCACGCCGGCCAGCAAGCGCCCCGCGCTCTCCAGCTCCACTCGCTACCGCATGCGCCGCGGCGCCGCACCCGGCGTGGACGAAGCAGGGCGTTGGGCCCTGGTGCCGCGCCAAGCGGTACAGGGCGGCGAGGCGCCCGCCGATGCGGAGGCGCTCACCCATCTCGCGGACGTGTTGCTGCGCCGTTACGGCGTGGTGTTCCGCAAGGTGCTGGAGCGGGAGAGTGCGCTGCCGCCCTGGCGCGATCTCCTCTATATATATAGAAGGCTCGAAGCCCGCGGCGAGGTGCGCGGCGGGCGCTTCGTGGACGGCTTCGCCGGCGAGCAGTTCGCCCTGCCGGAAGCGGTAGGCGCCCTGCGCGAGGTGCGCCGCCGCGAGAAGATCGGCGAACTCGTGTCCGTCTCAGCGGCGGATGCACTGAACCTGGTCGGCATCATCACCCCCGGCCAGCGGGTCCCCATCCTGGGCGACAACCGGGTGCTGTATCGCGATGGCGAACCGGTGGCGGTGCAGATCGCGGACGAAGTGAAATTCCTGGCGGAGACATCGCCGGAACAGGAATGGGAATTGCGTAATTCGTTGGTACGCCGGAAATTGCCTCCACCCCACGGCGTGCAATGAAACCTGCCATCGCTCCTTTCGTACCTCACGACGAAGCAGCCCTCGCCACTTTGCTGCAGATGGCGGATCTCTCCACCGAAGACATCGGCCCCGAGATGCTGGAGCATTTCCTGGTGGCGCACTTGGGACAAGCCCTGGTAGGCTGCGTGGGCCTGGAGGTGCTGGAGGAGGTGGGCCTGCTGCGTTCCGTGGCTGTGGATGAAGCTCACAGAGGCACGGGGCTGGGCAAGGAGCTGGTGGCCGCCATGGAAGAGCATGCCAAGGATGCGGGCGTCCGCGGACTGTATCTTCTCACCACCACCGCCGAAGGTTTCTTCGCCGGCTTAGGGTATCGCAAGATCTCGCGCGAGGAGGCGCCGTCTGGTATCGCCGGAACGAAGCAGTTCTCGGAACTCTGCCCCTCGTCTTCTTGCTTCATGGTCAAATCACTGCAGGGTTGAGCGGTCAGGCTTTTTCGCAGCAACCGTCCTTTTGCGAAGGGATCCCGTCCAGACCTTCCAGGATGGGGCAGTGATCGCTCTTCCCATCACACAGGTCCAGCAACGCGCCCAGCTCGTCCTGCATGTGCTGCAACGCCTGCATCTGCTCGCGCATGGCCTGGCATTTCTCCTGGGCCATGGCGCGCACGGTGCGGCTGCTCTTGGTGGGACTGGCACGCAGCTTCAGGAGCTGCGCGATCTCTTCCAGGCTGAAACCCACGCCTTGGGCGCGTTGCACGAAGCGCAGCCCTGCTAGATCACGGTCAGAATAGCTGCGCCGCCCCGAGCGGTCTTTGGTTATCTTCGCCACCAAGCCGATCTTCTCGTAGTAGCGCAGGGTGTCCTGGGAGAGTCCCAGGTCCATAGAAGCCTGACCTATGGATCTATCCATCACTTAGTCTCCAAATTCGCTTGACATGGAGTTTACTCCAGGTTGTAGGCTTGCCCCATGTTCCTGCGCACCCGGCCCACCGACACCTTGTTGAGCTTCGCCACCCTGTTTTTCTCGGGCGGCACGCTGGTCTGCTGTGCGCTGCCCATCTTGCTGGTCAGCATCGGGCTCGGGGCCGGCGTCGCTTATCTGACCAACACGTTCCCGTGGCTGGTGGCTTTAAGCCGTTACAAGCACTGGACCTTTGCCATCTCCGGCGTCTATCTGCTGTTCACCGCCTGGCTCATCTATAGACCCGGCCGTTCCTGTCCCACGGATCCGGAACTTGCGCGCCTTTGCCAGAGAGCCGACCACCTGAATCGCATCGTGCTTTGGGTGGCGGTCGGCGTGTATGCGCTCGGGTTCTTCTTTGCCTTCCTCTGGTTCCCGCTGCGCCAATGGCTAGGTCTCTAGGAGTGGGCCTGCGTTACCAGCAAGCCTGTCTCGCCCTGGGTCTCGCCTTGGCGGGTTCCTGCGCCTGGGCAGACGGTCACGGTCCGGCATTCGCGCTCGCGACCCCGACCCTCGGTGAGGGCCAGTGGAGCAGCGACACCGCGGTCATGAGCGACCAGAGCGGTTCCGGCACAGCCGTCGCTTATCGTGAGCTCGTGGGCTATGGCATCGGCCCGGACCTGCAAGCCAACCTGAGCGTGCCTCTCGCGCAGGGCAACACGCCGGATGACATGTCCCGCAGCAGCGAAGGCATGATGGGCGCCGGCAAAGACATCGAAGCCTCGGTCCTATGGCGCTTCCAGCGCCGCGCGCCGCAAGTCGGCGAACGCTACGAGAGTTCGCTGCTGTTCAGCGCCTGGGACAGCCAGGATGCGCTGGTAGAGGGCCTGCCCACCGGGCAGGGCATCAGCGCCGCCGCCGTCACGGGTCATGCCTCGCGCACCACATACTGGTGGCTGGGCGGCGGCATCCAGCATTATTTCCCCAAAGACAGCGGCCAGCTCGGTGACCTTTACTATGTGACCGCGGTCTGGGGCTGGCGGCCGCCTTATTTCCAGCATGATTACCCGGCGGCCGACTGGCGGATGTTCGTGGAAGCGGTGGGCGAGCTCAGCCGACGGAACGAACTCAACGGCACCGAACTGCCGGACAGCGGCGGCAAGAAGCTCTTCGCCGGCCCCTCCGTCCTCGGGCTGTTCGGTGCCTGGGGGGTCGAGATGGGAGTGTTATTGCCGGTCAGTCAGTCCCTGAATGGCAATCAGCCCAAGGATGATTACCGTGCCAAGGCGGTGTTCACGTACTGGTTCTGAGCGAGGTATGCCCAAGTGAAAGTGACCTTGAGACTCTATGCCGGCCTCGCCCTCATCGGCGCGGCCATTGCAGCCCATGCAGACGGACTGCTCCACGTGCAGCAGACCATCTTCGGCATGGATTGCGCGCCCTGCGCCTATGGCGTGCAGCAGCGGCTGACCAAGCTTCCCGGCGTAACCAAGGTCGAGGTCAGCCTCAACGATGGCACGGCGGATATCGGCTTCGCGTCCGACAGCGCAACCACCATCCCGCAGATCTACGACGTGCTGGTGCAGGGCGGTTTCACGCCCAAGCAGGCCGTGGTCACGGTGCAGGGACGCATCGCCAAGGAGGGTGACCGTCTCAAGCTCATCACAGGCGACAGCCAGTATGAATTGGCATTTGCCCATCCCGGCGATAGCACCGCCTGGCAAGCCGATGCCAAGGTCGTAGTGCTGGGGGAGATCGCCGATCCAGGCGCCGCGGGTGCGCCGGTCCTGCAAGTGCAGAAGATTGAAGCCGCCGGTCCAGGCGCGACAACTTCCTCGTGAGGGCAACATCATGAAAGTACTATCGCGGGCTATCTTGGTGAGCTTGGCCGTCATGGCGCTGGCCCAGGCAGCCTGGGCTGACCCCGCCGCTAGGCAGCAAGAGGTTGCCCAGAAAGGGGCGATGGTGATGCCCTTCAACGGGCAGAACTCCAAGCACGTGTTCCAGAAGCTCCCCGACGGCGGCTTGCAGCAGGTGATCGCTGATGACGCTTCGGACAAGGATCTGGTGGGTGCTATACAGATGCACCTGTCCATGGAGGCCGACCGCTTCCAGAAGGGTGATTACTCGGATCCCATGATGATCCACGGCATGGACATGCCAGGAGTCCAGTATCTGAGCAGTGTCAAACCAGGGCAGATCGTGATCGTCTACCGCGACCTGCCGAATGGCGCCGAAGTCCGCTACACGGGCAAGGATGCGGCCACTGTCGCCGCGATCCACAAGTGGTTTGACGCCCAGCTGTCGGACCATGGCAGCGATGCCACCGATAAGCCGCCGGGCAGGTGACTGTCTACCGGATCGCAGCAGCCCGCTCGCTCAAGCTTTCCGCCGGAACACCGAATATTGGAAGAGCTGCAACTTGCCCGCGGGCGTGATGTGGGCTTCGCTCTTCTGCTCCAGGAGCCGGAAGTCCTCTCCCAACTCGGCGGCCAGGCTCTCGGGCGAATAGCGCTGCACCGGCAGGCCGCTGCAGCGCTCGGGTCCGTCCAGCGCGAAACTGGCGATGATGGCGATGCCCTGGGGCATCAGCGCCGACCCCAGCGTCTTGCGGTAGGCGGCGCGATCCGCCGCCTCCGTCAGGAAGTGGAACACTGCCCGGTCGTGCCACAGCCGATAGCGCTTCGCCGGCTGCCAGCACGTCACGTCGGCTGCGATCCAGTTCACTCTGTCCGCCGCGCTTCCCAGCCGCGCACGGCTCTTCTGCAAGGCGGCCTCGGCGATGTCCAATACGGTGAGATCGGAGTAGCCCTCCGCCAGCAGCCGGTCCACGAACCGCGATGCACCGGCGCCCACGTCCACTATCGGCTCCTGCTTAGCCACGCCCGCCCGCCGGATCAGGTCCAGCGACAGGGCGGGCTCCGCCTGGAACCAGCTCACGTCCTGTTCCGCCTTCTGGCGGTAGACCTCATCCCAGTGCTGTCTCACATCCATGGGCGCAGCCTACCGCGCGGCTTCGCGCAGCGGCAAACAGACTCGGCTTGACATCTCTCTATATTTCGATAAAACTAGAAACATGGAATCAAAGACTGCCATCCGTGCCCTGGGGGCCTTGGCCCATGAGAGCCGCCTCGCCATCTATCGTCTGCTGGTGCAGGCGGGGCCGACGGGTCTGGCGGTGGGCCACATCGGCGACAAGCTCGATCTCGCCCCCGCGACGCTCTCGTTCCATTTAGCGGCGCTGCGTCATGCGGGCTTGGTCAGCGAGCGGCGCGAGGGCCGCACCCTGTTCCAGGCCGCCGACTTCAGCGCCATGAATGGGCTGGTCGGTTACCTCTCCGAGAACTGCTGCCAGGGCGCCGACTGCGGCGTCGCCTGCGCACCCACCCCCAAGACATCCAAGGAGAAATCCCGTGAAACGCCTGCACGTGCACGTCGCCGTCGCTGATCTCGGTCAGTCCATCCAGTTCTATTCCACCCTGTTCGGCAGCAATCCAGCCGTGCAAAAGGCCGACTACGCCAAGTGGATGCTGGACGACCCGCGGGTGAACTTCGCCATCTCCACCCGCGGCAAACAGCCGGGTCTCGACCACCTCGGCATCCAGGCCGAGAGCCGCGAGGAATTGGGCGAGATCGCCACACGCCTCAAGGCCGCGGAGGTCGCGACCCGGGATCAGGCCGCCACGCGCTGCTGCTACGCCCAGTCCAGCAAGACCTGGAGCGCCGATCCCCAAGGCATCGCCTGGGAGAGCTTCTACACCTTCGGCGACAGCACCACCTACGGCGAGGCTGACCGCGGTGAACAGGTGCAGATGAGTCCCGGCAAGCCCAAGGTCGAGAAAGACGGTGCCTGCTGCGCGCAACCCGGTGCCTGAGTGCCCATGATCGGGAAGATATTCAATGTGCTGTTTCTCTGCACCGGCAACTCGGCGCGTTCCATCCTCGCGGAAGCGCTGCTGAACAACCTCGCCACAGGCCGGGGCCGCTTCCGTGGCTATAGCGCAGGTAGCCATCCCAAGGGCGCGGTGGATCCCTATGCACTGGAGACCTTGGGACACAACAAGTTCCCGGTGGCCGGCCTGCGCAGCAAGAGTTGGGATGAGTTCGCCGCAGCGGGCGCGCCGCAGATGGATTTCGTGTTCACGGTCTGCGACCAGGCGGCGGCCGAAGCCTGCCCCTACTGGCCCGGCCAACCCATGACTGCCCATTGGGGGCTGCCGGACCCGGCGGCGGTGGAGGGGAGCGATGAGGCCAGGCGCCGTGCTTTCCGCGACACGCTCCTGGTGTTGCGCCGGCGCATCGAGATCTTCGCCAGTTTGCCGTTGGAAAAGCTCGACAGGCTCGCGATCCAAAAACAGATAAAAGAGATCGGTTTCAAGTGAAAGCCATCCAAGCCTATGGTGCCGAGTTCCTCGGCACCGCTTTCTTATTGGCAGTCATTATTGGTTCAGGGATCATGGGCGAGCGTCTCGCTGGCGGGAACGCGGCGCTGGTGCTGTTCGTGAATTCCACCGCCACCGGCGCGGGCCTGGTGGCTTTGATACTGACCTTCGCGCCCATATCCGGCGCGCACTTCAATCCGCTGGTGAGCTTCATGATGGGCGTGCGTGGCGATCTGCCATGGAAGCTCTTGCCCGGCTACGTGCTGGCGCAGTTTGCCGGGGCCATCGCGGGCATCATCGTAACCCACGGCATGTTCGCGTTGCCGCTGATCGAGACTGCCACCAAAGCGCGACCTGGCCTCGCCCTCATGTGGTCCGAGTTGATCGCGACCTTAGGGCTGTTGCTGGTGATCCATCGGGTGTCTCGCCAGGGGGCGGCTGCGGTCGCCGCAGCAGTGGGCTGCTACATCGCCGCGGCTTACTGGTTCACCAGCTCCACCTCCTTCGCCAACCCGGCCGTCACCGTGGCCCGCAGCTTCACGGATACCTTCACCGGCATCCGGCCGACGGACGTGGTGGGGTTCATCGCATCGCAGGGCCTGGCTGCCGTGGTGGTCTGCGGCGGTATCTACATGGTTAAACGGTCTACGTCCGAAGCGGTCTGAGGGGTAGGCTCCGGATAGGGCGCGAAAGGATCGCGCGCACTGGAGCATGACCATGCGACCCCGTGACGCCTTGTTCGCGGAATTCCTGGGCACGTTGTTGTTGCTGCTGGTGACCGTGGGTTCCCAGGTCGCCGCCTCGCGCCTGGGCGGCAGCGACGAGTTCAGGATCCTGCTGGTGAATTCGCTGGTCACCGGTTTCGGCATCTCGGCCTTGATCCTGTCCCTCAATCCGGTATCGGGTGCCTGTTTCAATCCGCTGGTGGCCGTGCTGCTCTGCACCGAGGGCGAGTTGAAGTGGAAGCATCTGCCGGCCTATCTCCTCTCGCAGTTCAGCGGCGCGCTCCTGGGTGTGCTGCTTTGCCATTACCTCTTTGGCCTGCCAGCCCTGGAGATGGCGTCCAAGGCGCGGCCGGGACTGCCCCTGCTCGTCTCGGAATTCATCGGTGCCATGGGACTCCTGCTGGTGGTGCACCGGGTCGGCAACACCCGCTCCCAGGCGGTGGCCTATGCCGTGGGGGCATATCTCATGGCGGGTACTTGGTTCCTGCCGTCTACCTGCCTCGCCAATCCAGCGCTCACCCTGGCGCGTATGTTCACCCAGACCTACGCAGGCATCCGTCCCGAGGATGCCGCAGGGTTCATCGCGGCACAGGTGCTGGCCTTGGCAGTGTTCATAGGCTTCCTGCGGGCCCATAAGCGCCTGGCCGTACTAGGCGATTAAAGCGGTATGCTCTAGGCTTCCTGTTCATAGGGAGTGCCT
>DATBAJ010000028.1:0-26154 GCA_036271575.1 Gammaproteobacteria bacterium
GAGATGGTCATGCCCGGCGACAACATCAAGATGGTGGTGACCCTGATCAACCCCATCGCCATGGAAGACGGCCTGCGCTTCGCCATCCGCGAGGGCGGCAAGACCGTCGGCGCCGGCGTCGTCGCCAAGATCCTGGAGTAAATAGACATGGCGACCCAGATTATCCGTATCCGCCTCAAGGCCTTCGACTACCGTCTCATCGACAAGTCGGCGAAGGAGATCGTGGAGACCGCCAAGCGCACCGGCGCCCAGGTCCGCGGTCCCATCCCGCTGCCGGTGAAGATGGAGCGTTTCACCATCCTGATCTCGCCGCATGCCGACAAGGATGCCCGCGACCAGTACGAGCTGCGCACCCACAAGCGCCTGATGGACATCGTGGACCCCACGGACAAGACCGTGGACGCCCTGATGAAGCTGGACCTGCCGGCGGGCGTGGACGTCCAGATTAAATTGAACTGAGGCTTGCGGGCCCACGGGGCCCGGTTTCGACACCCTAGACCCGGCCAGGGACCGTCCTGGCCGGGTCAGTTTTGAAGGTCAGCTTCCGGCACTTCCGGCTGCGCTCCTGCTCCGCCGGAAGCCCGGGGTAACCATCTCTGGTCACCCGTCCGGCGCATGCGCCGGACCCCTGTGCCGGATTTATCAGGGATTCCGGGTTCCAGGGGTACCTCCCTGTACCTGGGGTGGGAGACCCAAGATTTAGACCCCTCATCGGCTATGCCGGGGAGGGGTGGATGGCCAGGAAATAGCCTAAAAAGCCGACCCCTATGTATTGCAGGGGGGTGGGCAGCATAGGTATAATTCCCGGCTCACTGCGGCCCGTTGGGGGAACCTGGCGGGCCGTTGATTTGACAAGGTTTTTGACGCCCGGCCAATCGTAGTCGGCGCGCTGAAACGAGGACAACGAGATGAGTATCGGTGTAATCGGCCGCAAGTGCGGCATGACCCGCGTTTTCGCTGAGGATGGCGCGTCCATCCCGGTGACCGTGATCCAGGTCGAATCCAATCGCATCACCCAGGTGAAAGGCGTGGACGCGGACGGCTATCGTTCCATCCAGGTCACCACCGGCGTGCGCCGTGCCACGCGCGTGACCAAGGCCATGGCCGGTCACTACGCGAAAGCCGGCACCGGTGCGGGCCGCCTCTCCGGCGAGTTCCGTCTCGGCAAGGACGAAGGCGCGGACCTGAAGGCCGGTGGCGAGATCAAGGCCGACATCTTCAAGCCCGGCCAGTACGTCGACGTCACCGGCACCAGCATCGGCAAGGGTTTCCAGGGCACCATCAAACGCCATCACTTCACCATGGGCGATGCCACCCACGGTAACTCGCTGTCGCATCGCGCGCCGGGTTCCATCGGCCAGCGCCAGACGCCGGGTCGCGTGTTCCCCGGCAAGAAGATGTCCGGACACCTCGGCGCCAAGCGCCGCACTGCGATCAACCTGCAGGTCGTGCAGGTGGACGCGGAGAAGAACCTGTTGCTCGTGAAGGGCGCAGTCCCGGGTTCCGAGGGCGGCAACGTCATCGTGCGCCCTTCGGCGCGCGGTTAAGGAGGCGGCATGGAATTGCAGATGCACAAGACCGCCGGCAGCCAGTCCATCACTCTTTCGGACGCGGCCTTCGGTTATGAATTCAACGAATCCCTGGTGCACCAGGTCGTGACCGCGTTCCTCGCGGGCGGCCGTGCGGGCACCAAGGCGCAGAAGACCCGTGCCATGGTGCGCGGCGGCGGCAAGAAGCCCCGTCCGCAGAAAGGCTCGGGCCAGGCGCGCGCCGGCTCCATCCGCAGCCCGCTGTGGCGCGGCGGCGGCAAGACCTTCGCCGCGGTCCCCCGTGACCATTCGCAGAAGGTGAACCGCAAGATGTACCAGGGCGCGCTGCGCGCCATCGTCTCCGAGCTGGTCCGCCAGGACCGCGTGGTGGTGCTGCCTGAGTTCGCGCTCACTGCGCCCAAGACCAAGGAACTGGCCGGCAAGCTCAAGGAGCTGGGCCTGCACAACGTGCTGATCGTCACCGAGAACGTGGACGAGAAGCTGTACCTGGCCTCGCGCAACCTCCACGGCGTGGAAGTGCGTGATGCCACCGGCCTCGACCCGGTGAGCCTCATCGGCTTCGAGAAGGTGCTGTTCACGGTGCCGTCCATCCGTCGCGTGGAGGAGTGGCTCGCATGAACCCGAAGCAGGAAAGACTGATGAGCGTGCTGCTCGGACCCCACGTGTCGGAGAAATCCGCGCGTGTCGGCGACAAGCACAACCAGGTGGTGTTCCGCGTGCGCAAGGATGCCGACAAGATCGAAGTCCGCCAGGCCGTCGAGAAGCTGTTCGAGGTCAAGGTCGCGGACGTGCAGATCGTGAACGTGAAGGGCAAGGACAAGCGCTTCGGCGCGCGCCTCGGCCGTCGCGGCGACTGGAAGAAAGCCTACGTGCGCCTGGCGCCGGGCAGCGAGATCAACCTAGCCGGAGAGCAGGCCTAAGGCCGGCTCCGATAAGGGATAAAGACCATGCCTCTCATCAAAGCCAGACCGACTTCCCCGGGACGCCGCGCCTTCGTCAAGGTCGTGACGCCGGGCCTGCACAAGGGCGGTCCCTTGGCCTCGCTGACCGCGACCAAGAAGAGCCGTGGCGGCCGCAACAATGCCGGCCGCATCACCACCCGTCACCAGGGCGGCGGTCACAAGCAGCATTACCGCCTGATCGACTTCAAGCGCGACAAGGACGGCATCGTCGGCCGCATCGAGCGCCTGGAATACGATCCGAACCGTACCGCGCACATCGCGCTGGTGCTGTACAAGGACGGCGAGCGCCGTTACATCATCGCGCCCAAGGGCGCGGTGGCCGGCCAGGAAGTGGTCTCCGGCAGCCATGCCCCCATCAAGGCGGGCAACTCGCTGCCGCTGCGCAACATCCCGGTGGGCACCCAGGTGCACTGCATCGAACTGCAGCCCGGCAAGGGCGCGCAGATGGCGCGTAGCGCCGGCGCCTCGGTGCAGGTGGTGGCGCGCGAAGGCGCGTTCTGCACGCTGCGCCTGCGTTCCGGTGAGATGCGCAAGGTGCACATCGACTGCCGCGCCACCATCGGCGAAGTGGGCTTCGACGAACATAACCTGCGCCAGTACGGCAAGGCCGGCGCGCGCCGCTGGAAGGGCATCCGTCCCTCCGTGCGCGGCGTGGTGATGAACCCGATCGATCACCCGCACGGCGGTGGTGAAGGCAAGACCTCGGGCGGACGCCATCCGGTGTCGCCGTGGGGCCAGCCGACCAAGGGCTACAAGACGCGCGGCAACAAGCGCACCGACGGCATGATCGTGCGCCGTCGCAACGCGAAGTGATGAGAGGTTACTGAGATGCCCCGTTCCATCCGTAAAGGCCCGTTCATCGACCCGCACCTGGCCAAGAAGGTCACGGCGGCGGTGAGCAGCAACAACAAGCGCCCGATCAAGACCTGGTCGCGCCGCTCCATGGTCACCCCCGAGATGGTGGGTCTGACCATCGCCGTGCATAACGGCCGTCAGCACGTACCGGTGCTGCTGAGCGAGAACATGGTGGGCCACAAGCTGGGCGAGTTCGCCCCGACCCGAATCTTCAAAGGCCACGGCGCTCGCAAGACCGCCGAGACCGAAACCAAGGCCTGAGGCCAGGAACATGCAGGTAGCCGCCAAACACAGATACGCACGCATCGCCTCGCAGAAGGCCCGCCTCGTCGCGGACCAGATCCGCGGCAAGAGCGTGGGCGAGGCCCTCAAGGTCCTCGAGTTCAGCCCCAAGCGCGGCGCCAAGCTGGTGCGCAAGGTGCTGGAGTCCGCAATCGCCAACGCCGAGCACAACAACGGCGCGGACGTGGACGAGTTGAAGGTCAAGGCCATCTTCGTGGACGAAGGTCCGCACATGAAGCGCTGGATGGCGCGCGCCAAGGGCCGCGGTGCCCGCATCCTCAAACGCACCAGTCACATCACCGTGACTGTGGCGGACGAATAAGGACCGACACATGGGTCAGAAAGTAAATCCAACCGGCATCCGTCTAGGGATAGCCTCCGACTGGAACTCCAAGTGGTTCGCCAACAAGCGCGCTTACGCGACCAACTTGTTGAGTGACCTGCGGGTGCGCGAGTTCCTGAAGAAGAAGCTCGCCCAAGCCTCCGTCAGCCGCATCGAGATCAAACGTCCGGCCAAGAAGGCCTATATCACCATCCACACGGCCCGTCCCGGCGTGGTGATCGGCAAGAAGGGCGAGGACATCGACGCGCTGCGCAAGCAGCTCAGCAAGATGATGCCCGGCGTGGAAGTGGACATCGGCGTGGAAGAGATCCGCAAGCCGGAGCTCGATGCTTACCTGGTGGCCGAGAGCATCGCCCAGCAGCTGGAGCGCCGCATCATGTTCCGCCGTGCCATGAAGCGCGCCGTGCAGAACACCATGCGTCTCGGCGCTCTGGGCATCAAGATCCGCGTCTCCGGCCGTCTGAACGGCTCCGAGATCGCGCGCAGCGAGCAGTACCGCGAGGGCCGCGTGCCCCTGCACACTCTGCGCGCCGACATCGATTATGGTTTCGCCGAGGCGTCCACCACTTACGGCCAGATCGGCGTGAAGGTGTGGATCTTCAAGGGCGAGATCCTGGATGCAGGCGACCTGCATACGACGACCAAGGACGCGCTGCCGGGCGAGAAATCCGCTCCCGGCGTGGCCAACTGAGTTTAGGAGTAGAGGACCATGTTGCAGCCCAAGCGCACCAAGTTCCGCAAGCAGCACAAAGGCCGTAACCGCGGCCTGGCGCAGAGCGGCAACAGCGTCGCCTTCGGCGAGTACGGCCTGAAGGCGACCGACCGCGGTCGCATCACTGCGCGCCAGATCGAGGCGGCGCGCCGTGCCATGACGCACTTCGTGAAGCGCGGCGGCAAGATCTGGATCCGGGTGTTCCCGGACGTGCCGGTGACCAAGAAGCCGCTGGAAGTGCGCATGGGCAACGGCAAGGGCAACGTGGAGTACTGGGTCGCCAAGGTGCAGCCCGGCTCGATGCTTTATGAGATGGAAGGCGTGGACGAAGCTACGGCCCGCGAGGCGTTCCGCCTGGCGGCTGCCAAGCTCGGCATCCCCACCGCCTTCGTGCAACGGCAGGTGATGTGATGGAGATCAACGAGATCCGCAAGAAGACCGAGAAGGAACTGCGCGACCAGGTCGAGACGCTCCGCAAGGAGCAGTTCAGCCTGCGCATGCAGCACGCTGCCGGCCAGATGCCGCGCGGCCACCTGATCAACAACGTGCGCAAGGACATCGCGAAGATCAAGACCGTGCTCAACGAGCGCGTGAAGGCAGGCAAGAAATGAGCGAGCAGGAAAAGAGCGTCCGTACCCTGACCGGCAAGGTGGTCAGCAACAAGATGGACAAGACCATCACGGTCTCCGTCGAGCGCATGGTCACGCATGCGACCTACGGCAAGATCCTGCGCCGCCGCACCAAGATCAAGGCGCACGACGAGAAGAACGTGTGCAACGAAGGCGACGTGGTGACCATCACCCAGTGCCGGCCCATCTCGCGCCACAAGTCCTGGACGCTGGTGGAAGTGATCGAGCGCGCGGCGCCGGTCTCGGCCGCGGCCCAGTAACGAACGAACACGTAAGGAACGGCAGTCATGATCCAGATGCGCACAGTGCTCGAGTCCGCCGATAACAGCGGCGCTCGCAGCCTCAAATGCATCAAGGTGCTGGGCGGCTCCAAGCGCCGCTATGCCCGCATCGGCGACGTCATCAAGGTCAGCATCGGTGACGCCATCCCGCGCGGCAAGGTGAAGAAAGGCGAGGTCTACAACGCGGTGGTGGTGCGTACCCGCAGCGGCGTGCGCCGCCCGGACGGCTCCCTCATCAAGTTCGACAGCAACGCCGCTGTGCTGCTGACCAACAAGCTTGAGCCCATCGGCACCCGTATCTTCGGGCCCGTGACCCGCGAGCTGCGCAATGAGGCTTTCATGCGCATCATCTCGCTGGCCCCGGAAGTGCTGTAAGGCACTGGAGAGAATGAAATGAACAAGATCAGGAAAGGCGATGAAGTGGTCGTGATCGCCGGCAAGGACAAGGGCCGGCGCGGCACCGTGTTGAAGGTGCTGGAGGAAGACGATCGCGTGCTCGTCGAGAACGTGAACATGGCGAAGAAGCACCAGCGCCCGAACCCGAACGCCAACGTGGCGGGCGGGATCGTGGAGAAGGAGATGTCACTGCACATCTCCAACGTGATGCTCTATAACCCGATCTCCAAGAAGGGCGATCGCGTGGGGCTGCGCAAGCTGGAGGACGGCCGCAAGGTCCGCTTCTTCAAATCGAACAACGAAGTGGTTGACGTCTGAGGACGCTGTCATGACCCGTCTCCAAGAACATTACCGCAAGACCGTGGTGCCGAAACTCTCCGAGAAGTTCGGCTACAAGAACCCGATGCAGGTCCCGCGCATCACCAAGATCACGCTCAACATGGGCGTGGGTGAGACGACGGCTGACAAGAAGGTCATCGAGAACGCGGTCGCCGACATGACCAAGATCGCCGGCCAGAAACCGGTCATCACCAAGGCCAAGAAGTCGATCTCGACCTTCAAGATTCGCGACGGCTACCCGGTCGGCTGCAAGGTGACCCTGCGCCGCAGCCAGATGTACGAATTCCTGGACCGCCTGATCAGCATCTCGCTGCCCCGCGTGCGCGATTTCCGCGGCATGAGCGGCCGCTCCTTCGACGGGCGCGGCAACTACAGCATGGGCGTGAAGGAACAGATCATCTTCCCCGAGATCGAGTACGACAAGATCGACGCCCTGCGTGGCATGGACATCACCATCACCACCACGGCCAGGAACAACGAGGAAGCCCGGGCGTTGCTGGAAGCCTTCAGCTTCCCATTCCGGAACTAAGAGGAAACGCACATGGCCAAGACTTCCATGGTTAACCGCGAGGTCAAGCGCACCAAGCTGGCGAAGAAATTCGCCGCCAAACGTGCCGCGCTGAAAGAGACCATCCGCGACCTGAACGTGAGCGAAGAGGAGCGCCAGGAGGCGGTCGCCAAGCTCGCCAGCCTGCCGCGCGATTCGGGCAAGGGCCGCCAGCGTAACCGCTGCGCGCTCACCGGCCGCGATCACGGCTTCTACCGCAAGTTCGGCCTGGGCCGGAACAAGCTGCGTGAAGCCACCATGCGCGGCGACGTGCCGGGCCTGCGCAAAGCCAGCTGGTAACAGCCACTTTTTCAATTTACTGATACAGGGATATCGATCTCCATGAGCATGACTGATCCCATCGCCGACATGTTCACCCGCATCCGCAATGCCCAGATGATCGGGCATACGGATGTCTCCATGCCCGCCTCCAAGGTGAAGGCCGAGATCGCCCGCGTCCTGAAGGACGAGGGCTACATCGAGGAATTCACCCGCGCGGACGTGGAAGGCAAGCCGACGCTGAACATCGTCCTCAAGTACTACGAAGGCCGTCCGGTCATCGAGCGCATCGATCGCGTGAGCCGCCCCGGCCTGCGCGTGTACAAGCGCAACGACCAGCTGCCGAAGGTACTGGGCGGCTTGGGCGTGGCCATCGTCTCCACTTCGCAGGGCGTGATGAGCGACCGCGCGGCACGCGCCGGCGGCCACGGCGGCGAGATCATCGGCGTCGTCGCCTAAGGATCCGAGGAAAAAGCCATGTCCAGAATCGGAAAACAACCCATCACGCTGCCCAAGGGCGTCGAAGCCAAGATCGACGCCAACAGCGTGACCATCAAGGCCCAGAAGGGCAGCTATACGCTCGTGCTGAACCCGCACATCGCGGTGAAGAACGACAACGGCACGCTGCACGTCGAGGTGAAGAACGACCTGCAGGAAGCGAACGCCGCTTCCGGCACCACCCGCGCGCTGCTGGCCAACGCGATCAAAGGCGTGACCGAGGGCTTCTCGAAGAAGCTGGAGCTGGTCGGCGTCGGTTATCGCGCCCAGGCCCAGGGCAAGGTGCTGAACCTGACGCTCGGCTTCTCGCATCCGGTGGCCTACAAGGTCCCGGAGGGCATCACCATCGAGACCCCGACGCAGACTGAAGTGATCATCAAGGGCCTGGACCGCCAGAAGGTGGGCCAGGTTGCCGCAGACATCCGCGGCTTCCGGCCGCCCGAGCCCTACAAGGGCAAGGGCGTGCGCTACTCGGACGAACGAGTGGTGCTGAAAGAAGCCAAGAAGAAGTAAGAGGTACGAGCGATGGACAAGAAGCCCATGGAGAAGAAAGAGGCGCGCCTGCGTCGCGCCCGCCGCGCCCGTGCCCACATCCTGGAACTGCGCGCGTTCCGGCTCACCGTGCACCGCACGCCGAGCCATATCTACGCGCAGATCATCGCCCCCACGGGCGACAAGGTCGTGGTCGCCGCGTCGACGCTGGAAGCCGAGGTCAAGAAGGGCCTCAAGCACACCGGCAACATCGCCGCCGCGCAGGCGGTGGGCAAGGCCATCGCCGCCAAGGCGACCCAGGCCGGCATCACGGCGGTCGCGTTCGACCGCTCCGGTTTCCGTTATCACGGCCGCGTCAAGGCATTAGCCGATGCCGCGCGTGAGAACGGCCTGAAATTCTAAGGGTGACACATGGCTAAATTCGACAACCTTCCGGAAAGCAACGACGGGATGCAGGAGAAGCTGGTCTCCGTCAATCGCGTGTCCAAGACCGTCAAGGGCGGTCGCCTGTTCGGCTTCACCGCGCTGACGGTGGTGGGCGACGGCAACGGCAAGGTCGGCTTCGGCTACGGCAAGGCCCGAGAGGTCCCCAACGCCGTGTCCAAGGCCATGGAACAGGCCCGCAAGAACCTGAAACAGGTGCACCTGAACAACGGCACGCTGTTCTACGCGGTGCGCGCCAACCACGGCGCCACCCGCGTGTTCATGCAGCCGGCCTCCGACGGTACCGGCATCATCGCCGGCGGTGCCATGCGCGCCGTGCTGGAAGTGGCCGGCGTGAAGAATGTGCTCGCCAAGAGCCACGGTTCGCGCAACCCCATCAACGTGGTGCGCGCCACCATGAACGCTTTGACTGACCTGAGCTCGCCGCACCAGATCGCGGCGAAGCGCGGCAAGTCCCTCGACGAGATCAAGGGTTAAGCCATGGCCAAGACCGACAAGAAGCAGATCAAGGTGACGCTGGTGCGCAGCTACTTCGGCCGCCTGGAGCGTCATAAGGCAACCGTGCGCGGCCTCGGCCTGCGCCGGATGCACCATACCGTGTCCGTGCAGGACACTCCGGAGAACCGCGGCATGATCGCGAGCATCTCCGACATGCTGCGCGTTGAGGAGTGAGCAAGATGCGTCTCAATACCCTATCTCCTGCCATCGGCAGCAAGACCGGCAAGAAGCGTCTGGGCCGTGGCTTAGGGTCAGGCCTCGGCAAGACCTCCGGCAAGGGCCACAAGGGCCAGTACGCGCGCAAGGGCGGCTACCACAAGGTGGGCTTCGAAGGCGGCCAGATGCCGCTGCAGCGCCGCCTGCCCAAGGTGGGCTTCCGCTCGCACATGAAGCCGACCCGCGCCGAAGTGCGCTTGGATCAGCTGGAACGCATGCAGGCTGAGATCATCGACGTGGCGGCTTTGAAGGCTGCCGGCCTGGTCAACATCTACGCCGACAAGGTGAAGGTGGTGAAGTCGGGTGAGCTCAAGAGGAAGGTCACGCTGAAGGGCGTGTACGCCACCGCGGGCGCCAAGCAGGTCATCGAAGCCGCCGGCGGCAAGGTCGAGGAATAATAAGTGTCACGTAGCGGCGGCGGGATGTTTGGCGGTCTGGGCGACATCGGTAAATTGACCGATCTGCGCCGCCGCCTGTTATTCCTGGCCGGCGCCATGCTGGTGTTCCGGGTGGGTTCGCACATCCCGGTACCGGGCATCGACCCGGCCGCGTTCGCGCGCATCTTCGACCAGCACAACGGCGGCATCCTGGGGATGCTGAACATGTTCTCGGGCGGCGCGCTGCGCCGGCTCTCGATCTTCGCCCTGGGCGTGATGCCCTACATCTCCGCCTCCATCATCATGCAGATGCTGGCGGTGGTGATCCCGAGCCTGGAGCAGATGCGCAAGGAAGGCGCCTCCGGCCAGCGCAAGATCACCCGCTATACCCGTTACGCGACCGTGGGCCTGGCCTTGTTCCAGTCCCTGGGTGCCGCCATCGCGCTGCAGAAGCAGGGCGTGGCGCTGCATCCCGGCCCGAGTTTCATGCTGGTGGCGACCGTCAGCCTCGTGACCGGCACCATGTTCCTGATGTGGCTGGGCGAGCAGGTCACCGAACGCGGCGTGGGCAACGGCATCTCCATGCTGATCTTCGCCGGCATCGTGGCCGGCCTGCCGGCGGCCTTCGGCGGCACCCTGGACCTGGTGCGCACCGGCCAGATGAACCCGCTCATGGCCATCGTGATCCTGGCCCTGGTGCTGGGCGTGACCGCCTTCGTGGTGTTCGTGGAGCGCGCGCAGCGCCGCATCACCGTCAACTATGCCAAGCGTCAGCAGGGCCGGCGCATGTATGCCGCCCAATCCAGCCATCTGCCGCTGAAGATGAACATGTCGGGCGTGATCCCGCCGATCTTCGCCTCGTCCATCATCCTGTTCCCGGCCACCCTCGGGAACTGGTTCAGCGGCACCCAGACGACCTCGACCGTGGGCCACTGGGTCGTGGACGGGCTGCAGCGCTTCGCCGCGGTGATGTCGCCCGGCCAGCTGCTGTACGCCCTGGTATATGGCTTCCTCATCATGTTCTTCTGCTTCTTCTACACCTCGCTGGTGTTCAACTCGCGCGAGACCGCGGAGAACCTGAAGAAGTCCGGCGCCTTCATCCCCGGCATCCGTCCGGGCCAGCAGACCGCCGCCTACATCGACGGCGTGCTGACCAAGCTCACCTTGTGGGGCGCGATCTACGTGACCGCGGTGTGCCTGCTGCCGGAGCTGCTGATCGTGAACTGGAACGTGCCGTTCTATTTCGGCGGCACCTCGCTGTTGATCATCGTGGTGGTGGTGATGGACTTCATGGCCCAGTTGCAGGCGCACATGATGTCCCACCAGTACGAGGGGCTGCTGCGCAAGGCCAACCTGAAGGGCTACGGCCCGGCCGGCCAGATCCGCTGATTTACCCAAGATTTTGACGGCCGCCCCCGGTGGGGCAGCCAGATGGAGTGAGAGTCATGAAAGTACGTACTTCGGTCAAGAAGATCTGCCGCAACTGCAAGATCGTGCGTCGCGCCGGCGTGGTGCGGGTCATCTGCAGTTCGGATGCCCGGCACAAGCAGCGCCAGGGTTAAAGCACTGGTTAGACATTGATTTAACTGGATTTTTCAGGCAAAATTACCCGTTTTCCCTGGCCCTTTTACGGCCGGTGGAGTGAAGGAAAGGCAACATGGCCCGTATCGCAGGCATCAACATCCCGGCCAACAAGCATGCCGTCATCGGCTTGCAGAGCATCTTCGGTGTCGGCCGTAGCCGCGCCAAGTGGATCTGCGTCGAGGCCGGCATCAAGCCGGAGACCAAGGTGAAGGACCTCACCGACGCCGAAGTCGAGGCCTTGCGCGTGCAAGTGGCCCGCTTCACGGTGGAAGGCGACCTGCGCCGCGAAGTCTCCATGAGCATCAAGCGCCTGATGGACCTGGGCTGCTACCGCGGCCTGCGCCATCGTCGCGGCATGCCGGTGCGCGGCCAGCGTACCCGTACCAACGCGCGTACCCGCAAGGGCCGCCGCAAGCAGGCCGGCTCGATGCTCAAGCCGAGCGCGCCGCCGGCTTGATTTCCGAACAACGCAACCCGATATACAGCTAGGACAATCACATGGCAGACGAGAAGACGCAGAGCCCCGCCGAAGCCCCGGCCCCCGCTGAAGGCGCCGCCGCTCCGGCAGCAGGTGCAGCGACCGCCGCCGCCGGCGCGGTCCGCAAGCGTGCCAAGAAGACCGTGGTGGACGGCATCGCGCACGTGCACGCGTCGTTCAACAACACGATCATCACCATCACCGACCGCCAGGGCAACGTGCTGTGCTGGGCGACCTCCGGCGGCTCCGGCTTCCGCGGCTCGCGCAAGTCCACGCCGTTCGCGGCGCAGGTGGCGGCGGAGAAGGCCGGTATCGCGGCCCAGGAATACGGCGTCAAGAATCTGGAAGTGCAGGTGAAGGGCCCCGGCCCGGGACGTGAGTCCGCGGTGCGTTCGCTGCACAACATCGGTTTCAAGATCGCGAACATCTCGGACGTGACGCCCATCCCGCACAACGGATGCCGTCCGCCCAAGAAGCGTCGCGTTTAAGAGGTTATACGAATGGCTCGTTATCTCGGTCCCAAGTGCAAGCTCTCCCGCCGTGAAGGCACCGACCTGTTCCTGAAGAGCAGCGTCCGTCCGCTCGAGAGCAAGTGCCGCATCGAATCCGCCCCCGGGCAGCACGGCGCCAAACGCGGCCGTCTCTCGGAATACGGCATCCAGCTGCGCGAGAAGCAGAAGCTGCGCCGTATGTATGGCGTGCTGGAGCGGCAGTTCCGCCGCTACTACAAGGAAGCTGCGCGCCGCACCGGTGCCACCGGCCAGACGCTGCTGCAGATCCTCGAGTGCCGCCTGGACAACGTGGTGTACCGCATGGGTTTCGCGGTGACCCGCGCCGAGGCCCGCCAGCTCGTCAGCCACAAGGCCATCGAAGTGAACGGCCACATCGTCAACATCGCCTCCTACCAGGTGAAGGCCGAGGACGTGATCTCCGTGCGTGAGAGCGCCAAGACCCAGTTGCGCATCGTCTCCGCCCTGCAGGTCGCCAAGCAGGTCGGTCTCCCCGAGTGGGTGGAAGTCGACGAGACCAAGATGAGCGGCAAGTTCAAGGCGGTGCCCGAGCGCACCGACTTCCTGCCGGACATCAACGAGAACCTGGTCGTCGAGTTGTACTCCAAGTAATCAGTATTTAGGTTTTTGCAGAGAGGTTTTACTCCATGCAGGGTTCAGTCAGCGAATTCTTGAAGCCGCGCCTCGTCGGCGTGCAGGCCCAGTCCGAGAACCAGGCGCGTGTCGTGCTCGAGCCGCTGGAGCGTGGCTTCGGCCACACGCTCGGCAATGCGCTGCGCCGCATCCTGCTCTCGTCCATGCCCGGTGCCGCCGCCGTCGAGGCGGAGATCGAGGGCGTGCTCCATGAGTACACCACCATCGAGGGCGTGCAGGAGGATGTGGTCGACATCCTGCTGAACCTGAAGAACCTCGCGATCCGCATGCATACCCGCGATGAAGCCACCCTGACCCTGGCCAAGAAGGGCCCGGGCGTGGTGACCGCCGCCGACATCCAGCTGGATCACGACGTCGAGATCGTGAACAAGGACATGGTGATCGCGCACCTGAACAGCGCGGGCTCCCTCAACATGAAGCTCAAGGTGAAGCGCGGCCGCGGCTACCAGCCGGCCAACCAGCGCCTGCAGTTCGAGGAAGAGACCCGTCCCATCGGCCGCCTGCAGCTGGATGCCTCGTTCAGCCCGGTGCGCCGCGTGACCTATAACGTCGAGAGCGCCCGCGTCGAACAGCGCACCGACCTGGACAAGCTGGTCATCGACATCGAGACCAATGGCACCATCGAGCCGGAGGAGGCCATCCGCCGCGCTGCGACGATCCTCTCCGAGCAGCTGGCTGCGTTCGTGGACCTGAAGGGCCGCGACCAGGGACGCGGTGTGGGCGGCGAAGCCCACTTCGATCCGATCCTGCTGAAGCCGGTGGACGAGCTGGAGCTGACCGTGCGCTCCGCCAACTGCCTGAAGCAGGAGAACATCCAGTACATCGGCGACCTGGTGCAGAAGACCGAGGTCGAGCTCCTGAAGACGCCGAACCTGGGCAAGAAGTCGCTCACCGAGATCAAGGACGTGCTGGCTCAGCACAGCCTGTCCCTCGGCATGAAGCTGGAAGCCTGGCCGCCGGTCGGCCTCAAGAAGACGGCCTGAGCCAAGCAGCAAAGATAAAAGACAAGGGTTAAGCGATGCGTCACCAAAACTCCGGCAGACAACTCAGCCGCAACAGCTCGCACCGTGCGGCGCTGATGCGCAACATGGCCTCGGCGCTCTTGCGCTACGAGACCATCCGTACCACCGTGCCTAAGGCCAAGGAGCTGCGCCGCGTCGTCGAGCCGCTCATCACCCTGGCCAAGATCGACAGCGTGGCCAAGCGCCGCCTGGCTTTCTCGCGCCTGCGTGACCAGGAGATCGTGGTGAAGCTGTTCACGGACATCGGGCCGCACTACAAGACCCGTCCGGGCGGCTATCTGCGCATCCTGAAGCACGGCCTGCGCCCGGGCGACAACGCCCCCATGGCCATCATGCAGCTCGTGGACCGCGCCGAGGCGGCGGCCAACGACGAGCCGGCCAAGATCAAGCCTGAGCGGAAGGACAAGGCCGAGAAGGCTCCTAAGGTGAAGGCGGACAAGGCCGAGAAGCCGGCGAAGAAGGCCAAGGCTGCCGCTCCCAAGGCGGAGAAGGCCGAGAAGAAGCCTGCCAAGAAGGCGGCGAAGAAAGCCGACAAGTAATCAGGACCGTCCAAGAGTCCAAAAAGAGCCGGGCGCAAGCCCGGCTTTTTTATGACTGTCAGTCAGCCGTGCACCAACGGCCATACCCTCGGGATGATGGTGACGGTGGCTGCCCACATGAATAGGTTCAAGGGCGCGCCGAAGCGCAGGAAGTCGCTGAAGCGGTAGCCACCGGGGCCGTAGACCATGAGGTTGGTGGCATAGCCGATGGGCGTGGCGAAGCTCGCGGAGGCCGCCATGGTGATGGCCATGACGTAGGGCGTGAAGCTCAGTCCCAGGGCTTGGGTGGTGGCGAGCGCGATGGGGAACACGATCACGGCGGCGGCATTGTGGGTCACCACTTCCGTGAGCAACATGGTGCCGCCGTAGATGGTCACCAGCAGCCAGAAGGGATCGTTGTGGGCCAGTGCCAGGAGGCCGTGAGCGATGGCTCCCGCCGCGCCGCTCAGCTCCAGCGCCTTGCCTATGCCGAAGGAGGCGCCGATGGCGATCAGCACCTCGAAGTTGAGGCTGCGCCGGGCGGTGGTGCCGCCGATGCAGCGGGTGGCGATCATGAGTCCCGCGGCGCAGAAGGCCGCAGTGGAGAGCGGCAAGAGGTTGAAACCCTTGGTGAGGACGAGGCCCAACAGGATGGCCCAGGCCAGGAGCGCCCGGTCGTGCCGTGGCACGGCGCCGCCTTCCAGTGAATGCAGCAGCAGGAAATCGCGGGAGTTGCGATGACGCAGCGGGAATTCCCGGTCGGTCTCCAGCAGCAGGGTGTCGCCGGCGCGCAGGGCGATGTCGCCGATCTTGCCGTCGATGCGCCGGCCGTTGCGGGCCACGCCGATGACCACCGCCTTATAGACGGTGCGGAATTGGCCTTCGCGGATGGTCTTGCCCACCAGCGGGCAATCCTGCGACACCACGGCCTCGATGAGGGTACGGGCGGTGCGCGGGCCGTCCAGCTTGAACACCTGTTCGGTGGCGGGAGCGAGGCCCTTGATGCGCTGCAGATCGATGACCGATTCGGTGACGCCGGCGAACACCAGCCGGTCGCCGTCCTTCAGCACTTCGTTGGGGCCGGCGGCGGGGATCACTTCTCCGCCGCGCTGGATCTCCACGAGATACAGGCCCGGCAGGTGACGCAGGCCGGCGGCCTGCACCGTGTGGCCGGCCAGCGGACCACCGGGCGCCACCATCATCTCGATGGTGTATTCGCGGGCATCCTGGGCCTGGGAGAACACAGGGATGCGTTCCGGCAGCAGCCAACGGCCCATGACCAGCACGTAGATGAGACCCATGCAGGCGCAGGGGACACCGACCCAGGCCAGCTGGAAGAAGGCCATGCCCGGCAGGTGCGCCTGGCCCGTGAGCATGCCGTTCACCACGAGGTTGGTGCTGGTGCCGATGAGCGTGCAGGTGCCGCCAAAGATGGCGGCGTAGCTCAAGGGGATCATGAGCTTGGAAGGTGAGATGCGGCACTGACGCGCCCAATCCGAGACGTAGGGCAGGAAGGCCGCCACCAGGGGGGTGGAGTTCATGAAGGCGCCCATGAAGGCCACCGGCAGCATCATGCGCGCCTGGGCCACGGTGGCGGAACGGGGCCGGCCGAACACCCGCCCTACGACCTGATTCAAGGCGCCTGTCTCACGCAGGCCGGCGGCCACCACGTATAGGGCGCCGATGCTCAGGAGGCTCTCGTTGGCGAAGCCCAGGAGCGCATCCTGGGGCGCGATGACCTTGGCGAGCATGAGCAGGGTGAGGCCGGCGACCATGACGAGGTCGGTGCCGATCTGGGTCAGCGCCAGGGTGGCGAGACACCCTAAGGTCACGGCTATCGCGATCCAGGCATTGATGGGCATTGGCGGGTTCCATCCGGCATAAACAGGGGCCGGCTCCCTGAACCACGAAGCCCGGGCAGATTATCATAGGCACTGCGGCGGGGAGCCGCGTCTGGATACCCCGGGAACCCACGCATGTCCGCCCATCAAACCCTGTTGCAGAAGCTGAAGGACAAGAGCGCCCGCATCGGCGTGGTGGGCCTGGGCTACGTGGGTCTGCCACTGGCGCTGCGGTTCAGCGAGGCGGGCTTCGCCGTGACCGGCCTCGACATCGATCCTGACAAGGTCAAGGCGCTCAACGCGGGAAAAAGCTACATCGCCCAGATCCCCGCCGAGCGCATCGCCAAGGCGGTCAAGGCGCGTCTCCAGTCCAGCGACGACTTCAGCCAGGCACGGGACTGCGACGCCCTCATCATCTGCGTGCCGACACCGCTCGGCAAACACCACGAGCCGGACGTGAGCTTCATCGTCGACACCATGGCGGAACTCAGGCCCCATCTGCGGGCCGGTCAGGTGGTATCCCTGGAGAGCACCACCTATCCCGGCACCACCGAGGAGCTGGTGGCGCCGGTGGTGCAGGCGGCGGGCCTGACGCCCGGCGTGGATGGCTTCGTGGTGTATTCCCCGGAACGGGAAGACCCGGGCAACAAGAGCTTCCACACCCAGACCATCCCCAAGGTGGTCTCGGGCTTGACGCCCGCCTGCCGCGAGGTGGGCATCGCGCTGTATTCGGGCGTGATCGACAAAGTGGTGCCGGTGAGTTCGCTACGCACCGCGGAGATGACCAAGCTCCTGGAGAACATCCACCGGGCCATCAACATCGGCCTCGTGAACGAGATGAAGATCGTGGCGGATCGCATGGGCATCGACATCCACGAGGTCATCGACGCCGCCGCGACCAAGCCCTTCGGCTTCGTCCCTTACTACCCCGGGCCGGGTCTGGGCGGCCACTGCATACCCATCGATCCTTTCTACCTCACCTGGAAGGCCCTGGAATACGGCGTGGATACGCGTTTCATCCGTCTGGCCGGCGAGGTGAACAGCCGCATGCCGGAATGGGTGATCGACAAGACCGCCGCGGCCCTGAACCAGCGCAGCAAGTCCCTGAAGGGCAGCCGGATATTGGTGCTCGGCATCGCCTACAAGAAGAACGTGGACGATACCCGCGAATCACCGGCGGTGGAGATCATGGAGCTCCTGCGGGAGCGGGGCGCTGAGGTCGCGTATTCCGATCCCTTCGTGCCGAAGTTCCCCAAGATGCGCGAGCATCGCTTCGATCTCGTGAGCGTGGCGCTCAGCGCCGAGAGCTTGGGGCAGTTCGATGTGGTGCTTTTGGCCACGGATCACGACGGCTTCGACTACGCACTGATCGGTGCCAAGGCCAAGCTGCTGGTGGACACCCGCGGCCGTTACCGCAAGCCCCAGGACAACGTGGTCAAGGCCTGAGGCCTGTCCCGCAGCGGAGACACCGCCTGATCATCTCCGTCCATATCCCCAAGACCGCCGGCACCAGCCTGATCGCCGAGATCAAGGCCGGCAAGCTCGGACGGCACCTGCTGGATAACGACGACCGGCCCACCTCCATCGCATTGGCGGCCCGCCTGCGCCGCCTGCGTTCACGTCTCGGGACGCGCCTCCAGGCCCGGCGACTGCTGCAGCGTTATGACGTGATACACGGCCATTTCCTGGTGGAGAAATACGCCTTCCTGCACCAGCAGGCCCGTTTCATCACCTTCATGCGCGAACCGGTGTCGCGACTGCTCTCCCACTACTACTACTTCAAGGACGTGGCGTCCAAGAACCCGGTCACCGTGAGCCGCAACCCGGCGATCATGCAGGTGGCGCGGGGCGAGCTGGGACTGGTGGAGTTCGCGCGCAGCGAGGCCATGCAGCATCTGTACGCGCGCTTCACGGCGGGCTTGCCGTTGCAAGACTTCGCATTGGTGGGTATCACCGAGCGTTACGAGGAGAGCGTGGCGACCCTCAACCGGTTACTGGGCGTCGCCGTCGAGGCTCGCCACGAGCGACGTAGCGGCTACGAGAAATATGCGGAGGAGTATCGGCGGCTGCTGCCCGACTTGGAGGCGGCCAACCGTGAGAACATGCGTATCTACACCGAGGCAGTTCGCCTGTTCGAGCAGGCGCGGACGGGCTGAGCCATCTCAGTCCAGCCAGAGGCCCAGATCGGCGTCGATCAAGTCTTCGAGTCTGTGGATGTCGTCGGCAAAGTGGCTGCGGTTCAGGGCAAGCTCCTCGGCTCGGGTGAGAGCCGGAGCCTCCGGCAAAGCCACGATGACCCGCCGGGCGAACGCCGTCAGGTCATCCGAGGGGTTGCGGATCAACGTCGGCTTCATGGATTGACGACTGAGCAGCAGATCGCCCGGCTTCGCGAGGTGCTTCAGGCCATCGATCTCGATGCTCTCGTCCGTCTGGATGAAGCGTGGCACCGTGAAGGAAGGGCGCCCCGCGGAGACGGCACCGGACGGCGACCATGAGGTATCGACATCCAGGAAGCCGAATATGGATTTCAAGGTCTCCATCTGTTGCTGCACGATCTCCTGCTCATAGACCAGGAACATCAGGTTCTGCCGCGGGAACGCGTCGAGATAACGCGCTACCTGCGTGGCATACCGGCCACGGTCCAGGTAGCTGTAGCGCAGCTTTTGGAAGCGCCCGGCGGCGCAGCGCCCCTGTTCGGCAGCCAAGGCAGCTTCGAACCCCAGGTCTTCCCAGAATTGCTGGAAGTTGTGTCGATAGTGTGAATAGGCGCGTTGCGCGGGGCTGCGGAAGGTGGCGATGAGCCTCACCTGCGCACCCAGGGTCTCGACGATCCGTCCAGGCACCGCCGGGTCGTAGATATATTCCGGCGTCTTCTCGCCTACGGCTTTCTGCCCATCCCAGGTCTGGAAAAACGCGGTCTCATAGCGGACCTTGCCCTGGGAATAGAGGTTGTCCATCAGGAAGAACTGTGTCTCTCGCGCCGGCGACATGTAGATGTCCGGATGCCGGCCCAGCTGGTTGAGCAGGGTGGTGGTGCCGCTCTTCTGGGCGCCGATGCAGAGGAAGTTGGGCAGCACGGCTTTTAGTCCAGCGCCGCGCGGAAGCGTCGCAGCACCTCGCCGGCGGTGTGCTCCGGCATGCTGGAGTACACCGGCAGGCAGACCACGCGTCCCGCCAGCTGCTCCGTCACGGGCAGGCGCGCCTCCGAGCCGAAGCGGGTGGTCTGGTGCAACGGGCGATAGTATCCGCGCTTGAGTTCCAGCCCCGAGGCCAACGCCCGCTCCAGGACGCGCCCGGCATCCACGCCGGGGCCGAGCAGCACCGGGTAACTCTGCCAGGGCGAGAGGGTGGGCGGCTGGAGCCGATGCAACTGCGGCAGGCCAGTGAGGTCTTCGCGGTAGCGGGCGGCGATCCGCTGGCGATGGGCGATGTGGGCGTCGATGTGATCCAGCACCGCCAGGCCTACGGCAGCCTGGAAGTCGCTGAGTTTGCTGTTCAAGCCGGGGTCCTGCACGTCCGGATAGCCGATGCCGAAGTTGGAGACCCGGCGATAGCGCTGCTCCAGTTCAGGGTGCATCAGGGTCACGCTGCCTTCGCCGATGGCGAATACCTTGGTGGCGTGCAGGGAGAACACCTCGATGTCGCCTTGCTGCCCCACGTGACCGCTGATGGAAGACGCGCCGCCCAGGGCCGCGGCGGAATCGATCAGCAACGGGACCCCATGTTCGCGCGCCGCGGACTCGAGCCAGTCAAGATCGTGGCCGAAGCCGTAGGCCCGCACGTGCATGATCGCCGTGATGCCGCCACGGGCGAGCCGGCTGCGCACCGCGGCCGGGTCCAGTTCCCAGGTCTCCGGGTCGATGTCGCAGAACTCAGGCTCGGCGCCCACCATGCGGATGGCCTGGGCGGTAGCGGGGAAGGTGTAGGAGGGGGTGAGCACGCGGCCGCGATGCACGCCCAGCGTATCGAGGGCGGCCACCAGGGCGTTGGTGGCGTTGGGACCGCTCACGGCGGCGCGCCCGCGCGCGTACTTGGCTGCCAGTGCAGCCTCGAAGCGACGCACCGCCGGGCCGGTGTTGGTGAAGTAACCCAGCTCGTAGGATTCGCGCAGGTGCGGCAGCCACTCCTCCGGCGGCGGGATCTCCGGCCGGATGTAGCGGATGAAGTCCGTGTCAGCGCTTTTCACGCACGAGTCTCGCGAAGAACTGGTCGCGGTTGTCCCGTTCGTACTCGGGATAGTCGAAGACGTTGGCCAGGGACAGGTGCCGATGCCGGACGCGCGTCGCGATGGATGCCTTGTAGCCCATCTCGCGCAGCGTGTTGGCGAGCTTGAAGTCCGGGAGCATGCCGGTGCGCCCGATTGCCTCGCGCTGCAGGAACATGAGGCGGCCGGGGGGTGTGATGACGTTAGTGGTGCGCTCAGGATACCGGTCGAGCAGCGTGCGTTCCTTGGTGGTGGCCTTGGCGAAGAACTTGAGCTCCGCCTCGTCCAGGTGGGGGAAGCGCTGCGCTATCCAGGCCGGATCGATGAAATCCACCTTGTCGATGAGCGAGCCCAGCATGGCGATGGAAGGGTCTGCGGCGGTGAGCTGCTGGAACTCCTCCAGCCAGCACGGCTCCGAGCGCAGCACCATGACGTCGCTCTCCACGAAGCCGAAGTAGTCGCCGACCTCGTTCCGGTGCGCGTCCAGCGCCTCCGCCAGGGCGTGCGGGCTGTTGTCGGTGCGCCGGTAGACCTTGTGGAACATGCCGCGGGCCTCGAAGGCGCCGATGATCCGCTCCACCAGCGGATCCTGGGAGGCGTTGTCCATGAGCACGAAGCGGCAGGGTACGCGGGTCGAGGTGTGCAGGCTGTCGAGGCAGGCCCACAGGTAGAGCGGCCGCTCCCAGGACAAGATGAATACGATGGGGGGAGTGTTCATGTGGATCCGCAGCCCCTGGGAGCCCGGTGAAAGGCCGAAGCCTGTCGTCCTTCGGGGCGCGCGGGCAGTTTATCATGGGGGCGGAAATGGAGGGTGTCATGCGGTCCATAGTGATCATCGGGTCATCCGGCCACGCGAAGGTCGTCATCGACATCGTCGAGCGGGCCGAAGTCGGGAGGATAGCGGGCCTCATCGACGACTTCCGTGCGGCGGGTGAGACCACGCTCGGTTATCCGGTACTCGGCAAAGTCGGCGACCTGCCGCGCCTGTGCAGTGAGCATGCCCTCGAGGGCGGGGTCGTGGCGGTGGGCGACAACTTCGCCCGCGCCCGCCTGGTTGGAGCTATCCGCGCGACCTCACCGGATTTCGATTTCCCGGCCGCAGTGCATCCCGCGGCAATCCTGGGCCGCGATGTGTCCGTGGATGAAGGTGCCGTGGTCATGGCGGGTGCGGTGGTCAACCCCTGCAGCCGGCTCGGGCGCTTCTGTATCCTCAACACGGGCGCATCCCTCGACCATGATTCCACGCTGGCGGAATTCGCCAGCCTGGCGCCGGGGGCGCGCACGGGAGGCGGCGTCAGCGTGGAACCCTATGCGGCCATCGGCATCGGCGCGGTGGTGGTGCAGGGCGTCCGGATCGGCGAGCACGCGGTCATCGGAGCCGGCGCAACAGTGCTGGAGGATGTGCCTGCCTACAGCGTCGCCCACGGCACTCCGGCCAGGCCGGTACGCAAGCGTGAGGCCGGCGAGAAGTATCTCTAACGGTAGGGTGTGAGCCAGCGCTCGGCCAGATCCATGCCTAGACGATCTGACAAGACGGCGACCTTGTCGGCGTAGATGTCCCTGAGTGCCGGCAGCAGCGATGCACGGATCTCGGGGTGAGCGGTGGTCCCGACGCGCTGGCGTATCAACCCATCGTCCATGGGATCGTAGAGGGCCGGATCCACGCCGATGTGCCGGCAGCTGCGCGCCAGGAATGCGCGCGGGTCGCCCACCAGGTCATCGTAGAGGGAAAGCAGCAGCTGCGAGCGGTCGAAATGCTGCAACCAGTTGTCGATGCAGGTCAGGTAATCTCCGCGCCGCAGGGACAGCTCCGAGCGGAAATGCTCCAGGTACCACGCATCTTCGACCTGGGCCACCCGTGGTTCATCCGGCACCAGTTTCTGCAGCACCAGGTACATCTTGGCGTTGGACCAGGCCCGTTCCAGCGGGTTGCGCAGTGTCAGCAACAATTGCAAGTCCGGGTAGCGGGCGCGTATGAGTGCGATGGTCCCGGTAGGCAGGATGGCGTAGCCGGGTGTGATCTCGCCGCGCACCGGCTGCGGCATGGCAGCGAAGATCGCCTCATACCCGGTCAGCGGCATACCCTTGTCATGTTTGACATCCCAGTAGTGGAGCTCCTTGGTCTTCGGCAAGCCGATGTCCGGATGCTGTCTGAGCATCTCGTGCAGCCAGGTGGTGCCCGCCTTCTGCGCGCCGATGCCGAGGAAGGTGGGCCCCAGTGCTGCCATGTCAGCGGCGCGTGCCGGTACGTCTACTGCGGGGTTCAGCGCTCATGGCCAGGACGGGCTTGAGGAAATGCCCGGTATAGGAGCCGGCATGGGCCGCCACGTCTTCCGGCGTGCCGGTGACCACGATGCTGCCGCCACCTGCGCCGCCCTCCGGTCCCAGGTCGATGATCCAGTCCGCCGTCTTGATGACATCCAGGTTGTGCTCGATCACCACCACGGTGCTGCCACCGTCCCTGAGCTGGCGCAACACGCCCATGAGTTGCTCGATGTCATGGAAATGCAGGCCGGTGGTGGGCTCGTCCAATATATATAGAGTGCTGCCGGTATCGCGCTTGGAGAGTTCGCGGGCGAGTTTCACCCGCTGGGCTTCGCCGCCAGACAGGGTGGTCGCGTTTTGCCCGAGGCGCACATAGGTCAGGCCCACGGCGGTGAGGGTCGCGAGCTTATGGGCGACCGTCGGCACCGGACTGAAGAACGCGAGGGCGTCCTCCACGGTCATCTCCAGTACCTCGTGGATGGTCTTGCCCTTGTAGCGGATGTCGAGGGTCTCGCGGTTGTAGCGCTTGCCCTTGCACACATCGCAGGCCACGTAGATATCCGGCAGGAAGTGCATCTCCACCTTGATCACGCCGTCGCCCTGGCAGGCCTCGCAGCGGCCGCCCTTCACGTTGAAGCTGAAGCGGCCTGGGGTGTAGCCACGGGCTCGGGATTCCGGGGTCTCGGCGAAGAGTTCGCGGATGGGCGTGAAAAGGCCCGTGTAGGTAGCCGGGTTGGAACGCGGGGTGCGGCCGATGGGCGACTGATCGATGTCGATGACCTTGTCGATCTTGTCCAGGCCGTCGATACCGTCGCTGGGGGCCGCTTCCTCGGAAGCGTCGTTGAGATGCCGCGCCGCGTAGCGGTACAGGGTGTCGTTGATGAGGGTGGACTTGCCGGAGCCCGAGACACCCGTGACGCAGGTCATGAGCCCTAAGGGGATCTCCACGTCCACGCCCTTCAGGTTGTTGCCGCGGGCCTTCTTGATGCGCAGCATGCGCTTCCTGTCCGGCGGCAGACGCAGGCCCGGGATCTCGATGCTGCGTTTCCCGGAGAGGTATTGGCCGGTGACGGAGGCGGGATTCGCCTCGATCTGCTTGGGCGTGCCTTGGGCCACGATCTTGCCGCCATGCACGCCGGCGCCCGGCCCCATGTCCAGCACGTGGTCCGCATGCCGGATCGCGTCCTCGTCATGCTCCACCACGATCACGGTGTTGCCGATGTCGCGCAGGCGGGTGAGGGTCTGCAACAGGCGCTCGTTGTCGCGCTGGTGCAGGCCGATGGAGGGTTCGTCCAGGATGTACATGACGCCGACCAGGCCCGAGCCAATCTGGCTCGCCAGGCGGATGCGCTGGGCTTCGCCGCCGGACAGGGTCTCGGCGCTGCGGTCCAGGCTCAGGTAATCGAGCCCCACGTTCACCAGGAAGGAGACCCGTGCGCGGATCTCCTTGACGATCTTGGAGGCGATCTCGCCGCGGTTGCCGGGCAGTTCCAGGGTCTCGAAGAAGGCCAGGGCATCGCCCACGGAACGGTTGGTGATGGCCGGCAGGTTCTCGCCGGCCACGAATACGTTGCGCGCCTCGCGGCGCAGGCGGGTGCCTTCGCAGTCGGGGCAGGGGCGGGCGCTCAGGTACTTGGAGAGTTCTTCGCGCACCATCAGGGACTCGGTCTCCCGGTAACGGCGCTCCATATTGGGCAACACGCCCTCGAAGGCATGCTTGCGGCTGCTCTTGTTGCCGCGCTCGTTGCTGTAGGTGAAGGAGATGGACTCATCACCGCTGCCGTTGAGGATGACCCGGCGGATCTTCTCCGGCAGGTCCTCGAAGGGCGTCTCGATGTTGAACTTGTAGTGGCGGGCCAGGCTCTGGACCAGCTGGAAGTAATAGACGTTGCGGCGGTCCCAGCCGCGTACCGCGCCGCCGGCCAGCGACAGGTGCGGCGTCACCACCCGGGCCGGATCGAAGAACTGCCGCACGCCGAGACCGTCGCAGCCGGGGCAGGCGCCCACCGGGTTATTGAACGAGAACAAGCGCGGTTCCAGCTCCGCGAGCGAATAGCCGCAGACCGGGCAGGCGAACTTGGAGGAGAAGGTGATCTCCGCTTTCTTGGGCTCGTCCATGAAGGCCACGTGGGCGATGCCGTCGGCCAATCTCAAAGCTGTCTCAAAGGATTCCGCCAGGCGCTGGGCCACGTCCGGCCGTACCTTGAAGCGGTCCACCACCACCTCGATGCTGTGCTTGCGGCGCAGGTCCAGCTTGGGTGCCTGGTCCAGTTCCACGACCTTGCCGTCGATGCGGGCACGCACGAAGCCCTGGGCGCGCAACTCTGCGATGAGCTCCAGGTGCTCGCCCTTGCGCTCCTGCACCACCGGCGCCAGCAGCATGAGCTTGCTGTCCGTCGGCAGCGCCAGCACCTGATCCACCATCTGGCTCACGGTCTGGGCGGTGAGGTCGAGGTGATGGTCCGGGCAGCGCGGGATGCCGGCGCGGGCGAACAAGAGGCGCAGATAGTCATAGATCTCCGTGACCGTGCCCACGGTGGAGCGGGGGTTATGGGAGGTGGATTTCTGCTCGATGGATATGGCCGGCGACAGACCTTCTATGTGGTCCACGTCCGGCTTCTCCATCATGGAGAGGAACTGGCGGGCGTAGGCGGACAGGGATTCCACGTAGCGGCGCTGGCCTTCGGCGTAGATCGTGTCGAAGGCCAGGGACGATTTGCCGGATCCGGATAGGCCGGTGATGACGATGAGCTTGTCCCGCGGCAGGTCCACGTCCACGTTGGCGAGGTTGTGGGTGCGGGCACCGCGGACGCGGATGGTGTCGAGAGCCATGGAGGACCTTGAAAAGAAGCGAACATTGAAGTTTACGCCGCACCCCTGCCGCGGTGCAAAACATGGCTGGGCGGGGAGGGCGGGACAGAGTGATAACATGGGGGCGTCCAGGCGCTTTTCCACCCCTCGAGCGGGCCGAAACACGCGGCCGCAGCCCGGGACCTGAGTAAGATAGGGGACATTTTTCGGGCTGACCGGTCGTCGGCCCCCTTGGGAGCAGAGCTATGGCACGCGGCGTTAACAAAGTGATCCTGGTGGCGACGGTGGGCAAGGACCCGGAGGTCAAGTACATGCCGTCCGGCGGCGCGGTGGTGAACCTGACTGCCGCCACCAACGAATCCTGGAAGGACAAGCAGACCGGCGAGAAGAAGGAGCGCACCGAGTGGCACAAGCTCACCTTCTATAACCGCCTGGCGGAGATCGTCGGCGAATACGTGCGCAAGGGCTCACAGATCTACATCGAGGGCCGGCTACGCACCCGCGATTATGAGAAGGAAGGGCAGAAGCACTACATCACCGAGATCATGGTGGATGAGATGCAGATGCT
>DATBAJ010000029.1:0-54027 GCA_036271575.1 Gammaproteobacteria bacterium
ATGTCCTTGAGGTTGCCGGCGATGGTGACCTCCTCCACCGGATAAGCGATCTCGCCGCCCTCGACCCAGAAGCCGGAGGCGCCCCGCGAGTAATCGCCGGTCACCCCGTTCACGCCCTGGCCCAGCAATTCGGTCACCACCAAGCCCGTGCCCATCTCGCGCAGCAAGGCCTCGTAACCCAGCTTGCCGGATTTCACCAGCAGGTTGCGGACACCGCCTGCGTGGCCGTTGGTCTGACGCTGCAGTTTGCGCGCCGAATAACTGTCCAGCAGATAGGTGGAGGCCATGCCACTATCCACCAATTCCTTGTCGTAGGTGGCGACGCCTTCTGCATCGAAGCTGGCACTGGCGAGCGCGCCCGGCAGCAGCGGCCGCTCCGACAACTGCATGAACTCGGGGAACACCCGGCTGCCTTCCCGGTCCAGCAAGAAGGACGAACGGCGATATTGAGAACCACCGCGCATGGCGCCGAGGTAATGGCCTATGAGACCCCGTGCCAGTTCCGGCACATAGAGCACCGGTGCCTTGCGGGTAGTGAGACGCCTGGCCCCCAGACGCGCCACGGTACGTTCGCCGGCTTTCCGACCCACCGCTTCCGGTGACTCCAGGTCGTTCACGTCGCGCGAGACGCTGTACCAATAATCGCGTTGCATGCTCTCGCCGGACTTGCCAATCACCGAACAGGTGATGCTGTAGCTGGTGCTGGGGTAGCCGCCCACGAAGCCGTGGCTGTTGGCATAGATGCGCTGACCGCGATGGGTGGTGACCGAACCACCTTCCGAGTTCTCGATACGCGCGTCGTAGCTTCGGCCCGCGTCCTCGCAACGGCGTGCGATGTCGATGACTGTGTCCGGATCCGGATCCCAGGGATGGTCCAGGTCGAGATCGGGGAATTCCTTGGCCATGAGCGCCGCGTCGGCCAAGCCGGCACAATCGTCCTCGGCGGTGTAGCGGGCGATGCTGCAGGCGGCGCGCACCGTCTCGCGGATCGCTTCCGTGGAGAAGTCCGAGGTGCTGGCGGAACCCTTGCGGGTACCGAAATAGACCGTGACGCCGAGGCCGCGATCGCGCTGGTGCTCGAGGGTCTCCACTTCGCCCAGGCGCACCGTCAGGCTCAGTCCCGACTCGACGCTCGCGCCCGCTTCTGCCTGGCTCGCGCCCTGCTCCCGGGCCATCCGCACCGCGTCGTGCGTCAGCTGTTCCAAGCCGGCCTGGGTCAGAGCCGGTGTATCATGCACCTCTGCCGCCACGTAGTTCCCTCTCTTCACCGTATCGCGTGTGGACGGCCATTCTACTATGCAACACGAAGACGACAGCGACGGGTATCTGGTCGAACGCCCCAACAAGTCCCAACTCAAGCGCGATATGCAGGAGTTGCAGGACTTGGGCGTGGAATTGGTCAAATTGCCGTCGGCGCAACTGGCTGAACTGGATCTGCCCGAGAAGCTGGCGGATGCCATCGAACTGGCACGACGCATCACCAGCCACGGCGCCCAGAAACGCCAGCGCCAGTACATCGCCGGCCTCCTCTCCAAGCTGGATGACGTGGCGCCGATCCGCGCCTATCTCGAGCGGTTGACCGGCGCGGACCGCGTCTCCAAGGCCCGTTTCCAGGAGAACGAGCGCTGGCGAGCGCGGCTGATCGCCGAGGGCGACGCGGCCCTGGCGGAATTCCTCGAGCGCCACCCGCAGGCAGACCGCCAGCACCTGCGCCGGCTGGCGCGCGACGCCGCGGCGGAAGCCGCCGGTGGCCGGCCGCCGCGCCATGCCCGGGAGCTGTTCCGCTACCTCCAGAGCTTGGGGTGAGTCTTGGCCAATTAAGCACCGCCGTTTATGGCGTGCTTTGTTAAGTGTAAAATACGTCGATGAAGGCACCTATAAAAGCAGCGGATTTTGTTTTCCGGCAAGGCGCGGACGACCGAGGAACCGGAGCGTACTCTTCTGTACGTGAGGATTCCGAGGACGGCCGCAACGCCGCCGGGGAACCAAAGACGCGCTTTTAGAGGTGCCTATGGCTAAGCCGCTGGTCGGCGTAATCATGGGCTCCAAGTCCGACTGGGACACCCTGGAGCACGCGGCCAATTGCCTGGAACTGCTGAAGATACCGTTCGAGACCCGCGTGGTCTCGGCGCACCGCACGCCTGACCTGCTGTTCAAGTACGCCGCCTCCGCCCAGAAGCGCGGCATCAAGGTCATCATCGCCGGTGCCGGCGGCGCCGCGCACCTGCCGGGCATGACAGCGTCCAAGACCTCGCTGCCTGTGCTCGGCGTGCCGGTGGAGACCAAGACCCTTGCCGGCATCGACTCACTGCTCTCCATCGCCCAGATGCCCGCAGGCATCCCGGTGGGCACGCTCGCCATCGGCAAGGCTGGTGCCAGCAACGCGGCACTGCTGGCTGCCGCCATCCTCGCCACGCATTCCACCTCGATCCGCAAGCGCCTCGAGGCCTACCGGCGCGAGCAGACCCGCAAGGTGCTGAAGCACCCGGATCCTTCCCGCAAGTAACCCCAATGGCCATCGGCAATGTAAAAACTATCGGGGTGGTAGGCGCAGGCCAATTGGGCCGCATGCTCGCACTCGCGGGCTATCGCTTGGGGCTGAAGTTCCTGTTCCTGGACAAGAGCGCCGATGCCCCAGGCGGCCAGATCGGCGACATCATCCTGGGTGAATTCAGCGATCCCGCCAAGGTGGGCGAGCTGGCCTCGAAGGTGGATCTCATCACCTACGACGTGGAGAACGTGCCGGTGGAAGCCCTGGCGCAGATCCCCGCCGATAAGCCCTTCCTGCCGCCGCGTGCAGCCCTCGCCGCAGGCCAGGACCGTCTGGCGGAGAAGACCCTCTTCAACCAGTTGAAGATCCCCACCACCAAGTTCCGCGCCCTCTCGACCATGGCGGAGCTGGAAGAGGCCATCCACGCCATCGGTTATCCGGCGGTGCTGAAGACGCGGCGCTTAGGCTACGACGGCCGCGGCCAGCGGGTGATCCGCAGCGCCGCGGAGCTGGGCAGCGCTTTCAACGCCCTCAACGGCGTGCCACTGATCCTGGAAGAGTTCATCTCCTTCGAACGGGAAGTCTCCATCATCGGCGTGCGCAACCTGAAGGGCGAGCTGGCTTTCTATCCCCTGGCGGAGAACCACCATCGGGACGGCATCCTGCGGCTCTCGGTGGCGCCGTATCCGGACAAGAAGCTGCAGGCCCAGGCCCAGAAACATGCCAAGAAGGTGATGGAGCACTTCGAGTATGCCGGCGTCTTCACCATCGAATTCTTCGTCAGGAAAGGCAAACTCATCGCCAACGAGACCGCGCCCCGGGTGCACAACTCCGGCCACTGGACCATCGAGGGTGCTGTCACCGGCCAGTTCGAGAACCACATGCGCGCCATCTTGGGATTGCCTCTGGGCGAGACCTGGGCCGTCGGTTATTCCGCCATGATCAACTTCATCGGCAGCATGCCGAGCCGCGACGAGGTGCTGGCTATCCCTGGCGCCCACTACCACGACTACGGCAAGGAAGCGCGTCCCGGCCGCAAGCTGGGTCACGCGACGCTCGTATGCCGGACGCGGAAGGAACTGATGAAGAGGCTGAAAGACTTCCCGGGACTGGACGCTTAGCCCGTTCCGCCAACGGTGATGCCGTCGATGCGTAGCGTCGGCTGGCCCACGCCCACTGGCACGCTCTGTCCTTCCTTGCCGCAAGTGCCCACGCCCTCATCCAGTTTAAGGTCATTGCCGACCATGCTCACGCGTGTGAGTGCATCTGGACCATTACCGATCAGCGAAGCGCCCCGCACCGGGCGGGTCACCTTGCCGTCCTCGATCAGATAAGCCTCGCTCATGGAAAACACGAACTTGCCGCTGGTGATGTCCACCTGACCGCCGCCGAAGTTCACGGCATACAGGCCCTTCTTCACGGAGCGGACGATCTCCTGGGGGTCGTGGGGACCCGGGAGCATGTAGGTGTTGGTCATGCGCGGCATGGGCAGGTGCGCGAAGGACTCGCGCCGGCCATTGCCGGTCGGAGCGACACCCATGAGCCGCGCGTTCATCTTGTCCTGCATGTAGCCCTTGAGGATGCCCTTCTCGATGAGCGTGGTGCACTGGCTGGGCGTGCCCTCGTCATCCACGTTGAGGGAACCGCGTCGATCCTTCAGGGTGCCGTCGTCCACCACGGTGCAGAGTTCGTTGGCCACCTTCTGGCCCACTTTCCCGGAGAACGCGGAGGTGCCCTTGCGGTTGAAATCCCCTTCCAGACCGTGGCCGATGGCCTCGTGCAGCAGGATGCCTGGCCAGCCGGGTCCCAGCACCACGGTCATGCTACCCGCAGGAGCGGGTTCCGCTTCCAGGTTCACCAGGGCCTGGCGCACCGCCTCCTGGGCGATGTGCGAGGCCGCGCCCGACTCGATGAAATAGCCGTAGCCGAAGCGTCCGCCGCCGCCGGAATAACCCTGCTCGCGGCGCCCGTCCTGCTCGACAATCACGCTCACGTTGAAGCGCACCAGGGGGCGCACGTCGGCGGCGAGCGTGCCGTCGCTGCCCGCCACCAGCACCGTGTCATGCACGCCTGACAGGCTCACCATCACCTGCTTCACCCGCGGATCGATGCGCCGTGCCTCGGCATCGATGCGCTCCAGGAGCTTCACCTTGTCGGCGTCCTGCAGGGTGGGGATGGGATCGAGCGGCTGATAGAGACGCTGCGGCGCGTTGGGCGTCCAGGCCTTGAGGCCGTTCTCGCCGCCCTGGCGCGCGATGGCGCGGGCCATATCGGAGGCGCGGGTGAGGGCCGGCAACATGATCTCGTCAGAATATGCGAAGCCGGTCTTCTCGCCGGCGATGGCACGCACGCCTGCGCCCTGCTCGATGCTGTAAGCGCCGTCCTTGACGATGCCGTCCTCCAGGGACCAGGACTCATGGCGCGAGAGCTGGAAATATACGTCCGCGCTGTCCAGCTTGTGGACCATCAACCGGTCCAGGAGTCCCGCCACCTTGCGTTCATCGAGGCCGGTGGGTTCAAGCAGGCTCTGTTGGGCGATCTTCAGCGCATTTTCCATGGGACTCTCAACGGGATGGGGTACAGGTGGATGATGATATATATGAGGGCGGATCTGGGATTCTAAACCAGCTTGCGGTGGGCTAGCGCCGGGAACTTACCCCTGAGGCGCTGCTGCTGGACCGGATCGAACGCACCGGTGACCACCCCTGGGTCCGCATCGCGCCGTTCGCCCACCACTTCTCCCCAAGCATCCACCAGCATGCTGTGACCCCAGGTATCGCGGCCATTGGCGTGGTGCCCGCCCTGGGCCGCGGCGACGAGGAAACTCAGGTTCTCCACGGCGCGGGCCCGCACCAGCACATCCCAGTGACGCTGGCCCGTGGTGCGAGTGAAGGCCGAGGGTACCGCGAAGCAGGTCGCACCCTGCACCACCAATGCACGGAACAGTTCCGGGAAGCGCAGGTCATAGCACACCGCCAGCCCCAGCTTGCCGAAGGGTGTCACGACGACCACAGGTCTGCTGCCCGCCTCAGTGCGGGCGGATTCCTGGTAGCTCTCCGCCGCGCCCACCTGCACGTCGAACATGTGGATCTTGTCGTAGTAAGCCGCACGCCGGCCCTGCGGATCATAGACCGGGCAGCGCGCATACACGCGCTCACGACCGGCCATCACGGGCACGGTGCCCCCCACGATCCAGGCTTTGAGGGACTGGGCCTTCTCCGCCAGGAAATCCTGGATCTGGCCGCTGCCATCCACCTCGCTGGCGGCGACCCGCTCGGCGTCGTCCCGCGCCATGAGCGCGAAGTTCTCCGGCAGGACGATGAGTTCGGCACCGCCCGCGGCGGCCTTGGCCATGAGCTTGCCCGCCTCCCGCAGGTTCACGGTCACGTCTAGGCCGGAGCACATCTGCACTGCGGCGAACTTGTGCATCAGCCTTGCACCTTGAGCACCACCGCGTCCTCAGCCAGATCCGCACTGACATGCTTCTCGATGCGGTCCGCCGGCAACCCTAAGGCCACCAGCCAATCCTGCAATTCGCCGGCCCACAGGTTCGCGGCATCGCTGCCGGAATATCGGATCAGGATGCGCGCACCGGGTGTGGCGAGCCAGTCCGCCATGGCCGCACGCACCGGCGCGAGCCGGATCAAGGTATCGCCGCTTCGCGGCAGGGCCCATTGCTCGGCGCTGAGGATGAAACTGTCCGGATCCGTCGCGGCACCGGCACCGGTTGCGGGCATCAGCGCGAGGACGAAGATAAGACCGGCGAGGATTCGCTGCATGGCACTCATGGTTTGCGGGCGCTGGCCGGCGGCGACGAACTCGGCACCTTGGTGAGGACCGGATTGTCCCATGTCCCGGTGAGGTGATAGCGCGCCTCACCGGCCTCGGTAAGGGGCTTCTTGAATATCTCCGTGAGCAGGAACACCACGGCACCCACGCCCACGCCCGCTGCCAGCGCGCCTACTATCGGCAGGCTGGAGCTCACGCTGGGATCCACGATCAGGGCCTGGTCGAAGTCGTGCTTGGCGAGGCCGGTACGGCCGACGAGATGGATGCCGGCGGCGGGACCGTTGACGGTGAGGTTCTTGGTGTAGGCGTCACCCTGTTGCAGCAGGAAATCGCCTTCGATGCTGTCGTAACCGAAACCCTTGCCGAATACGTCGCTGAAGTTGAGCAGTACCCGGCGCGGCAAGGCATTGATGCTGAGCAGGCCGAACAGCCTTCCCGCACCCGGCTGGATCTCCTTGATCTGCCCGTTCTGCAGCTTGAGATGGATGGTGCCGCCGAGGCTGTGCACCACGTCGCCCATGGGGCTATCCTGCCAGTTCAGGGAAGCCACGATGCTGCCCTTCTCGCCGCTCAGACCGGCATCGAACCCCAGGGACTGCAAGGACTTCTCCACATCCTTGCTCTCCACGTCTGCATTCAGCATGGTGTGCTGCTGGCCGGCGGGCGTCACGACCCAGGTACCGTCGCCGCTCACGCTGAAGCTCGGGTCCGCTACCTTGACGTCCTCCAGTGCGATACCCGCGGGTAGCGGCACCAGGGACAGGCTGATGTTGTCCAGCGTCATGCGGCCGAACTGGAACTGCTTGGCGCTGAAACGCAGCGCCGGCACGCTGCGCGGGTCGAAGTTCGCGGGGGCGAGCTTGGCCTGCGCGGGGGCTGGCGCAACTGCGGCCACGGGTTTGTCGACCAGCAACACCCGGTCCATGTCGAGCACGATGGGGTGCTCTGCGTCCACGCTGGCGGGCAGCTTGACACTGCCGGCCACCGGCACGCTGTCCAGACGCCCCTGCCAACCGTCGTCGCCGTGTTTCAGGCTGAGCTGCACCTTGTCCAGGCTCTGGCCGAAGCCGGCGAGATGGCCGACGCTGATGTCCACGTCCGCCAGCACCGGCGGCAGCGCCCCGCGCTGCACCGGCGTATTCCCCGGCTGTGAATCGTTGCCAGCCATGGGCAGCAGCGCTTGTTTCCACTGATCCCAGTCGAATTCAGCGAGGTGGCCGTCCACCGTGAAACCGGATCTGGCGGGCCTGGCCGCGGCGGCGCCCCCCAGGCGCAGCTCGCCGCGATCGAAACCCAGTCCGCCCTTATGAGGCGCGAGGTCCAGGCGCAAGCCTAGCGCCGTGCCGTAGTTGCCGGTGAGGCTGAGGTCGTCCACCGTCTCCAGTTTCAGGGCCACGCGCAAGGCCTGGCTTTCCGCCGCTTGCTTGCCGAAAGGCGCCGGCAGCTTCATCCCCAAGCCCTGCAGGTCCGATTGCAGCGTGAGATCCAGGCCCGCGGTACTGGTACCGGGCTGCATGGGGATGCGGCCGTCGAGCCGCCAGTCGCTCTGTCCCTCCAGCCAGTGTTCGGTGCCGTGGCCCAACACCGTGGCGATGCCGGTCGCCTGCGCCGTGCCGCGCACGCTCACCGCGCTCAAGCCGCCATGGGCGTCGTTGGGTGTGTGGATCACCACGGCGACGGGGCCGCCAAGCAAGGTCCCCTCGACGCCGTCCGTGGACAAGCCATAGTTGCCGAAGTCGATGCTGCCATGCAGGCGTTCGGCCACAAGCTCGGGCAGGCTGGTCGGCCACAAGCTCACTTCCTGCAGGGTCGCCCTGCCCTTCAGGACGAAGTCCTGGGGATGCGTCACCGGCAGCGTGAAATGGATGTCCGCGATCGCGCTGCCCCTGGCGGTGAAGCCATCCAGGTAACCGCCGAGCAATTTGCGGAGTGGGCCCTGGCGCAGGAAATCCAGGCCGTTGCCGGCGCTCCCCCGGGCATCCCCATCCACCTGGAGGATGCCGCTGGCGAGTTCCACGAATCGCGCGGTGGTGCCGTCCTGGATCTCCAGGTTCTGGATCGTGCCGCTATGGGCATGGGCCTCGAGCCCCTGATCCAGGAAGCGCACATCCGCGTTCAGGTCCTTGATGGCAGGCCAGCCTTGGAAATAATCCAGCCGCGCGTGCTGCAGGTGGAACTGGATGTCGAAGGTACCGCCGTGGTTGTCCCTCCAGGGAAAATCAGAGGTCTTGCCATGGATCGAGACCGTACCGGAGGTCACTTGGCCGGACTTGATGGAGGTGTCCAGCCACTCCACCACCGGCGTCGGCATGATGCCGACCGGGAAGTAGGTGGATTTGTTGCGCGCGTCGGCGCGGTCTACGGTCGCATCGAGATCCAACACCGGGGCGCTGCCGTCCGAGGGAAACTGCATGCCGGCGCGGCCGTGGGCCGCCGCATCGGCGTTGGCGACCAAGAAGCTGTCGGTGGCCACGCGCCAGCCGGTCTTGTCGTGATCCACCCGCGCGATCAGCTTGGCGCTGTCCGCGTGCAGCAGGGTGCGGAACAGGGGCCGGAAATCCACGTCGGCGTCTTGGGCGTCGAGCTGCACTTCGCCGCCGCGGTCGGCGAGGTCCACCCGGCCGCTCATGCCGGCAAAGCCCGGATAGCCTTCCGCCGCACGCAGCCCCAGCTTCTGGAACACGGCTTTCACAGCCCAATCCTTGGGTTTCTTGCCGTCGAGCCCCAGCTTGAAGTCAAGACCGGAGACGTCGCCGCTCGGAGCAAAGGCGTGCGCGCGTTTCACGACCGCTGCCTGCTCTTGCGGCAGCCAATCGGTCAGCGCCGCCAGGTCCTGCATGCGCAGCAGGCCCGCATCGCCGGACCAATGGTCGCCATCGCCGTCTTGTGCATATTCGAGATCCACATCCTGCGGGGTCCAGGGCGCGGAATGTTCCACTTGCAGCGCCACATCGCGGCCCAGCACGCGCCATCCGTCCGGCGCGCGGCTCCATTCGAACTTGCCCTGCAGCAGCGGTACGGCCGGAGCGCTGCCGAGAGGCGCCGCCGGCACGAGGTCGTGGGCATCGAAGTTCGCCGTGGCGGTCTGCATCACGCCGTGTTCGGCGTTGGCCCGCACATCCAGGTTGATGACACCCGCGCCGAGGTAGCCCAGGGGCTGCGGCAGATAAGCTGATATCTGCGCCGGCTGCAGGCCGCTGCCTTGGAGCTCCGCATGCCAATCCCAATGAGCTGGATCGATGCCCTCGCCCCGGATGCGCGACTGGAAGTCCAGTTTGCGGCCGAGTGCCGCCGGCAGGCTTGCCTCGCCCTGGATACGGTGGTCGTCCGGCAGGTTGTCAATGCGCAGGCCGATGCGGGTGAATACAGCCGTGCCCGGATGGCGCGGATCGAACAGGGTGAGCTGGCCATCCTTCACCACCACCTCGGCAGTCTGGGCCAGCACTTCGGTCAGGGTGGCACGCCAGTCGGTGTTGCCGGTCTGCGCCGTGGTGCCGAGACCGCGGATCGCGTAACTGCCGTCGGCCAGGCGCTGCACCTCCAGGCGCGGCGCCACCAGCACCACGCGGCTGGGTCGCGGCAGCTTGAAGTGCAAGAGGCTCCGCCAGTCGAGGCCAAGGCGCACTTCACCGGCGGCCACCACTTCCCGTTGCCGGTCGCGGCTCAGGATGCGCGTATCCTGCAGGGTCACCTCGGGGCCGTTCCAGCTCCAGTCCGCACCCATGGAATGGATCTGCACCGGGTGCTGCAGTTCGGTGCTGGCCCACTGCTCCACCTGCAGGCGATAGGCCGGTACCAGCGGCGTCAACAGGCGGAACAGGCCCACCACCGTGGCAAGCAGGATCACCAGGGCGGCGAACGCCCCGGCGGCCCACTTCCAGAGGCGGCGCTGCCATTTACCCAAAGGCCACCTCGCCGCTCGTATGACCGATCATATCGGTACCACGTCGAATTGTTCTTGGGTATATAGGGATTCGACCTGCAGACGCACCGGTTTGCCCACCTGCGCGGATACCTCCGCGAGAGTCCCGGCTTCCTGATCCAGCAGCAAGTCCACCACCTCCTGCGCCGCGAGCACTCTCAGCTCATTGGCTTGCTCCTGGCGGGTGGCGCGCAGCAATTCCCGGAACACGTCGTAGCACACGGTCTCGGGGCTCTTGAGCGAGCCGCGGCCGGCGCAGGCCGGGCAAGGTTCGCACAGCACGTGCTCCAGGCTCTCGCGGGTGCGCTTGCGCGTCATCTCCACGAGGCCTAGCGCCGACACTGCCGTGAGCTGGGTCTTGGCATGGTCCGGCGCCAGCGCCTTCTCCAGCGCCTCCAGCACTGATTGTTTATGGGCTTCATCGTCCATGTCGATGAAGTCGATGATGATGATGCCACCCAGGTTACGCAGGCGCAGTTGCCGGGCGATGGTCTGGGCCGCCTCGAGGTTGGTCTTGACGATGGTGTCTTCGAGGTTGCTCCTGCCCACGTAGGCCCCGGTATTCACGTCGATGGTGGTCATGGACTCGGTCTGGTCGATGACCAGATGCCCACCGGACTTGAGCGGTACCTTGCGTTCCAGGGCGCGCTGGATCTCCTGCTCGACACCGTGCTGTTCGAAGATGGGCTTGCTGCCTTCGTGCACGCTGATGCGATCGGTCAGGTGTGGCACGAAGCTGCGGGTGAAATGGCGCATGCGCTCGGCGATCTCCACCGAATCCACCGACACCGCGCGCAGCCGCTCGCTGGACAGATCGCGCAGGATGCGCACCGCCAGCGGCAGGTCCTCATGCACCCGCTCGCCGGGTCTCGCCACCGCCGCCTCCCGCTGCACGCTCTCCCACAGCTTGTTCAGGAACAGCATGTCGGCGCGCAACGCTTCCGGCTGCGCGCCCTCCGCTGCGGTGCGGGCGATATAGCCGCCGGCGGCGAGTTCCGGAGCGAAGCTCTCGATATGGTTCTTGAGGCGGGTGCGCTCGACCTCTTCCTCGATGCGGGTGGACAGGCCCACGCCGCTACCTTCCGGCATATACACGAGATAACGGGACGGGATACTGATACGGGTTGTGAGGCGCGCGCCCTTGGTGCCCAAGGGGTCCTTGAGTACCTGTACCAGCACCGGCTGACCCTCGTGCAGCAGCTCACGGATATCCGGCAAGGGAGGCGGGAGCCCGGCGTCCTCGCCCTGGGCCTGGCCGCGGACGATGTCGGAGGCATGCAGGAACGCGGTGCGGGCTAATCCAAGCTCGACGAAGGCCGCCTGCATGCCGGGCAGCACCCGGGTCACGGTGCCCTTATAGATGTTGCCCACCAGCCCGCGACGGCGGGTGCGCTCGATGTAGATCTCCTGCAGTACTCCGTCTTCCAGCAAGGCCGCGCGCGTCTCCCGCGGCGTCACGTTCACCAGTATCTCTTCGCTCATGGCGTGCTCTCGATTTAAGGGTTGAGGGATGCAGGTTCGCCGAACCTCCATCCCTAAAACCTCACGTCTTAGAGCACGTGTATACCGGCATCCTTCAGCAGCGCGGCCGTCTCGAACAAGGGCAGGCCCATGACGCCGCTGTAACTGCCATCCAGGGATTCCACGAACACGCCACCCAGTCCCTGGATGCCGTAGCCCCCGGCCTTGTCGGCGGGTTCGCCGCTCGCCCAGTAAACCGCGGCTTCCTCCGGCGAGATGGTCCGGAACGTGACCCGGCTCCGGCTGACCGCCATGCGCATCCCGCCCGAATGCCAAAGGGCTACCGTCGATAATACTTGATGGGAGCGGCCAGCGAGGCGGTCAAGCATCGCTATCCCGTCGGCGCGGTCCTTGGGTTTGCCCAGGATGATCCCGCCCAGCACCACCGCCGTATCGGCCGCCAGCACCGGCAAGCTGGGGCTGCCCAGGCGTCGGACCACCGCCTGGGCCTTGGCCGCGGCGACCCGCGACACATAGTCCTCGGCGGCCTCGCCTGGTCGGAGGCGCTCATCCATGTCGGCCACCACCACTTCGAAACGGAGACCCAGCTGCTCCAGTAACTGCTTACGGCGCGGCGATGCGGAGGCGAGATAGAGCTGCGGGTCCATCAGGCGCGATGGTAGGGATGATTCTTCAAAATGGACCACGCTCTATATATCTGCTCGGCGACCACCACGCGCACCAGGGCGTGGGGCAGGGTCAGCGCGGACAGGGACAGCCTGGCTTCCGCCTTGGCGAAGCACTCCGGCGCGAGGCCCTCCGGACCGCCGATGAGCAGCGCCTGGTCGCGGCCCTCCTGGAGCCAGCGGTTCAGCAGTTTCGCCAGGGCTTCGGTGTCCAGCACCTTGCCGCGCACGTCGAGGGCCGTGATGCCCGCGCCGTCGGGCAACGCCGCCAGCATGGCGACGCCCTCTTCCTGCATGGCTTTACGCGCATCCCCGCCGGCACGCGCGGTACCCAGGGGGATCTCCTTCAGCAGCAGCTTGCACTCCGGCGGCATGCGCCCGGCATAGTCCCGGAAGCCGTCGTCGACCCAGACCGGCATGCGGGTACCCGCGGCGATCAGATGGATGCGCACGGGAGGTTCAGGTACTGGCGGCTTTGTTCAGGTCCGGCAACCAGAGCTTCTCCAGGTTGTAGAAGTCGCGCACCTGCGGGCGCATCACGTGCAGGACCACGTCGCCCAAGTCCACCAGCACCCACTCACCGCCCTGCTCGCCTTCCACGCCCAGGGGCTTCACCTTGTGCTCGCGGACCACGTCCAGGGCATTGCGCGCCAGCGATTTCACATGCCGGTCCGAGGTGCCGCTGACGACGATCATGAAGTCAGTGATCGCGGTCATGCCGCGCACATCCAACACGCGGATGTCCACACCCTTCATGTCCTCCAGCGCTTCCATCACCAGGTCCTTGAGCTTCTCGGGTTTCATCGGCACTCCTCATGCATAGCAATGCGAATCCTGTATCAGCGCGCGCACCGGGTCCGGCACCAGGAAGCGTAGGTCGCCGCCGCGCGCCGCTGTCTCCCGTATCTGGCTGGAGGATATCTCCAGCTGCGTGACCGTCTGCAGCATCAGTTTGCCGGCGGCGTGTTGCATCATGGCCGGCGCGTCGTCCACTTGCCGTTCCTGCAGCAGCATCGCGAGCTCGCCGCTGGTCTGCAGGCTCCAACCGGGACGATGCGTCACCACCAGGTGCGCCAGGTCCAGTATCTCTTTCCAGCGATGCCAGCCGGTGAAGCCCAGGAACGCATCCAGTCCCAGCACCAGCACCAACCGGTCGTGGCCGTGCTCCTGGCGCAATGCCTTCAGGGTATCGAAGGTGTATGACGGCGTGGCACGCTTGATCTCCCGCTCATCCACCTGGAAGCGGGGTTCCCCGGCCACGGCGGCCTTCAACATGGCCAGCCGCGTCCCGGCCGATGCCGCCGGCGCGCCGCGATGGGGCGGCTGACCGCTGGGGATGAAGTGCATGCTGTCCAGGGAAAGCGCATCGAGGATCTCGAGCGCCGGCCGCAGGTGGCCGAAATGGATGGGGTCGAAGCTGCCCCCGAAGATGCCGATCTTTCTCATCCGCGCGTATGGCGCTCCTCATATTCAGCGGCGGTCGCCGGCCATGCCTGTGGACGAGCAAATCGCGGATTCACTCCGCGATTTGCGGTCCTGAAAAAGGCCAGGGAAGGCCTTTTTCGGGAAATTCAATCAGGCAACTTATTCAACAGAGATGGCGCATCTACTTATGCGCCATCTCTGTTGATAAGTGTAACAGTTCATCCCAGGCCCGGCCGTGGGCGCGACCTTTTAGCACTCGATCCGTGCGTTGCGCCTTCTTCAACAGCCGCTGCCAGCCCTGGGCCTTGCGGCGTTTCAGCGCGGTCTGGATCAGGGGCCGGCGTCGCTCCCAGACCCCCGCTGTCACCCGCTGTGATGGGGTACCGGCTTCGATCTCCAATGCGAAGGACGCCAGTTCCTTGATCTGGCGCAGGAGCGCGCCCAGCACCAGCACCGGTTCCTCGCCCTCTGCCTTCAGGCCTTCCAGCACCCGCACCGTGCGCGGCACATCGCCCGCCAGGGCCGCGTCCACCAGTTTGAAGGCGTCGTAGCGGGCGCTGTCGGTCACCGCCGTCGCCACTGCCTCCGCGTCCAGCACGCCGGGTTCGCGCAACAGCGCCAGCTTCTCGATCTCCTGGTTCGCCGCCAGCAGGTTGCCTTCGACCCGTCCGCTGATGAGCGTCACCGCATCCGGCGTGGCTTCGAAACCGCGACTCTTGAGCCGTTGCCGCACCCAGGCGGGTACCGCCGCCGGCGCCACCGGCCACACCTGCACCATGAGCCCGGCGCGTTCCAGGGCCTGCGCCCAGACCGGATTGCCCTCCAGCTTGTCCTCGGCGATCACCAGCAGCAGTGTGTCCGGCGCCGGATCCTTGGCGTAGCTGCCCAGTGCCTCGGCGCCCTTGGGGCCGGGCTTGGCGGTAGGCAGGCGTAACTCCAAGATGCGCTTGGAAGCGAACAGCGAGAGGCTGGCGCCGGCGGTGAGCATGGCGTCCCAGTCGAAGCTGCGCTCCGCCACGAACACTTCGCGGTCGGTGTAACCCTGGGCCCGCGCCGCGGCCCGGATCGCATCCGCGCTTTCTTCCCGCTGCAGGGGCTCATCACCAGCGATGAGGATCACCGCCGGCAGGTCGCCCTGCAACCGGGATGCCAGCCGGTCAGGCTCGAGCTTCACGTCCGCCGCCGATGAACTTGCGCATGATGGCCATGATGATAGCGCAGGTCGCCAGGCACCAGACGATGAGTGCACCGCTCGGCAGGTCGAAGACCGTGGACAACACCAGGCCGACTGCATAGGCGACGGCACCCACCAGGAACGCCACCACCAGCCCGCGCTTCTCCGGCATGCCGCGCGCGCCCAGCGCCGGCATGATCAGGCTGGCGAACACCAGGTACACACCCACCAGTTGCACCGAGGCGGTCACCGCCAGGGCGAACAGGACGTAGAAGCCGACCCGGCCCAGGCGCCGACCGAAACCGAACCAGGCCGCGAGTATCAGCGCATACATGACCGCTACGGGTACCAGGCTCTTGAAGCTCACCCACAGGATCTGCCCCACCAGCAGGTCCTTCAGGTGCTCGCCCCCTTCCGGGTTGTTGGACAGAAGCAGGATGCTGCCGGTGGCGGCAAGCGCGAACAGTCCGCCGATGAGCGCCTCCTGTACTTCCGGGAACTTCTTCTCGGTCCAGGTGAGCAACAGCGCGCCCAGGAGCGCCGCAATGCCCGCAGCGATCTGCACCGCCCAAGTCTGGTCGGCGCCCAGGTGCAGCATGTCGGCGGCGATCACGCCCAGGCCCGCCACCTGCGCGATGGCGAGATCGATGAAGATGATGCCGCGGCTCAAGACCTCACGCCCCATGGGCACGTGGGTCAGCAGCACCAGCACACCGGCCACCAGCGCCGGACCTACTATGGAGAGTGCCCCGATATCGATGTTCACTTCCCGCCCCCATGCAGTTTCAGGAGTTGGTTCACCATCAGGTCATAGAACTGGAACAGGTCCTTGTCGTTGTCGGCACCGACCGTGTCGGGGATCTGCGCCACGGGCACGCCGCCGCGCTGCGAGAGCCATTCTGGCGCCTGCTCATCCTCATACGGCGTGTAGATGATGCCGGCCACACCCTGGCTCTTGATGGTCGCCAGGAGATCCGCAAGATGGCTCGGGCTCGGCGGGATGCCGGGCTTGGGCTCCAGGAAGCCCACCATGTCGATGCCGAGCCAGTTACTCATGTACACCCAGCCATCGTGATAGCCGATGAGTTTCATGCCCTTGAGCGGCGCCGCCTCTTGGGTCCACTTCACCACTGCCGCGTCCCAACGCGTCTTGAAGTCCGCATAACGCTTCTGGTACTCGGCCGCATTGGCGGGATCCAGCTGCGCCATGCGTTGCGCCAGTTCCGGCGCCACCGCGGTGATCACCCGCGGGTCGGTCTGGAAGTGCGGGTTGCCGTAGGGATGGATATCGCCCTGGGCACGGTCCACGCGGCTCGGCACCTGCAGGAGCTGGATGTACTGGGAGCCTTCCAGGTAGCCAGGCTGCCCGGGCTGCACGGTATCGCGGGCACCCTGCTGCATCAGCACCGGCAGCCAGCCCACCTCGAGATCGGCGCCGTTGCAGACCACGAGATCGGCCTTGCGCATGGCGGAGATCAGGCTGGGCCGTGCCTGGATGAAGTGCGGATCATTGAAGGCGCCGGTGGCGGTGGTGACGTTCACGTGGCTGGTGCCGATCTCATTCACCAGCGCGGTCCAATGTGGCTCGCAGGAGAACACATTGAGGTCGGCGAAAGCCGGGGCTGAGGCGGCCAGAGCCAGGATGAGGAACAGGGTTCTTAAGGAACGCATGGGGATTTCCTTTCTATATCTATATCAGAAGGTGTGGGCCGGATGGGCGCCCATGGCGACGATGTACTGCAGCATCACTTCGTTGGCGGGGATCAAGCCCGACTGATCGCGGTTGTATTGCAGGCGGATGCGGCTGAACTCGGAGTTGGAGAAATCCACCATGGCGCTCTCCCGGTGCGGCGCGAAGCCGTTCCCCAGGAGCTGCCCGGGCTGGTAGAAACCCGTGACGGTATTGTCGCTGGTGAGCCGGTCATAGCGCAGACCGACGCGCCACTGCGGCATCCACTGGTAAGTACCCTGCACGTACCAGCCGTTGGCGGAGCCGGTATAAGCGCTGGCACCGTTGCAGGCATTGCCCACCGCGCAACCGACATTCGACAGCGTGCCCCTCTCGCTACGGTGCAGGAACTCGGTCTGGAACACGAAGTTCTTCTCATAGAAGTTGCCGTGCGGCGCCCACTTCCAGACGAAGTCCGCGCCCACGATGTTGCTGGTGCCGGTGAACAGCGGACCGTCGAGGTCGCTCTGGTCCGAGAATTCCGCATCTCCGTCCCCGAACGAGGGGCGATTGAAGGCCCGCGCTGACATGTAGGACAGGCCCGCGAACCAGGTGCTGCTGTCCCCCACGTCCTGGCTCAGCTTCACGAACAGGTTGTTGGCACCGTTACCGCTGTGGGCGGCACCGCCGGCCGGGAAGTTGTCGCCGCTGAATGCCTCCGCGCCGAACAGCAGGTAGGTGTCAGTGGGAGCGAGCCAGGTGAGCTGCATGCCGGGGTCGCTGTACTGGTTATTGAGCATGGCCTCGTAGGCGAGCGGCTGGTCCACGAAGTCCCAGACGTGAGCATGGCGCGCGTTCTGGTAGCCGAAGGACGAGAAGAACTTGCCGGCGGTCACTTGGAAACCATCCGGCATGGCGAGCGTCTGCAGGTAAGCGAGTTCCACTTCCACCGAATCCTGGCCGTGGTTCTCATGGAAGGAGAGCGCACCGAAACCGGTGAACAGGTTGTCGAAGTTGGAAGCGAGGTCCAATTCCGATTCGCCGAGGCCGAAGCCCTGCGGCGGGAGACCCGCACCATCGCCCAGCATGAAACCGGGGATCTGCCGGTGGCCGGCCTCGGTAGGGTAGCTCGCCCAGGTGCCGTTCAGCACCAGGCCGATGCCGGGATTGAAGGCGTTGCCGCTATTCTGCGGCGCGGCCTGCGCCGCGGCACTCAAAGCCGTGAGGCCGAGCGCGAGCGCGATTAATGATCTGATACGCATGGAGACACTCCGTCGTGCATGTGGACGCAACCCATGCCGCCGAAGCGGACAGGGCACCGGTCAGGTCAGGCGTCGATGCGGGACGGAGGGCCGCGGCTGAAACGGGTACGGGGGAAACCACGGACGATGCGACTGACAGCGACGAGGCGTGGTGCCTCGTGACATGCCAGGCTCGGCGGCGGCGGAGCGGAAAGGGTCGGCATGCCGGGGGCATGGCCGGCGAGCATGCAGTAGTGGCAGGCGATGTCCGGCTGGTTGAGCGGATGGCTGTCCTGGTGCGCCGGCAGGCCGGTCTGCACCGCCAGCAGCATCAACCCCACCAGCGACCATAGCCCGCGGCGCGCCAGGCTGGCGCGAGGGAGCAGGGTCAGTGACTGGCGGGACATGCGCAAGATACTACACCGCTGGGAGCGTGGCAGCGGCGGGCGCAGGGGTGGTGGTGATCACCGGCACGGCGACGCTGGCCGCCTTCGGGGCCGGCGTGGTGACCGGCAGCGCCGCCAATGACGGGGGCAGGCTGCGCGCCGCTGCTATCACCCGGTACACGATGAACTGCGCCACGTCCCGCGACAGGGCGTCGGCCAGGTTCTGTTCCTGCTCCTCGTTGGCGATGGCATTGGTGACGCTATAGGTGTAGTTGCGCTTCAGATCCACGGTCTGGGGTTGCATGATGGTGGCACCTTGCACCACCAGTGAAAACTCCACTCCGTAAGTGACCTGGTATTCCAGCGGTTGCCCGTTGCGGCTAAGCGCCAGGGGACGGCTGCCGTGGGAGACGCCGATGATGCTAAGGATGGTGGTGGCGCCCAGCGGCGTCGGCAGGATCTGGGTATCGTCCGAAGCCAGGTCGCGGCGCAATTCCCGCAACAAGCTGCCGTTGTTGCCGGGCGCAGCGATGTAGATGTGTCGCATGGATGGCGGCAGGTCCGGAGCCTGACGGAAATGGAAGCCACAAGCTGTCAACAGTGCCGGCAGCAGCAGCAGTCCAAACGTCCGGAAAATCAGGCGCGATCCGTTCACGTAGCCACCACATTGACCAGCTTGCCCGGCACCACCACGATCTTCTTCACATCCTTGCCTTGGACGAAAGGCTGGACGGAAGGTTCCGCGAGGGCAGCACTTTCGATGGTCTCCCTGGCCGCATCCACGGCCACCTGGATGCGGCCACGCAACTTGCCGTTGACCTGCACCACGAGTTCGAGGGTCGAACGCTTGAGGGCCGCGGGATCCGGCACGGGCCAGCGCTCGGCCATGACCGAACCCGGATGGCCCAAGCCCTGCCACAGGCTTTCGGCCACGTGCGGCACGATGGGCGCCAGCATCCGCACGATGCCTTCCAGGACCTCCTGGCGCACCGCCCGGTCCTGGAGCCCGGCACCGGCGGCCTTAGTCACGGCGTTCAGAAGCTCCATCACCGCCGCGATGGCGGTGTTGAAGGTGTAGCGCCGCCCCACATCGTCGCCGACCTTGGCGAGGGTCTCGTGGAGCTGGCGGCGCAGATCCTGCTGCTGCGCAGCCAGGGCCGCCGGATCCAGCGCCGGCGCTTTGCCGGCGGCGGTGTGTTCGAACACGGCCTTCCACAGGCGCTTGAGGAAGCGTTGCGCCCCCTCCACTCCGCTCTCGGACCATTCCAGGGTGAGTTCCGGGGGCGCCGCGAACATCATGAACAGGCGCACCGTATCGGCGCCGTACTTGTCCACCAGCATCTGCGGATCCACGCCGTTGTTCTTCGACTTGGACATGGTGCCGAGGCCGTCGTACTGCACCGGCTTGCCATCCGACTTGAGCACGGCACCGCTGATGCGGCCCTCGGCATCGTGCGTCAGTTCCACTTCTTCGGGGCTGTAGTAGTTCAGGCTGCCGGCGTCGCCCTTGCGCAGGAAGATGTGGTTCAGGACCATGCCCTGGGTCAGGAGTCGGGTGAAGGGCTCGTCGAACTTGAGCAGGCCCATGTCGCGCATCACCCTGGTCCAGAAGCGCGAATACAGGAGATGCAGGATGGCGTGCTCTATGCCGCCGATGTACTGGTCCACCGGCAGCCATTCGTCCACGCGCCCGTCCACCATGGCCGCATCGTCATCGCGGCAGGCGTAACGCATGAAATACCAGGACGAATCCACGAAGGTGTCCATGGTGTCGGTCTCGCGACGCGCCGATTTGCCACACTTCGGGCAGCTGCACTCGACGAAGGGCCGGTACTTGTTGAGAGGGTTGCCGCTGCCATCCGGCGCCAGGTTCTCCGGCAGCACCACCGGCAGGTCTGCATCGGGAACCGGCACGTCGCCGCAGGTATCGCAATGGATCAGCGGGATCGGGCAGCCCCAATAGCGCTGCCGGGAGATGCCCCAATCCCGCAGCCGGAACTGGGTGCGTTTCTTGCCTAAGCCCTTGGCTGCGAGGTCGGCGGCGACCGCGTCCACTGCGGCCTGGTAGCCCAGTCCATCGTACTTACCGGAGTTGCATACCACTCCGTCCTTGCCGAGAAAACCAAGCTCAGTTGTACCGGCGTCCGGCACAGTGGCGGCAGCGGCCCGGACCACAAGCTTCGTGGGCAGGCCGTACTTCATAGCGAACTCGAAATCCCGTTCGTCATGAGCAGGCACGCCGCCGATCGCGCCCTCGCCGTAGGCCATGAGCACGTAGTTGGCGACCCATACCGGAAGTTGCGCACCGGAGAGCGGATGCGTGACCGTGAGCGCGGTGGCGACCCCCTTCTTCTCCTGGGTGGCGAGTTCTGCTTCGGTGACCCCGCCCTTGCGGCACTCCTCGATGAAGGCGGCCACCTTGGGGTCATCTGCCGCGGCCTTCGCCGCCAGCGGATGCTCCGCGGCTACTGCCACATAGGTCGCACCCATCAGGGTGTCGGCACGGGTGGTGAACACCTTGAGCACGCCATCGGAATGGGGGAAGCCGATCTCCACGCCTACGCTCTTGCCGATCCAGTTGGCCTGCATGGTCTTGACCCGCTCCGGCCAGCCCGGCAACCCATCCAGCGCGCTCAGCAGTTCATCGGCGTAGGCCGTGATCTTGAGGTAGTACATGGGGATCTCGCGCTTCTCGACCAGCGCACCAGTACGCCAGCCGCGCCCGTCGATCACCTGCTCGTTGGCGAGTACCGTCTGGTCCACCGGGTCCCAATTCACGGTGCCCGTAGTCTTATAGGCGATGCCCTTCTCCAGCATGCGCAGGAACAGCCACTGGTTCCACTTGTAGTACTTGGGATGGCAGGTGGCCACCTCGCGGCGCCAATCGATGGCAAATCCGAGCGACTTGAGTTGCCGGCGCATGTAGTCGATGTTGTCGTAGGTCCACTTGGCGGGCGGCACCTTGTTCTTGATGGCGGCGTTCTCCGCCGGCAGGCCGAAGGCATCCCAGCCCATGGGCTGCAGCACGTTGCGGCCGTTCATGCGCTGATAGCGGGTGATGACGTCGCCGATGGTGTAGTTACGCACGTGTCCCATATGCAGCCGGCCGGAGGGATAGGGCAGCATGCACAGGCAGTAGTACTTCTCGCCGGGCGCATCTTCCCGGGCGCGGTCCGCATCCAGCCTCTCCCACAGGGCGCGGGCTTCGGCCTCCACATCGGCGGGTCGATAGACGTCTTGCATGGTCATCTCTCTCAAGCTCCGCGGCCTTGTGGGCCTTCCGAGGTCACCAGGAACAAGGCGGTCATGATGGCATACCAGCCGAGCGCGATTGAATGCACCAGCATGGTTTCGCTCAAGCCGAACATGGCGAAGGCGACGCTCACCAGCAGGCCCGCCAGCGACGCCCCCAGGCGCACCGGATCCGGGCTGTCGAGGCCGCGGGCGAACAGCCAGCCCGGCACCCCCAGCAGGGCCAGCAGCGCCAGCAGGCCGACCACGCCGCGGGTGGCGAGCGCGTCCAGGAACTCGTTGTGCGGATGGTCATACTCGGCGGTGACGGGCGATGCTTCGCCGGCGTCCACCATCCGTTGGGCCCGGTCCATGTAAGCGGCGGTGCCGATGCCGGTCACCGGCGCGGTCTTGAACATGTCCCAGGCCACGCCCCACATCTGCAGGCGGTCACCCAGCGAGGAATGCAACAGGGTGTAGCGGTATTCGCCTGGATACTGCTCCACCGGTACGAGATAGAAGTTGCCGTGGGGCGGGATGGATACCCGCAGGTAGTCCGACTGCGACAGAGGTGCAGACATGCGTACTTCGTCGAATACAGGTCCGTGGCTCCTCAGCGCGGAATGGGACTTGCCACCGAAACGTACCGTGGCATTACCCGCCATGATGAAGCGCGCGACGGCCGGTCTCTGGCCGTGCCAGGGGGTGCGCGGCAGGTCCACCGACGCGCCGACACCCTTCAGGTTGCTGAAATGCATGACTAGGCTGCGCCGGCAACCGAACTGCTGCAGGCCCGCGGCCCAGGGCGCTTGCGCCGGCTGTATGTCGATACTTAAGTTCTGGGATGAACTGCCGAAACGGGTGGCGGCCCAGGCTTCCAGCAGGCGTGGATCATCCAGGCAGACGGGCGCCGGTTCATCCCGAAGGCTCTGCCGCACGTAATCGTACAATTGCAACTGGCGCACCGGATTCAGGATGCGCTCACGGACCCGGGTCTGGGGCAGGAGATACAGGCCACCGAACAAGACCAGGATGGCGACCGCACCGGCCAGCACACCGCGCGGCCGCAGCAGATGGCGGCAGGAGAGGAATAGCACCAGCAGCACCGGCAGCGCGATCCACGCGCCGCGCGCACCGGACAGGATGCAGGCCACGAGCCCCGCCAGGATGCCCACCTGCATCAGCCGCGGCCCGAGGCGCGGCAGTTCGGCATCCACATACACATAGCCCGCAGCGAAGGCGAAGGTGGTCAGGGTCGCAAGATCGCCGAAGAGGATGGCGACGTTGGTATCGCCGTCCGGCTGCAGGAAGCCCGCGATGGAGACTCGCTCCCACACGGCGTCCACGCCCAGCACCAGCGAGCCCAGGCCCAACCCCGCCCACACCAATGCCGGCGCCGGCCGATAACGCTTGAACGCCGCCAGGATCGGCAGTACCAGCACCAGGCGCAGGTAGCGCCCCAGCAGGCGGAATCCGTTGTCGCTCTGGTGACCGAGTTCGAAGGCCAAAAGACCGGCCGCCAGGAATACGAGGAATACCGCCACGAACATCCAGTCGCGGCGGCTGAAACCGGACTTGAACCCGTTGCGCCACCAGGCGATCAGGCCCACGATCGTGAGCACCAGCAGGCTGTAACTGTCGCTGCGGCTCACCAGCAGGCACAGGGCCGGGAACAGCACCACCACCGCCGCCACCGATATACGCAGGTAACGGTCTGCACGCCGCTCTCCCGCCGGACCTGCCATCCAGGCCTTGAGCGCCTGCCAGGATTCGCGCAATTCCTGCATCATGCGGCGACCCGCCTGCTCCGCCAGCCGAACACCACCAGCACCAGCAACGACAGGCACACCACGGGCATGTCGCCCCAGCGGGTCACCGGTGTCGCGCCGGCGAGCGGCTGGATCTCGCCGTCGAGCACGTAGACCCGGCCGGTAGGTGCTTGGGCACGTACTTGGCCGCCGTCATCGACGATGGCGGTGACGCCGGTGTTGGTGGTGCGCAGCAGCCAGCGGCCAGCCTCGAGTGCCCGCATGCGCGCGATCTCAAGATGCTGGGGCAACGCGATGGAATCGCCGAACCAGCCGTCGTTGCTCACGTTCACCAGGAATGCCGCCTGTGGCAGATCACGCATGATCTCACTGCCGTAGGCATCCTCATAGCAGATGGACGTACCTACTGCATAACCCGCCGCCCGCAGCAACCGCTGGTCCCTGGCTCCGGGACTGAAGCTGGAGTACGGCAAGTCCATGTCCCGCAGCAGCGACTTCACCCATTGCGGCAGGAACTCAAAGTCCTCGCCGAAAGGCACGAGATGCCGTTTGTTGTAGGTGCCGTCGCTCGAACCCAAGCTGATCACGCTGTTGTAGTAGGCGTCTTGCAGAGGATCATAGCTGGGCACGCCCAGCAGGATGTCGGTACCGTGCGTGCGCGCATCCGCTTCCAGCGGGTCCAGATAGTCGATCTGCACTTCGTCCTGGTAGGCGGGCACCGCGGCCTCCGGCCAGACGATGAGCTTGCTGGCCCAATGGGCGTCGGTGAGCTTGCGGTAAAGCTTGAGGGTGGGCTCGAAGGCCGAAGGTTCCCACTTCTGGTCCTGGGGCACGTCGCCCTGGATCAAGGTCACGCTGAGGGGCGCGCCTGCGGGGTGGGTCCAGCGCACCGCGCCCAAACCCCAGCCGCCGCACCACAATGCCAGCAAGGCCGCCAGGGAGAATAGCCGGCCGCGCCAGCCGCGGCATTGGAATGCCGTCAGCAGCAAGCCGGCGCTCAACACCACGCACAGGCTCACGCCGAATCCACTTATATAAGGTGCATAACCCTTCAGCGCGCCATCCACCTGGCTGTAGCCTAAGCTCAACCACGGGAAGCCGGTGAGCAGCCAGCCCCTCAGCCACTCGAAGAAGGTCCAGGCCGCTGGAAACAGCAGCAGCCCGCGCTTCCAGCCTGGCGGCGCCCAGGCGGCGGTGATGGCGCAGGCAGCGGCGCTGTACAACGCCATGATCGCGACCAGAAACAACAGCATCAGCACCGCGGCAACCGGGTCGACCCCACCCATGTCATGCAGGCTGATGTATATCCAGGATACTCCGGCCAGGAACTCGCCCGCGCCGAATAGGAAGCCGCGCCAAGCGGCGCGGCGCCAGCTGGCATCGGCGATGAGCCAAAGCAGGGCCAGCAGCGTAAGCACCGCCAGGGGATAGACACCGAACGGCGCGAAGGCGAACACCAAGAGCGCGCCACAGCAGCCAGCGGCCACGTCGCCCTGCCATGCGCCACGCCACTCCCCCGCCCGCGTGCCCCAGCGGCGCATCATGCCGGGCGTGCCGCTCATGCCTCGCCGTCGGCCGGTGCGGACTTGAGCAAGGCTTCCAGCAGGTGCAGGCGGCGGCTGTCGGAACGCAGCACCTTGAAACGGAAGCCCCCGAGTTCGATCTTCTCACCGCGCTTGGGCAGGTGGCCGAAGGCATGGGTCACGAGCCCACCCACGGTCTCGAACTCCTCGTCGCTCAAGGTGGTGCCGAAATATTCGTTGAAGTCCTCCACTGGCGTCACCGCCTTCACGGTGTAGCGGGTGTCAGTGTGTTTGAGGATGCGCGCCTCGTCGTCTACGTCATATTCATCGTCTATGTCGCCGACGATCTGTTCCAGCACGTCTTCGATGGTCACGAGTCCCGCCACGCCGCCGTATTCATCGGCGACGATGGCCATGTGGTTGCGGCTGGCGCGGAACTTCTTCAGCAGCACGTTGAGGCGCATGCTCTCAGGCACGAACGGCGCCGGCCTGAGATATTCGCGGAGGTTGAAGTCCGCATCTTCGCCGTCCACGAAATGGTTGAGTACATCCTTGGCGAGTACGATGCCGATGACCTTGTCGCGGTCCTCGCCCACCACCGGAAAGCGCGAATGGCCGGATTCACTCAGGACCGCCAGCGCCCCGGCCAGGTCCATGTCCTTCTCCAGGGCCACCATCTGCGCGCGCGGGATCATCACGTCACGCACCTGCATGTCCGCCACCTGCAGCACGCCTTCCAGCATGATCTGGGCGTCGGCGTCGAACAGGTTGCGTTCGCGGGCGTCGTTGAGGAGTTCCAGCAGCTCTTCGCGGTCACGCGGTTCGCCGGATAGGGCCTGGCCTAGACGCTGGAACCAGGCACGCAGGCCGGGGCCGCCGTCGCGCTGCGGGTCTTGGGTGGACATCGATGAGCCATCGCAGGGGGTCGAAGGCGGATTTTACCAGTAAAGACAGGGGCTTCGGCGGTTCAGGCCGGCGTATAAGGGTCCGGGAAGCCTAAGCCGGCCAGGATGGCGGTCTCCAGCGCCTCCATCTCGGTCGCCCCGGCTTCATGTTCATGGTCGTACCCAATGAGATGCAGGCAGCCATGCACCGTGAGGTGCGCCCAATGGGCGGATGGCTCCTTGCCCTGGGCATGGGCCTCGCGCGCCACCACCGGCGCGCAGATCACGAGGTCTCCCACCATGGGGAGAGGCACGCCGGCCGGCAGCTCTGCCGGGAAGGACAGCACGTTGGTGGGACCGGTCTTGCTGCGGTAACGGGCATTGAGCTCCGCGCCCTCGGTCTCACCGACGATGCGGATCGAGACTTCCGCCTGTTCGCGGCGACCGGCGAGAGCAGCAGCGGTCCAGCGCTGGAACTCGGCTGCAGATGGGTTGCCTGCCGCGCCGCTCACGTCCTCGACATCGACTTCCAGCTGCGGCGCCTCGCTCATTCGCGGTCGCGCTGCTCGTAGGCGGTGACGATGCGCTGCACCAGGGGATGACGCACCACGTCGGCAGCAGTGAAGAAGGTGAAGCTCACGCCGGGCATGTCCTTCAGCAGGTCTACTGCATCGCGCAGGCCGGAACGCTGCACCCGCGGCAGGTCCACCTGGGTGATGTCGCCGGTGACCACGGTGCGCGAGCCGAAGCCGATGCGGGTCAGGAACATCTTCATCTGCTCGATGGTGGTGTTCTGGGCTTCGTCGAGGATGATGAAGGCTTCATTCAGGGTGCGGCCGCGCATGAAGGCGAGCGGCGCCACTTCTATGACGCTGCGCTCCATGAGCCGCATCACCCGCTCGAAGCCGAGCATCTCATAGAGGGCGTCGTAGATCGGACGCAGATAGGGATCCACCTTCTGGGTCAGGTCGCCCGGCAGGAAACCCAATCTCTCCCCGGCTTCGACCGCAGGACGCACCAGCACCAGGCGCCGCACCTCATCCCGGTTCAAGGCCGCCACGGCGCTGGCCACCGCGAGATAAGTCTTGCCGGTACCGGCGGGGCCGATGCCGAAGTTGAGATCGTGGCCAGCGATGTTGTGCAGGTAGCGGCGCTGGTTGGCGCCGCGTCCGCGGATGCGGCCTTGTTTGGTATCCACCGCCGGCTCGTCATCCCCGACGGGCACGGCTTCGGCGCGCTCCGCCAGCGCGGACTTGGAGAGGCTTAGATGCACGGTCTCGCGGCTGATGCGCTCCTTGGCGGTGGCTGCATACAGTTCCTTAAGCACCTGCGCAGCGGCCTGAGCGTGTTCCGCGGAGCCGATGACCCGGAACTGGTTGCCACGGTTGTTGATCTCGATACCGAGTCGTTGCTCGAGCTGGCGCAGGTGCTCGTCGAACTGACCGCAGAGGTTGGCGAGGCGTGCGTTGTCCGCGGGCTCGAGGCTGAAGTCCAAACTCGCCGGCAGATCGTCGGCCGCCATGCTTAAGCCTCCGCCCGATCCACGGCCATGCGGCCGCGGTAGGAGTTCTGCATGGCCTGGGGCACATCCACCTCCACGAATTGGTCAATCAGGCGAGCGTCACCCGGGAAGTTCACCCAGCGGTTGCACTCGCTCTTGTCCGCTTCCGCCGGATCGTCGGTGGCGCTATAACCCTCGGTGGCGGCCAGCACCTCCAGCATCTTGCCGGAGTCGTACTCGTTCACCCGACAGCCCAAGGTCTTGATGTGGACGCGCCTCATCACTTGGCACGTCCATAGATGTCATCGAAACGCTGGATGTCGTCTTCGCCGAGATAGCTGCCGGTCTGGACCTCGATGATGACCAGGTCCTCTTCGCCCGGGTTGCTCAAGCGGTGCTTGTGACCAGCCGGGATATAGGTGGATTGGTCGTGTTCGAGGCGCAGGGTCGCATCCCCATTCACGATCTCGGCCGTGCCTGAGATCACCACCCAGTGCTCGCTGCGATGCTGATGCCGCTGCAGCGACAGCGACGCATGCGGTTTCACCGAGATGCGCTTCATCTTGTAGTGGGGACCCTCCTCCACCACCGTATAAGTGCCCCAGGGCCGGTGCACCGTGCGGTGCAGCTTGGTGGAGTCGTGGCCGTCACGGCGCAGATGCTCCACCACGTCCTTCACCGACTGGGTCTGGTCACGGTGACCCACCAGCAGGGCATCCGGCGTGTCCACGATCACCAGATCCTGCACGCCCACGGCGGCGATGACGCGCCCGCCTTCGCTCTGGATATAGTTGTTCGATGCATTCACCAGCACCGCGTCGCCGATGACCTTATTCCCCTTCGCGTCGGGTTCCATCAGTTCGCTGATGGAGCGCCAGGAGCCGATGTCGCTCCAGCCGAACGCGCTCGGCACCACCTTCACGTTGTCGGCCTTCTCCATCACCGCATAGTCGATGGAGATGGAGGGGGTCTGGGTGAACACGTCCGATTCGATCTGCACCGCGGCCAAGTCCTTGGCAGCGGCGGAGCTCAGGCGCCAGGATTCCCGGGTCTTCTCGTAGATTTCCGGTGCGAAGCGCTGGATGGCTGCGAGGATGGCGTCAGCCCGGAAACAGAACATGCCGGAGTTCCACAGGTGATCGCCGGAGGCGAGGAAGGCCTTGGCCCGCTCCAGGTCCGGTTTCTCCACGAAACGCTTCACGGCCCCCGCCTGGTCCTGCTTCCAGGCTCCGGCACACTGTATGTAGCCGTAGCCCGTCTCCGGACCCGTGGGCACGATGCCGAAGGTGACGAAGTCGCCGCGCGCCGCTTCCGGCGCCGCCGCGGCCACCGCCTTGGCGAAAGCCTGCTTGTCTTCCACCAGATGATCCGCCGGCAAGATCAGTAGCACGGTGTCACCGCCGTGGCGTTCCACTGCCAGGAACGCGGCCATGGCGATGGCTGCTGTGGTATTCCGCCCCAGGGGTTCCAATAAGAAGGAGACTTTGGCCTTCCCCAGCGCCCCGCCCATGGCTTCGATCTGCTCGTGGCTCTGGAAATGGTGATCGCGGTTGGTGACGATGAGTATCTCATCCACCCCCGGCAGCGCGGCGGAGCGCGCCAGCGTGCTCTGCAGCAGCGTGGCCCCATCCTTCATCCGCATGAAAGGTTTGGGCCGTGCTTCACGGGATACCGGCCAAAGCCGCGTGCCAGCGCCGCCGGAGATGATGACCGGCAGCATCATGCGTGGGCCGCCTGCGTGGGCGCACCCACGCTATCGATCAGCCTCAACAACTCGGTGGTGCGCGCTTCCATCAGCTTCGCGTCGCCGCGGGTCTCCACGTTCAGACGCAGGACTGGCTCGGTGTTGGACTTGCGCAGGTTGAAGCGCCAATCCGAGTATTCGAGGCTCAGGCCGTCCACCTGGTCCATGTGGGTGGCCGTGGGCAGATACTTCGCTTCGATCGCGCCGATCACCCGATCCGGGTCCGCCACCACACGGTTGATCTCGCCGCTCACGGGAAAAGCTGCCTGCTGCGCCGCCACCAGTTGCTTCAGGCTCTTGCCCGTGATGCTGATGAGCTCCGCCACCAGCAGCCAGGGGATCATGCCGCTGTCGCAATAGCGGAAGTCGCGGAAATAATGGTGGGCGCTCATCTCGCCGCCATACAGCGCATCCTCGCGGCGCATGCGCTCCTTGATGAAGGCATGGCCGGTCTTGCTCAGCACCGGCACCCCGCCCGCCGCTTTCACGGTCTCGATCGTGCTCCAGGTGAGGCGCGGATCGTGCACGATCTTGCCGCCGGGATGATGCGCCAGCAGCGTGCGCGCCAGGAGCCCTACGAGATAGTAGCCCTCGACGAAATTCCCGTCCCCATCGAAGAAGAAGCAGCGGTCGAAGTCCCCATCCCACGCCAGCCCCAAGTCCGCGTGATGCTTGCGCACCGCCTCGGCGGTGATGGCGCGGTTCTCCGGCAACAGGGGGTTGGGGATGCCGTTGGGGAAGCGCCCGTCCGGCTCCTGCTGCAACTTCACGAACTTGAACGGCAACTCCTGCTCCAGCGCGTCCACCACCGGACCGGCGCAGCCGTTACCCGCGTTGGTCACCAGGGTAAGGGGCTTGAGCTGCTTCAGGTCCACGTAACCGAGAAGGTGGCGTACGTAGTCGCGCTTCAAGTCCAGGCTCTCCAGCCGTCCGCGCCGGGGCGGTGCGTGCCAGTCCGGCCGTGAGGCGATCCGGGCCTGGATCTCCTTCAAGCCGCTGTCGCCGCTCACCGGCTTCGCATCCTCGCGCACCAGCTTCATGCCGTTGTAGCCCATGGGATTGTGGCTGGCGGTGACCATGATGCCGCCACCCAGGTTGCGGCTGAAGGCAGCGTGATATACCTGCTCGGTGCCGCACAGGCCGATGTCCAGCACGTCGGCGCCCGCATCCATGATGCCGCGTGACACCGCCGCCGCCAGTTCCGGGCTCGACAGGCGTACGTCCTGACCCACCGCCACCTGTTTGGGGCGCGTGAGCTCCACGAAGGCACGGCCGACGGCGTAGGCGATATCCGCGTCCAGCTCCTCAGGCACACGGCCGCGGATGTCGTAGGCCTTGAAGGAGGCAGCGAGCCGGGCCGGCAGATCAGGGGTGGATGTCATAGTAGGAAGCGTGCGGCCCCATCATGGGGCGCGGCATCGGTATTGAATGAACGCAGATTATAACCGCCCCGCCGGAGCGGTCGGTCATTTGACCAGGCGCAAGGCCACGCGACCCGGGATCTGTTCCTGGGGCGTGAACTCCGGCACCAGTGCCCGGAGCGCGGCCTTGGCCCGTTCCGGATCACCCACCACGTCCTGCAATCCATCGATCTCGGCGCTCAGGGCCGGCAATGCGGCCGGCACTGCGCTCGCCAGCAGCAGCTTCGGATGGGTGGTGCCCTGCAGCTCCTCGCGGGTATAGAACAACTCCTCGTGCATCTTCTCGCCGGGCCGCAAGCCCGTGTACACGATCTGGATGTCCTGATAGGGCTTGAGGCCCGAGAGTTGGATCAGCTTCTCGGCCAGGTCGCGGATGCGCACCGGCTCGCCCATGTCCAGCACGAAGATCTCGCCGCCGCGGCCGATGGCTCCAGCCTGCATGATCAGACTCGCCGCCTCGTGGATGGTCATGAAATAGCGGGTGATATCGGGATCGGTGACCGTCACCGGTCCGCCTGCGGCGATCTGTCGCTCGAACAGCGGCACGACGGACCCATTGGACGCCAACACGTTGCCGAACCGGGTGGTCACGAAATGGGTGCTCTCATCCCGGTTCAGCGCCTGGCAATACAACTCGGCCACGCGCTTAGTCGTACCCATCACGTTGGTGGGGTTCACGGTCTTGTCGGTGGAGATCAGCACGAACTTGTCAGCGCGGTGCCGCAGCGCGGCATCCGCCACCACGCGGGTGCCGAAGATGTTGTTGCGGATACCCTCCGCCACGTTCTCCTCGACGATGGGCACGTGCTTGTAGGCCGCGGCGTGGAAGATGATCTCGGGCTTGACCTGGGCGAACAGTGTCTCCACCGCCGCCTCGTCCTGCACGTTGCCGAGTGCGCTGGTGAACATCAGGGCCGGTGACCCGGCCGCCAGTTCCTGGTCGATGCAATAGAGGTTGTACTCACTGTTGTCCATCACCACCAGCATGGCTGGATCGTGGCGCGCGATCTGGCGGCACAGTTCGGCGCCGATGGAGCCGCCGCCGCCCGTCACCAGCACGCGCTTGCCGCGCAGGAAATCGGAGATGGCCCGCGAATCCAGCACCACCGGGTCGCGGCCCAGCAGGTCCTCCACCGTCACCGGGCGCAGGCGCGAGACCTCGACCCGTCCGTCGGCGAGTTCGCTCAAGGCCGGCAGCGTGCGGCACGGCACCTTCACCTCGTTGCAGACCTGCACCACCCGGTCCATGGTCTGGCGCGAGGCGGAAGGCATGGCGATGAGCACGATGTTCACTTCATAGGCACGCACCAGCCGCGCGATGTCATCCAGGCGTCCGCGCACGCGCACGCCCTGCACCTCGTGGCCCTGCTTGTCGGCGGCGTCGTCCACCAGGCACACCGGCAGGAATGGGCCGTGGCGGCGCAGGTCGCGGATCAGCAGTTCGCCGGCGCGGCCGGCGCCGACGATGAGCGCGCGCGCGGTGCTCTCCTCGCCGAAGTTTATCCAGCGGTCCTTGAGCACGCGATACAGCATGCGGCTCGAGCCCAAGCCCAGCGCCAGCAGGATCGGATACAGCAGCAGCACCGAGCGCGGCACGCCCTGCAGGCGCGCGAGCAGGAAGGCACCGGCGAAGGTGGCGATGGCGCCCAGCACCACCGACTTGATGATGCGCATGAGATCGGGGACCGACGCGTAGCGCCAGATGCCGCGGTAGCAGCCGAACATCCACAGCGTCACCGTGTGGAACGGCACCGCCAGCGACATGATGAGCAGCATGCCCGTGAAATACAGGTGCGGGATCGGAGTGAGGTTGAAGCGGACCCAGTAAGCCAGCAGCACCGCCACGGGTATCCACAGCAGATCGTGCAGGAACACCGTCCACCGGCTGCGCAACAACAGCCATCCTTCCCTTCTAGCGTCCATGTAGATGCGATACCTCTAGGTAGACACCGGCTTGCGCTCGATCACGTTGACGTAGGCGATCAACGACAGATACGTGAGCGCCAGCCACCCCAACAGGAGTCCCTGAACTCCTGGTGCAGTGAAGCAAATTGCCAACACTGCAAACAAGCTACATTTTAACATAAGGACATAGGCCCAAAGTGTCGTGCGCCGATGGCTCCAGCCCTGCCCCACCAGACGTTGGTAGAAATGCTCCCGATGGGCTTCCCAGGGCTTTTCCCCGTGCAGGGCGCGGCGTATCACGGTCCAGGTGGCATCCATCACGAACGGTGAGAACACCATGAGACCCAGCCATAGCGGGAATAGACTCCCGCGCTCCGCCCAGAGCAGGAACAGCGCCGCCAGGAATCCCAGGCTGCCGGATCCCACGTCGCCCATGAACAGCCGCGCCGGCGGGAAGTTGAAGGGCAGGAACCCCGCCGCCGCGGTCGCCACCAAGGCTGCCGCGCCTGCAAACACCGGTGCATGCGCGATCCAACCGAGCAGCGCGAAAGTGCCGAAGCCGATCACCGCCATGCCGCCGGCGAGACCGTCCATGCCATCCATGAAGTTGTAGAGATTGGTGAACCACACCGTGAGCAGTACGCTGAAGCTGACGAGCAGCCACAGGGGCGCGTGCAGTTCCCATCCCGGCACGAGATGCAAGCTAGGGAGCGCGTAAGCGCCGCCGAACGCGAGCATCAGCGCCGCAGCGAGATGTACCGCCAGGCGCCACAGCGCCGGCAGCCGCCAGATGTCGTCCGCGAATGATATCCCAGTCACCAGCGCCAGCGCGCCGGTTACCCAAGCGGCACCCGGCAAGGCCGGCATGGAGCCGGCGATCACGGCACCGACGGCGAGACCCGCGAGGACCGCGAGACCACCGGCGCGAGGGATGGCACCGGCATGCAGTGAGCGCGCGTTGGGAAGGTCCAGCAGTGCGAAACGGCCGCGGTAGCGGCCGAGCAAGATGCTCAATACGGCGCTCGACAAGAAGGCCGCGGCCACCGCCAACAGGCTCATGCTGGTATGCCCGGCGCGAAGGCCCGCGGCTTCAAGCCGAAGTCATGCATCGCGGCGCTGGAGTCGAACACCATGTCCTGGTTCATGCGGTCGGCCACCGCCGGCGTGAGACTGCGATAGCGCGGCAATAGCCGCGCCGCGGCGATGGCAGCGCGATACAGCGCGACCGGCAGCGGCAACACCCGCGGGGGCCGGCCCAGAGCCTGGAAGATCCGCTCCAACATGGCGCGATAGCTCAATACCTCGCCGCCGCCCAGTTCGTAGGCGCGGGATCCTCGCGCCTCCAGGGCCGCGACGCAGGCGGCGGCCAGATCGTCCGCGTGCAGCGGCTGGCGCAATCCCCTGCCCGGCGCCGCCACCGGGAAGAATCCCATGGCAAGGATCAGCCGCGCGATGCGCGCCACGTTCTTGTCGCGCAAGCCGTCGTAGACCAGCGTCGGCCGGAACAGGGTGTAGACGATGCCACGGGCCGTGCAGAACTCCGTCAACACCTGCTCCGCGGCACGCTGTTGTTGCACCAGTTCCCGGTCCTTCGCTGAGCGGGACTCACCCTTGGTATAGACGCTGGTGGTGCCGATGGCGACCACACGCTGCAACGAGGCCGGCGCATCGGGCAGGACTCGCGGCAGCAGGGTCAAAGGTGCGAGGTGGATCAGGGCTATGGTGCCTTCCTGCGAGTCATCCCACACGCGCTCGCGGGCTGCATCCATGCGCCGCCAACCGGGCTCGGCACGCGGCGCGCGGCTCAGCACTGTGCACACGTGACCGGCGGCGGCGAGGCGCGGCAGGAGGTAGTCCCCCACCACGCTGCTGCCGCCGGTGACCAGGATACGTGTCATGCGCGGCGCAGGCGCGACAGCCAGGCGCCCGGCGCCAGCATCAGGAAGCGCGCGTGGATGCCGACATATACCAGCACAGTGAGCCACCCGGGGCTCGTCGCGCGGAGGAACTTCCGATAGTACCGCCACATGCCGCGGTGCTTGTGCCAGAGCACGAACACAGGCCGGCCGCGGCTGGAGGCGCCTTGCACGTGGCTCACGCTCACGTCCGGCACGAACAGCACTCCTGCACCGGCGCGTTGCACCCGCATGCAGAGATCAAGATCCTCGCAGTGCAGGAAGTACTCCGCGTCCCAGCCGCCGAGCCGTTCGAACAACGCTTCGCGGATGAGCAGGCAGGCACCGGATACAGCCTCCACCGGCACGGGAGCGTCGGGCAGCGGCGTACCCGTCAGGTCGAAACCGGCCACCCTGCCCTGCGCGTCCGGTCTATGCATGCCCAGCACCCGCATCAACGCGCGCTTCGGGTCCGGCAAGTAACGCCGGCAACCGCGCTGCTCGCTGCCGTCGCTGTTCAGTACCAACGGCCCCACCATGCCCACCTCGGGATGCGCTTCCAGCACCGCCGTCAGGCGTGCAAGGGCGCCGGGCGGCATGCGGCAATCCGGGTTGATGAAGAGCAGGTAGCGCCCCGAGGCAGCGGCGGCACCCTGGTTGCAGGCGGCGCCGAAGCCGCGATTCGAGGGGTTGCGCACCACCGTCACGCCCGGATGCGGGGCATCGAGGAAAGCCAGGCTGCCGTCCCTGGAGGCGTTGTCCACCACCACGGTGCGCACCAGGCCCGCCTGGCCGGCGAGCGATTCCACCAGGCCGCGCAGCAACGGGCCGGCGTTGTAGTTGACCGTGACAGCAGTGACCGCGGCCGCCGACATGCTCAGCCCTCGACGAAGTTGCGCATGAATACGTTCATGACGTGGTTGGTCATCTCGCCACGCACGTGCCGCAGGTCGCGCTCCCAGGCGCTGGAACGGGCGGAGTTCATGACGATCTCGTAACTCGGGAAATACTGCACGTTGGGGTGCGCAGCCGCGAAGTCCTGGGCCACCGCGCGCAGTGTGGACTTGGAATAGGTGTTGGCGGTCACGATGTCCTGGCCGCTGAAGGTGGTATTGAGCGGCACCGGCGAGGTGGTGACCACGATCTGCAGTTGTGGATGCCCATGCTTGGTCAGCAGTGCGTGCAGGCGTTCCATGTTCTCCAGGTTCTCAGGGTAACGGGTCACCATGAACTCGTAACGCTCCGGGTAGCGCTGCCGCATCTCAAGGGTGGGAGTGGTATTGAGATACACCTGGGCTTGCCTGTCATACCATACTTCCACCAACCCCAAGGTCATGAACACCACACGGCAACTGCGGATGCGGGCGTTGACCTCGCCGATGATGCGACGGCGCTCCAGGGCACCGGCCCGGTCGGTGACTTTCAGGGTGGGATTGATGTGCGGGTCGATGCAGCGCTTCTCATCCACATCCACCAGGCTGGCCTCGGGAAACTTCGCCGCGGGGTCTAGCGCCCAGCACAGCTCGTTAAGCATCGAATAGGTGGTGTATTTATTGGTGAAGCCGAGCGGGGTCACGTCACGGTTCGAGGCCTGGAGATGCTCGAGGTCGGCGGCGGCGCTCACCACCTGGAAGCCGCGACTGCGGAGCGCCTTCTCGATACCACGCGCGAAACATGAGCCGATGGCGAATACCGGCTCGTCCTTCACCAGTTTGAAAGCAGGACGCAGATACGGGACGAAGTAAGCGTGGCGCAAGCGCTGCCAGGCCAGCGCGTCCACACCCGGCTCGCTCTTCGAATGCCAGCGGCTCGATTCCGGGGGTAGCGGCCCACGGACCGAAAACTTGATGCGCCGCTGAGTGAGATAAGCAGCGATAGTGCCACCTGTGCGGATGAACAAGGCAAGTTTGCCGACGAAGAGCCAGCTTGATGTCAGCCAGCCCGGTCTACGATCCTGCATGCCTTACTCCCAGTTACCGGCCCGGACACTCTGCGACGGAGCCCCTGTCACCGGAATCGGCCGGGCGCACTTAAGGCGGTGGGCGTGAGTCCGAATCAACGGCCGGCCCGCTGCGGTAGCCGCGGGCCGCGGCTTATATATGGAGATTTTACACGCCGTCGGCAGTGGGAGACAGCAGCGGATCCAGCCCTTCACAACTCCCGGCGACGGGTGCTACCCTCATCCCCCGCTCGCCAGACACCCCGCGCCACGGAGACCGCCATCAGCGCCCCGAAGCCCAAAGCACCGGACATGAAGATCCATGACCGCGTGTTCCGTTGTCCGACGGATCTCAGCGTCACGCCGCTGCATCCGAAGCGCATCATCATCATCGGCTCCTGTCTGGCATCAGCGTGGCCTGCCTCATTCAAGACCGCCGAGACCGGCTGCCCGGCCGATTACATCCTGTTCAACAACTTCAGCCAGCTCGCCGAGCACCCGCCGCAGCCGGTCGAGGACTACGATTTCCAGGTGGTGCAACTGCCGATCCGCAGCGTGCTACCCGACCGCGCGTTCTTCCGCCTCGGTTATCACGACATCACCGCCTACGAGAAGTTGCTGGAGGACGCGAAACAGCGTCTGTCGCAGTTTCTCGCCGCCGCCATGCGCTGGAACACCGAACACGGCCTGCTCACGTTCGTCTGCAACTTCCTGGTGCCACAGCAGAACCCCATGGGGCGGCTCTTGCCGCGCTACGATCTGCGCAACTTCGTGTATTTCACCGAAAAACTGAATGAGGCGCTGGCCGCCGAGCTCGGGAAGTACCAGAACACGCACCTCTTGGACATCGATCAGATAGTCAGCACCTTGGGCCGGCGCTATTTCCAGGACGATGTGGTGTGCCAGTCGAACCATGGTGCGGCGCTTTCGAACGCTGACTTCGCCGACGACCAGGAGCGTCTGGAACCGGTGCCGCAGATGACGGCGCTGTACAGCATCCGCAACCATGAATACCTGTTGACCATCTGGAACGAACTGATCGCGATGTATCGCACCTTGCGCCAGGTGGACATGGTCAAGCTGGTGATCATGGATATCGACGATACGTTGTGGCGGGGCGTGGCGGCCGAGAAGGCAGACGGCGGCCCCGAGATGGAAGGCTGGCCCTTGGGCCTCGCGGATGCCTTGGGTTACCTGAAGCGCCGCGGCGTGCTGCTGGCCATCGCCAGCAAGAACGACGAGAGCCTGCTGCGCAAGCTGTGGGACCCGATCATGGGGGTCCATCTCAGTCTCGAGGACTTCGCCGCCCACAAGGTGAACTGGCTGCCCAAGGCGGAGAACATCAAGGAACTGCTACGGGAGATGAACCTGCTGCCGGGGAACGTGCTGTTCGTGGATGACAACCCGGTGGAGCGCGCCAGCATCCAGGCCGCCTTCCCGGGGATGCGGGTCATGGGCTCGAACCCCTACCTGTGGCGCCGGATCCTGTTGTGGTCCGCGGAGACGCAGGTCGCCGGCATCACGGCGGAATCCGGCGCGCGCACCGACATGATGCGTGCCCAGGTGGAGCGCGAAGGTGCGCGCCAGCAGATGTCGCGCGGCGATTTCCTGGCCTCGCTCTCGCTGCAGCTCGCGGTGCAGGAGATCAACGCCAAGCACGAGCGCTTCCCTCGCGCCCTGGAGCTCATCAACAAGACCAACCAGTTCAACACCACTGGCAAACGCTGGACCGAGCAGGAACTGGGGGCCGCCCTCGCCAAGGGCACCAAGCTGCTGATATTCAGCGTAAAGGACAATTTCACCGCCTACGGCGTGGTGGGCGTGGTCATCGTCAAAGGCACACGCATCGAGCAGTTCGTCATGAGCTGCCGGGTGGCGGGCATGGACGTGGAGATCGGCGCGGTGTCGCAAGTCCTGAAGCAGATGAAGGGCGAGCGCTGCAGCGCCGTGCTGATCGACACCGAGCTGAACCTGCTGTGCCGGGACCTGTATCCGCGCTGCGGATTCGAGAAGGTCGGGGAAGACTGGGAGCGCAGCCTGCAACCCCGGCTCGAGATGCCGGAGCACATCCAGCTCGTCAAGCAGCTCTGATCCAGGCCCGGCCGGACGCACTCAGCCGGCGGCTCGTGCCTCGCGGCGCTTATCCATAGAAGCGATCACTTCCGCCAAACCCTGGCGGATCACTTCCGGCGAGAAACGCTCCCGCACCAGTTGGCGACCGGCAGTCGACATGCTCGCCCACAACAGCGGATCCCCGTACAGGCGCAGTACCGCGTCGGCGAACTCCTGGGGTGTGTCGCCGATCAGCACCTCACGGCCATGTTGCAGGTACATGCCCTCGGCGGCGATGGAAGTCGCCACCACCGGCAGGCCGAAACTGAAGCTGGTGCCGAGCTTGCCCTTGATGCCTGCGCCGAAACGCAGCGGCGCCACCATCAGGCGGCAGGCGTTGAAATACGGCGCGATGTCCTTCTGGAACCCCATCACTTGTATGTGCTCGCTGGCCAGCGCCTGGATCTCCGGCGTCGGCCGCGAGCCCAGCACCAGGAAGCGCAGCTCGGGGATGCGGGTGCGCAAGACGGGCAGTATCTCGCGGCAGAAATACAGCACCGCCTCGGCGTTGGGCGTGTGCTGGTAGCCGCCGATGAACAGGATGTCGCGGCGCTCCTCGAAACCGGGACCCTGCGGCTCCTCGGGGATCACCAGCTGCACCACATGCACGTTGGCCCGGGGCAGCTCCCCCGCCAACAGCTCTTTCTCCACCGGGCTCACCACGATGGACGCATCCGCCTGGCCGATGAGCTTCAGTTCCTCCTGGCGGGTGCGCTCGGCGCGCTCCGCCATCAGCGGGTTCTTCTCGACCGCCGCCTGGCGCTGCTCGCGCAGGTAGTGCAGGTCCACGGTGTCGTAGATGATGCGCGCCGCAGGCGCCAACCGGCGCAAGGTCTCCATGTGCTGGCTCGCCACGTACGGGCGGCACAGCATGATCAACTGGAAATCGCCGGCCCGGGCCGTGAAGAACTGCTTTGCCGTGAGGCGGTGCGGCTCATAGATGCATTCGATGCCGATGCGCTGCAAGTCACGGGTGTAGTCGCCGTCGTGCAGCAGGTTATCGGGCATCAGCGTCACCTGATAACCCAGCGACTGCAGGAGCTTCAGGTGATAGAACTTGAGCAGCGAACCCGCATCGTGGTCGGGGCGCGGCGTGGTGGCATCGATCACCAGGATGCGCTTGCTGACGCCGCGATCCTTCTCCAGCATGGGCTCGATGCCGTTCGGCCGATGGCCGGCGAGCGTCTCCTTCCAGCGCGCGTAGAACTTCTTCTGGTTCACCACCTGGTACTTCTTCACGCCGGAACCCAGGTCCGTACCGGAACTGATACCCTCGTAATGCACCACCACCGAGAGCGGCTGATAAAGCACCCGCAGTCCGCGTTTCTTCACCTGGAAGGCGAAGTCCGTGTCCTCGCAATAGGCCGGCGCGTAATGCGCGTCGAAGCCGCCCAAATCATGGAACAGCGCGCGCGGCACCATGATGCTGGCGCCGGAGCAATAGTCCACGTCGCGCCGGTAGTTGTATTCGGGCTTGTCCGGGTCATCGAAGCGGCCGTAGTTCCATGCGGAGCCGTCGCGCCAGACGATGCCGCCGGCTTCCTGCAGCCTGCCGTCCGGATACACGAGCTTGGAACCGGCCAGGCCCGCCTCCGGGACCGACGCGAAGGTATCGCGCAATTCGTCCAACCACCCCGGCAGCACCTGCACGTCATTGTTGAGGAAGTACAGGTACTCACCGCGGGCTGCAGCGGCACCGGCATTGCAGGCGCCGATGAAACCCAGATTTTGCAGGTTTTTAATCACCCGCACGCCGTGACAATGCGCCAGCACCGCCTGGGTCTCGTCTTTGGAACAGTCGTCCACCACGATCACTTCGAAGGGCGTGCGTGCGCCCACCTGGGCGATGGACTTCAGGCAATGCAGGGTATGGGCGATGTTGTTATAGACCGGGATCACCACCGAGACCTGCGGGGCCTCGGCAGCCGCGATCTCCAAGGCCGGCGCGCCGTCCGGCAACGACAGCACCGCCGCCGGCGAGCGCGGATCCACGGCTTCGCCGCGCACCGCGCGGCTCTTGTAGGACACGTTGCCGGGCGCGCCCATCCCCAGCATGCGGCCGCCGGTGCGGCGCAGGAACAGGCGCAGCCGCAACGGCATGGGGATGCGGTAATAGACGTCCCTGGCCATGAGGCGCAGCATCCCACCGTTCAGGAAACGGACCTTGGGGATGGAACGCAGCAGCACCGCCATGCCGCGCACCGGCGCGCTGATACGCCAGGAGGTGGAACGATATAAGGCCTGGATCTCGCCTTGCAGCAGGCCGTAGGCCTGCTGCAGACGCGCGTATTGCTGCAACTCGCCGCGTTGCCATTCCAGCTCCTGGGCCCGGGCCAGCGCCAGCCCCGCGTGCATGCCGCGCTCCTCCACCACGTGCTTGATCTCTTGTTCCTTCTCACCCAGGGCGCGGCGCTGTGCGCGCACATCGGCGTAGAGGCCGCCCAGGATCCGGTCATAACCCGCCGAGACTGCCGCGAGCTCGTTGCGAGCCGCGTCCATGGCCGGCGCGGGGTCGGTGCCGGTGGCTGCGTTGCGCCAGGCCTGGTGCACGTCCCGGCACAGCTTGCCGAGCACCCCGCCCGGCAGCTTGCCGGCCGCGTGGTGTCGCAACTCCTTGTGCACGAAGCGCGCAGCTTCGGTCTCGACCGCCGCTGCATCCGCAGGCCAGGCCAGGCCAAGCTTCTCCCAGGCCGGTTTGAGGGCCCCGGCCCAGTCCTGCAGCATGGCGCCGTAATCCACGAAGGCGCGCCGGCCGCCACGGCTGCCGGCCTCGGCTTCCAGGAGGTGGCGCAGCGTGAGCAGCGCCGATTGCTCGGCGCTGAAGGCGTTACGCGTCTCGAGCGACGCGATGATCTCCGCAGGTTCGCGCCCCGCCAGGATATACAGGGGTTCCCAACCGAGTTCCTGCAACAGTTCCTGCCACAGCGGCAGGAGGCGGCACAGGCGCGGATCCTTCACGCAGCCGAGGGGCGCGCGGCCGAAGTCCCGCAACAACAGCGAGCGTAGCGCCAGGCGCTGCGGCTGTATCGCCTGGTAGGTCCACCATTTGTCCGGCAGCGCGCGCACGTCGTCCCAGGCAAATCCCAGACGCTCCAGGATCTCATCGTGCAGGCGCACGATCTCGTCATGCTCCCAGAAGCCCATGACGTTGTCCGAGCCCGCATCCATCATGCGCCCGCCGAGATCCGCGCCCAGCAGGCGGCAACTTCCCGCCAGGAGCGAAGTGCCGCTGCGATGCATGCCCAACACCAACAGCATCTTCATGCGCTCTTGCTCCACAGGGAACTGAGGCGGGTCATGAAACTGCGCCGCACCTGGGCGGCGGGGGGCATCTGCATGTGGCGGCAACGCTCCTCGGACTCGCGCTGCATCTCGGCGTAGGCGCCGTGATCCCCCTGATCCGGATTCTCGGGCGCCGCCAATATCTGGTGATACAGCTGCTCGGCTTCGCGCGCTGCGGCAGTGGAGACGTCCACCGGCACCGTGTCGCGCTCTACCTCGGAGCTGTTGATCTTGTTGTCGAGTGGTTTCAGCACGTCGGCGGAATAGCCCTCACCCAGGAACGCCAGCACCCGGCGGAAGGCCTGCTCGGGATTGCCGGTGAAATCCTCGTAGCGCACCTGCAGCATGTTGGCGCGGCCCAGGGCCCGCTCCCCCAGCCACGCGGCACGGGTCAGGCGCACCCAGGTCAGATAAGCCTCATCGTGGTCGAAGTCCCGCGCACCGGTGCGTGAGAAGCGCATCAGCGAGCGCGCCACGTCGTGAGGGTTGCGCAGCAGATGGATGAATCGCGCGGCCGGGAACAGTTTGGACAAGGGATAGATGTAGTGCGAGTTCTCGGGAGTGGCATCGGCCCAGCGGCGCTTGGGATCTTCCGGCGAACGGCGCCGGTGCATCTCGCCCTTGACCTTGCGTTCGGTCAGTTCGATGAGTTTCGGGTTGACCGCCTGTACCAGATGGTCGACGCCCTCGCCGAACAACCGGTAGAAGTCTTCGCGGCTCAAACCGGCCTGGCTGAGATGCGAGAAATTGCCGTTGACGGTACCCAAACGGTACAGGTTGTCGATATCCATGCCGAACCGCGCCAGCCAGTTGGTCTCCGGCAGGTTCACGATGTTGGGGTGTTGCCCCAGACACCAACAGAAGATGCTGGTACCCGATCGGTAGGAACCGACGACGAACACCGGGCTGGGAGTGCGGTCAGCCATCGAAAATCGGGTCCCTTGAGAGAATTCAGCAGCCACGAGAGGCAAGACGCTGAATTTTATCTTATTTCTTCGGTGCCCGCCCCGGGCGGCCCGCCGGGCTGAAAGGGCTGCGGTTCCCCATCCCGCCTATAACCCATGGCAGTCAGTTCGGCGCCTGCCACGCGCCAGGCCAATGCCTGATCGCGGCGGTTCAAGCTCTCTCGCCACTCACCGGCGATGCCCCGGCGCATCACATCCTCGCTGCTCACGCCCCGCGGCCGGCCACTGAGGGCTTCGAATGATGTGGCCTTGGCCACCGCCGCCACTGTCCCCGGCGAAGCGTCGGCCCGCAGCCAGGTCAGGAGACGGCTGAAACTTCCATCGAAATCGGTCAAGAGGTCCTCGTAGCGCATGACATAGAGTTCACCTCGCCGTGCCGCCGCCAATACCCGCCGCACACGGTCGGCCCACACGCTCATGGAGCGTCCCAGTCTCCAATCGGGCCCATATCCCAGGCCGCGGCGCAGGGCGGTGATGCCGCCGATGCCCGCCTCGCGCGCGAGCGCCAGGGGCTTCACGAAACTGAGATGCCCGTGATGCCAGGCCATGCGCCGCTCGCGCATGAGCTGGCGGTAGTGGAAGGCCGAGACCGCTGCATCGCGGCCATCGCGCACGATGGCGATCTTCGGCGCAGCGGGCCGCCACTCCCGGAGCGCATCGAAGCACAGCACCTGGTCGGCACCCTTCAACACCAGGCGTCGCCCCGCCGGGAACGCCGGCATCAGTGCGGCCAAGAACCCATCCATCGCGATGGCGGGCTCACGGGCATCCCGCAAAGCGCTGAAGGCCTGTTCCAGGATCGGGAGCGGAAAGTTGCGGAAACCCGCCGGGGAAGCATCCGACATGCCCGGTACCCGGCGACCACCGTCGGCGAGCAGCATGTCGCGGATCACCCCGATGGCGGCGTGAGGCGGCAGGCCATACAAGGACCGCGCCAGTGAGGAGTCCGGCCCGGTGAGATGCGTACGGAAAGCCTGCGGCGCGAGTTGCTCGGCGCGTAGCGCGCAGAACGCGCTTCTGCCGAACACGTTCGCGAGCCGCTCGTCGGTTGGCAGGAGCCGGCGTCCGCTGCGGCCCGCCACCGAGCGCAACACGTCAAGTTCGCGCAACGCCGCGAACTCCGGGTGCGCTGCCAGTGCTGACAGGAGCCAACTGGTGCCGTTCTTGTAGAGGCCGACGATGAATATCGGATCGGGACTCGGGGCCCTGGCGCTCACACCTGCTTGCCGCCCTGCTTGAGGCTCTGCTGGTAATGGTCCACCACCGCCTGGGGTTCGCCGATCTCCACGGTCACCCCTTTCTCCACCCATACAACCCGGTCGCAGAGATCCAGCACGGTATCGGGTTGATGGGTGACTATGACCACGGTCTTGTCGGAAGCGATCTTCTCGCGCATGGCAGCGGAGGATTTTTCCTTGAAGCCGGCGTCGCCGATGCCCAGCACCTCATCCACCAGCAGCACGTCAGGGTCCGCCTGGAAGGCCACGGTAAATCCCAGGCGTGCGCGCATGCCGGAGGAATAGGTGCGCACCGGTTCGTCGATGAATTGCTCCAGCTCGGCGAAGCGCACCATGTCGTCCATGCGCGATTCCACATCTGCACGGGCCATGCCCAGCAGGATGCCGGAGAGTACCGCGTTCTCACGGCCGGTGAGGGCGGGTATGAAGCCCGCCTGGAGCGCCAGCAGCGACACGCGCTCCGTCCGACGGATGATCTCACCCAAGTCCGGCGCGAGTATGCCTGCCAGTAGCCGCAGCAAAGTACTCTTGCCGGCACCGTTGCGGCCGATGACGCCCAGCGTCTCGCCGTGCTTCAGGTCGAAACTCACGTCATGCAGGGCCCAGAAGGCGTTGCTGCGCATGAAGCCGGCCTTGCGCCGGTAGCGCACGCCTACGTTCTTGAGTTCGATGATGGTGTCGCCGCTCATGCTCAGCCCACCAGCAGCTTGGGATAGATGCGGTCATAGCGTCTCATCAGCGCCAGGGCCAGGCCATAGACCACCAATGAGAACAGCGCCACCCCGCCCAAGGCCATCCAGTCCGGCCAGCGCTTCTCCAACAGCACTGCCCGGAATGCCCGGATCACATGCACCATGGGATTCAACGCAAGCACGCGCGCCAGAGTCGGCGGCAACCGGTCCACGTCGCTGAAGATACCCGACATGAACATCATCACGATGAGGCCGTTGCTGATGACCAGGTCCAGGTCCGGCAAGAGCGGCACGATGGCGGCCGCCAAGGTGGAGAGCGCCAGCGCCAGCAGCATCTCCACCAGCACCACCACCGGCAGCGCCAGCCACGCCGGCGATGCGCCGTGGGTCACGGCCATGGCCAGCATCAGCAGACCCAGGATGATCAGGAACTTGATGCCGTTGGTGACCATCACCATGCCCGGCAGCACGTACTTGGGCAGGTATACCTGCATGATCAGGCCGCTGTTGGCCTGGATGATGTCCGAGCCGTTCTGCACCGAGCTCGCGAACCACTTCCAGGGCACCAGGCCGCAGAGCAGCGACAGGGCCACCACGCCGCCGCCGGGGCCGCGCAGGCCCATGCCGAAGGCCACATAGAAGGCCGCCATATAGAGCAGTGGTTCCAGCACCCACCAGATGAAGCCCACATAGGCACGGGCCGCCTCGGCATGCAGATCGGCCATGCCCTTGTACCAGATCAACTCGATATAGTGATTGCGGCGCATCTCTTCGTCTCCGGCGTCAGCTGGCCTGGTGCCGCATACGCGGAATCCGGTTGTGACTGCCGACGGCATGCCGGCTCCCTAGGGTGCTCAGTATAACCTGACGTGAAATTCGCCCACTTTGATGCGCTTCGGGTCCTCATTGCAGGCGAGCATCAGGTCATGCTCGCCCACCAGATACAAAGGCAGGCTGCCGGCGACGGAAGCCAAGAGTCTGCCCTCGCCCATGTAATGGACCTGCAACTCCTCGAAACCCAGCCACATGCGCACATGGGTGACGCTACCCTGGTATTCGATCCGGAAGGCGGAGTCGTTGCTCCCAGGGGAGCGGTTGAAAGCGTAGCCGGCGTGGGTCTCCGGCGGATCCCAGGTGAGCACTTTGATGTCACAGGGCCGGGCATCATGAGCATGATAGAGGTAGCTCAATCCGGCCTCCGGCGGCACGCCGCTCGCCGAGCCGCTGCCATACAGAGCCGTCTCGGTGTAGTCGGACCCCGCCAAGAGGTCAGCACGCAGGGTCTGTGCCGCATCCGACCAACGTTGCGCGTCCTGACAGCCGGCAGCCGTCGCGCCGGCACCGCAGAAAGCCGCCTCGCCGGGATCGTCGACCAGCAACAGCCGCCCGCCGATGGGGCGCGGATGGCTGCGCGGGGCCGGCGCGAACGCATCCGCCAGCACCGGCTGCCTGACGCCAAGCAGCGACAGCACCAGCCGTGGCAATTCGAATGCCGAGACATGCTCCAGCTTGAGCGGGCCATGGTGGCCGTCGATCAGCAACAGCGGCGTGCTCTGACCCGCCTCCACCATCTGCGGCGTGACATCTTGTTCCCGCCTGCTCATCAAGCCGGAACGCATATAGTCCTGCAGGCCGTCGCCCAACACCGGCAGGTGGTCGCCGAACGCCAGGATCAGGGCGTCCGGGTCCCGCGCGCGGATGCGGCCTATATAAGCGGCCAGTTCCCCTGAATCGTAGTACACGGCATTCGCATAGGCGGTCAGCAGTGGATCCTTCGAGTCACTGCCTATCAGCGCCGGCCGCCGCACCGGATCTAGCGCGAAAGGGTAGTGGCCGCTGTCCGTGGAGATATAGACCAGCTTCGGCCCCGCGTAGCCCTGCTGGGTCAGCAATGCATCCACTTGGTCGAACAGGGGTGCATCCGCCATGAACTCGCCGTTGCGATCGCTCTCGTCGAAGTTGTCGGCATCGTAGAGACGCTGGAATCCCAGCAAGCGGAATACCTTGCCGCGGTTCCACAGCCCGTAGTCATCGGGGGTGGCCGCATCGGTGCGGAACCCGAGCTTCCCCAGGATACGCGGCAGGCACTCGATGGGCCGGCGCAGGGTGGTCACGAACACGATGGCGCCCTCGTAGGCCGGCACGCCGCACAGCACCTCGAACTCGGTATTGGGCGTACCTCCGCCGAACACGGGCACCATCAGCTTGCTCTCGCCGGACTGTTCCCAGAGCGCCCGAAATGCCGGCGCCAAAGGGTCACGCGTGAAGTGCACCGCCTTGAGCAGCGATGGGTCCCACAGGGTTTCCATCATGAATACGTACACGTCACGGGCGGCGGCGGCCGAGGGTGCCGGCAGCGGCTGTGGCAAGCCACTGCGTCTCAAGACGGCATCGACCTCGTCCTGAGAAGGTATGCGGCCGGCCACGTCACGGACCCGGGCATATTCGTTCACCAGATACAGGATCGGCCCACGCGCTTCGAAATTTTCCAGTCCGAGGAAGGGCTTGTACTCGAACACCGAATCGAGGCTCCGGCTCACCGCGCCGGGAGCGAAGCTGAGCACGCCCATGACCGGCAATACCCCAGCGAGCAACAGCAGCGGCGTGCGCCAATGCCAGCGCAGGCCGACCAGGAACAGCAGCGACAAGGCCAGCAGCGGCGCGACCATCAAGATCAAGCGCCAGCCGCTGGTCTCCGCCAGCAAAGCGGGTAGCGCCTGCAGGTCCGCGGGCGACACCGGCGCGGCGAAATATTCGATCTTGAAGGCGTTGCTGAGATACAGCAGGCCTATCAGCAGGAACTGGACCGTGAGGAACAGCCACCGCGGACGCAACAGGAGATAGAGCCAATACCCCACCAGGGTGCCCGCAGCGGCGTCGACGAGCAGGCCCGAGCCTCGTAGCCCGACCTGGAAGAGATTGCTGAGCAGCGTGCTGAACAGCACCACCAGCATTATGCTGGACAGCAGCGGGATGAGCACAGGCAGCAGGATGCGGCCGTGGAACAGGCGTCGTACGGCAGCGATGATGGCCATACAATCCTCAGAGATCCGGTCAGCCTGCTACACGATCCGGCGCCGGATGGAATGCGGCGCAGTCAGCTTATTTTTCCTGGCCCAATCCGCGCCGTTCCGCGGCGACCTTCTGTCCTGCTACCGCCTCGCACCAGTCGAGATGGGCCAGATACCAGTCCACCGTCTTGGCGAGGCCGCTGGCGAGATCCTCTGCCGGCTGCCAGCCCAATTCCTTCTTTATATAGCGGATGTCGATGGCATAGCGCCGGTCGTGGCCGGGGCGGTCCTGCACATACTTGATCAAGGATTCGTGGGGCTTGTGCTTGGAATCAGGCCGACGCTCGTCCAACAGCTTGCAGATGGTCTTCACGATCTCGATGTTCTTGCGCTCGCCGTTGCCGCCCACGTTGTAGGTCTCACCCAGCTTGCCGCGCTGGATCACAGTGCCGATGGCGGTGCAGTGATCAGCTACATACAGCCAGTCGCGTACCTGGTGGCCGTCGCCATAGACCGGGATCGGCCGGCCGGCCAATGCATTCAGGATGATCACCGGGATCAGCTTCTCCGGAAACTGGTACGGACCGTAATTGTTGGAACAGTTGGTCAGGGTCACCGGCAGGCCGTAGGTGCGGTGATAGGCGCGCACCAGGTGGTCGGATGATGCCTTGCTGGCAGAGTATGGCGAGCTTGGATCGTAAGGCGTCTTCTCGTGGAAGGCCGGATCCGTGGGCGAGAGCGAACCGAACACCTCGTCGGTGGAGACGTGGTGGAAGCGGAAGTCGCCCTGTTTGCCGGCCCACTCCGCTTTGGCGGCCTTGAGCAGCACATGGGTGCCCAGGATGTTGGTGCGGATGAAGGCATCCGGGCCGTCTATCGACCTGTCCACATGGGACTCGGCGGCGAAGTGCGCCACCGTGTCGATCTTCTCCTCGCGCATGAGCTGGTTCACCAGCATCTCGTCGCAGATGTCGCCCTTCACGAAGCGGAAGTTGGCCTTGCCCTCGGCATCCTTGAAGTTGAGCATGCTCCCTGCGTAGGTGAGCGCATCCAGCACCACCACCCGGTCCTGGGGATAGGACTTCAGCCAGTGGTGCAGGAAGTTGGCGCCGATGAAGCCGGCGCCGCCGGTGACCAATACCCTACGCATGTTTCAGCTCCATCAGCATCTTCTTCAGGTTCTCACGCCAGGGCGCGGCCGTGATCCGCAAGGCGGCTTCGGTGGAAGTCAGGTCCAATACACTGTAGCCGGGGCGCCGTGCCGGGGTCGGATACTCGGCGGTGGTGATCGGCAGCACTTCGGCCTCGCGCCGCAGGAGGCCCGCGGCCCGGCCATCCTCGGCGATGGCCCTCGCGAAATCGTACCAGCTTGTGACGCCCGCATCGGTCCAGTGGTGGATACCGCGGAAAGCGGGCTTATCGGCCGCGGCCCACAGGGCCCGTGCTACCGAGTCCGCCCAGGTGGGACTGCCGCGTTGGTCCTGCACCACTTTCACAGTGCCGCGCTCGGCCATGAGTCTCAGCATGGTGAGCACGAAGTTGTGACCCTTGGCGGCATATACCCAGGCGGTGCGCAGCACCAAGGCCTGGCCGCGGGATGCCTCCAGCGCGCGCTGCTCGCCTTCCAGCTTGCTCGCGCCGTAAGCGCCCAAGGGCGCCGTCACCGCGTCGGGTTTATAGGGTGAGTCCGCCCGGCCATCGAATACGAAGTCCGTGGAGATGTGCAGCAGGCGTGCGCCGTTGGCATAGGCGGCTTCCGCCAGATATCCCGGCGCCGCGCCGTTCACCCGCTCCGCCAGGTCCTTCTCGCCTTCGGCCTTGTCCACCGCCGTGTAGGCAGCGGCATTGATGATCACATCGGGATCGAGGATCGCCACCCGGCGACGCACCGTGTCACGATCGGTGATGTCCAGTTCGGCCTGACCCAGGGAGATGAGCTCGATAGCCGCGGGCTTCAACTTCTGTAGCGCCGTGGCCACCTGGCCGCCAGCGCCGGTCACCAGCACCTTCACGGGAAACAGTCCGCGTCGGCCAGGGGTTTGCCCTGCTGGTCCTTGGGCGAGAGCAGCGGCGCACCCTTGAGCGGCCACTGGATGCCCAGCACCGGATCGTCCCAGCGCAGCGTGCGCTCGTGTTCCGGTGCGTAGAAGTCCGAGCACTTATAGAAGAAATCCGCGGATTCGCTGAGCACACAGAAGCCATGGGCGAAGCCCGGCGGCACCCAAAGTTGGTGCTTGTTCTCGTCCGACAGCACCGTACCCACCCACTTGCCGAAGGTGGGTGAACTCCTGCGGATGTCCACCGCCACGTCGAAGACCTCGCCGTCGGTGACCTGCACCAGTTTCCCCTGGGGTTGCGTGACCTGGTAGTGCAGGCCGCGCAGGGTATTCAGCACGGATCTGCTGCAGTTATCCTGTACGAACTTCAGATCCAGGCCGGCGGCCGCGAACTTGCGCGCCTCCCAGCTCTCGAAGAAATAGCCGCGTGCGTCGCCGAAGACTTTCGGCTTGACGAGCACCACGTCGGGGATGGCGAGACGCTGGAACTCCATCAGTTCTGCGCCTCGTGTATCACCTTCAGCAGGTACTGGCCGTAACCGGTCTTGGCCAAGGGTTGCGCCAGCTTCTCCACCTGTGCGGCATCGATGAACCCCTGGCGGAATGCCACCTCCTCCGGGCATGCGACCTTCAGGCCCTGGCGGTTCTCGATGGTCTCGATGAAGTTGGCGGCATCCAGCAGCGACTCGTGGGTGCCGGTATCCAGCCAGGCCACGCCGCGGCCGATGATCTCCACGTTCAGCATCCCCTTGTTCAGATAGGCGACGTTTGAATCGGTGATCTCCAACTCACCGCGGGGCGAGGGCTTCTGCGCCTTGGCCACGTCAACGATGCCGTTGTCGTAGAAGTAGAGTCCTGTGACCGCGTAGCTGGATTTCGGCGTCTTGGGCTTCTCCTCGATGCCGAGCGCCTTGCCCTGCTTGTCGAAGTGCACCACCCCGTAACGCTCCGGGTCCTTGACGTAATAGGCGAACACCGTGGCGCCCTTGTCGCGCTGCGCGGCATGCTGCAGCTGCGCGGAGAAACCCTGGCCGTAGAAGATGTTGTCGCCCAATACCAGGCACACGTTGTCGCGGCCTATGAACTGCTCGCCGAGGATGAAGGCCTGGGCCAAGCCGTCCGGGCTCGGTTGCACCACGTAACTCAGCGAGATGCCCCATTGCGCGCCGTCGCCCAGGAGCGCCTTGAACATGGGCAGGTCATGGGGCGTGGTGATGAGCAGGATGTCGCGGATGCCGGCCAGCATGAGCGTAGTCAGCGGATGATAGATCATGGGCTTGTCGTAGATTGGCAAGAGCTGCTTGCTGATCACGCGCGTCACCGGGTGCAGGCGTGTACCCGATCCACCCGCCAGGATGATGCCTTTGTACTTCATGTCCAGTCCCCATGCCGGCCAAGCACACATGCTCAGCCGTGTTTCAGTATTCCCTGCCGGCGCAGATGCGACATCACCTGCGCCACGCACTGCTCGACGCTGTCCTTGTCGTTGTGCAGGGTCAGGTCCGCGGCCTGCGGCGCCTCGTAGGGCGCGTCGATGCCGGTGAAGTTCTTGATCTCGCCGGCCCGCGCCTTGGCATACAGGCCCTTGGGATCGCGCTGCTCGCACACCTCGATGGGCGTGTCGACGAATACCTCGATGAACTCGTTTTTTTCCAGCAACTCGCGCACCAGGCGCCGGTCGGCACGGAACGGCGAGATGAAGGCGGTGATCACGATCACGCCGGCGTCCACGAACAGCTTCGCCACCTCGCCGATGCGGCGGATGTTCTCCACCCGCGCCTCGTCGGTGAAGCTCAAGTCCTTGTTCAGGCCGTGGCGCACGTTGTCGCCATCCAATAGATAGGAGTGGTAGCCCTCGAGGAACAGCGCCTGCTCCAGGGCATTGGCTACCGTGGACTTGCCCGACCCGGACAGGCCCGTGAGCCAGATCACGCAGGGCCGTTGGCCCTTCTGGTTGGCGCGCTGCACGCGGCTCACCTTGTGCTCGTGCCAGACCACGTTCTCCGAGCGGTCACGCAGGATGGGTTGCACGGCGCGGGTCACCATGCCGGCGCCCACGGTGCTGTTGCTCAGGCGGTCGATGACGATGAAAGCACCGGTGATGCGGGACACGGCGTAGACATCGAAGGCCATGGGTTCATTGAAGGACACCGTGACCTGGGCGATCTGGTTGAGCTTGAGCTCATCGGCCAGGTCCTTCTCCAGGGTGTTCACGTCCACCACGTGGTGGATGCGTTCGATCACGCCACTCACGGTCTTCTCGTTCATCTTGAACAGGTATTGCTTGCCCGGCAGCATCGGCGCATCCGCCATCCAGATCAACCAGGCGTCGAGGCTGGTGCTGACCTCGGGGGCCCGCTCGCCGTGCACCAGCATGTCGCCACGGCTGATGTCGATCTCGTCGGCGAGGGTCACGGTCACCGCCATGGGCGCGTGGGCGCGCTCCAACTCACCTTCATAGGTGACGATGGAAGTGATGCGGCTGGAACGGCGCGAAGGCAGCGCCATCACGGTATCGCCTTTCTGCACCACGCCTGCAGCCAACGTGCCGCAGAAACCGCGGAAGTTGAGGTTCGGCCGGTTCACGTATTGCACCGGCAGGCGCAGGTCCTTGAAGTTCACGTCGTCCCAGACGTCCACCGTCTCCAGCATCTCCAGCAGCGTGGGGCCCGCATACCAGGGCATGCTGGCGCCGCGGTGCGCGACGTTCTCGCCCTTCAGGGCCGAGACCGGCACGAAACGCACGTCTGGGATGTTGAGTGACTTGGCCAGCTCCGCGTAGTCCTCGCAGATGCGCTCGAACAGGTTCCGGTCGTAGCCCATCAGGTCCATCTTGTTGACGGCGACGATGGCGTGGCGGATGCCGAGCAGCGAGACGATGAAGCTGTGGCGCCGGGTCTGGGTGAGCAGGCCCTTGCGCGCGTCGATGAGGATCACCGCGAGATCGGCGGTGGAGGCGCCGGTGGCCATGTTGCGGGTGTACTGTTCGTGGCCCGGAGTGTCGGCGATGATGAACTTGCGCTTGTCGGTGCTGAAGTAGCGGTAGGCCACGTCGATGGTGATGCCCTGCTCGCGTTCGGACTGCAGGCCGTCCACCAGCAGCGCCAGGTCCACTTCCTGGCCGGTGGTGCCGTGTTTCTTGCTGTCCTTCTCCAGGGCCTTGAGATGATCGTCGAAGATCATATCCGTGTCATAGAGAAGACGGCCAATCAGCGTGCTCTTGCCGTCGTCCACGCTGCCGCAGGTGATGAAGCGCAGCAGCTGCTTCTGCTGATACTCCTTCAGATAGGCTTCGATGTCGTCGCGGATGAGCTGTTGCTGGGCGGCCATCAGAAGTACCCCTCGCGCTTCTTGTCCTCCATGGAACCCGCCTGGTCATGGTCGATCATGCGGCCCTGCCGCTCGGAGGTGCGGGTCAGCAGCATCTCCTGGATTACCTCGGGCAGCGTGGTGGCCTCGGAGCGCACCGCGCCGGAGAGCGGGTAGCAGCCGAGGGTACGGAAGCGCACCTTCTCGTAACGCGGCGCCTCGCCGGGATTCAGGCGCATGCGCTCGTCGTCCACCATGATGAGTGCGCCGTCCCGATCCACCACCGGCCGGGACTTGGCGAAGTACAGCGGCACCACCGGGATCTTCTCCAGGTACACGTACTGCCATACGTCCAGCTCGGTCCAGTTGGATAGCGGGAACACGCGGATGCTCTCGCCCTTGTTGATGCGACCGTTGTAGAGGTTCCACAGCTCGGGACGCTGGTTCTTGGGATCCCAGCGGTGGTTCCGGTCGCGGAACGAATAGACCCGCTCCTTGGAGCGGGACTTCTCCTCGTCGCGGCGCGCGCCGCCGAAGGCGGCGTCGAACTGGTACTTGCTGAGCGCCTGTTTCAGGGACTCAGTCTTCATCACGTCGGTGTACTTCTTGCTGCCGTGGTCGAAGGGGTTCATGCCCGCCTTCACGCCTTCCTGGTTGGTGTGCACTATCAGCTCGAGGCCGAGCCGCTTCGCGGTCTCGTCGCGGAAGCGGATCATGTCGCGGAACTTCCAGGTGGTGTCCACGTGCAACAGCGGGAAGGGCAGCTTGCCCGGATGGAAGGCCTTCATGGCCAGATGCAGCATCACCGAGCTGTCCTTGCCGATGGAGTACAGCATCACCGGGCGCTCGAACTCCGCCGCCACCTCACGGATGATGTGGATGCTTTCGGCTTCGAGTTGTTGGAGGTGGTTCAGACGGAGATTCTGCATCGGGACCTGGGCCTGCGAGGGGTGCCACGGCGACTGTAACAGGGAAAGCGCCGGCTAAAGGCGCTGATTTTACACGTTTGGGCCGCCCGGGTGGGACCCGGGGAACCCCCCGCCTTTTCAGCGCTGACCGGCTGCCTCTTCCTGCCCGGCTAGCCCGCGCCACTTGAGCGGAAAACCAGGTAATCGCATTGCGGAAATCTGAAACGTGCGACGACCTGGAACAAGCCGGTACCTTCTATAAGGTGCCGTTGCAGCGGGTTGCCGTAGACGATATGCATCTGCCTCGGCTTCTTGCGCAGGGAGGTCTCGATGTTCTTCACCACCCTGGACATCACCACATCGTCGAAGGGATTGCAGAGATAGATAGCTTGTACGT
>DATBAJ010000030.1:0-39680 GCA_036271575.1 Gammaproteobacteria bacterium
TGTTGCTGGCGCGCGGCGATCACGGCTGCCGCGGGCCGATCGCTTGGTGCCGGTCCCTTGTAGACCCGTCGCCGTCCAGTCACGGACTCGCGGCTCGTCACATATATTCGGCCGCCGCCCGCGCACCTTGGACAATCCCGCACTACCGCCATCCCCAAGGTCCCGTGGTCCTTCCCATCGCCGTTGCACCAGCGGCAGGTTTCTATGTTGCATTCATGTTGCATCGCCGTTTTCCTGTTTGAAGCGAACGATCTTCACCGTCAGGCCGCCCTCCGGCCCCTTCAGGTTCATGGCTTGCGCCACCTTGCCGTGGGCCCGGTCCAATACCATCTGGGCGGCTGACAGGGCCACCCGCTCGTTCTTGCTTTCTATCAACGACACAAGTTTTCCGAGAGCCTCCGCTGCGTGTCGCTGCGCGATCTCGCGCACGCCGGTGGCCGGGCGGCGCGCCGGCTGCCGCGTCTTGGTTTTCGTCATGGATAAATGCCTGACCGGGGTATAGAGTTAGTTCATCGGGTTCGACGAGACATCCATGTCCGTGCTGCTTCGCTCCTTCATCGCCGCCTTGGCCCTGTGCCTGCTCGCCGCCTGCGGCGGCGGCTCCACCAACGACGCCCTGGCCCCCGCCGGCAACGGTGGTAGCGCCACCGTGGATGCCACCGGCATCTGGGCCGGTTCTTTCACCGTGGGCGCCGGTCCCGGCAGCACCGACGTCATCGCCGTCATTGAGAAGGACGGCGTCGCTTTCTTTTACGATCAGACCGGCGTCCTCTACGTGTTGCCCACGTTCAATGGCGGGACCACCGTCACTGGCACGCTGACTGCCTTCGCGCCTGTCGGCATCACGCTTTCCAACGGCCAAAGCACCGAGACCTTCACCTTTACCGCCATGGTGTCCGCCAAAGCCATCACCGGTACCTTCGACGGCAACAACGAGACCGGCACCTTCACCTTCGCGCCGCTCACCGCCTTCTCCGCTAATCCGACCATCGTCGCCGGCAATTGGCAGGGCTTCTACGTGGGTTCCGGCACCGCCGCGGTGGCCCTCACCGTCCAGTCCGGCGGCAGCTTCGTCGGCGATGACGCCAATGGCTGCCATCTCAGCGGGCAGACCTCCACCATCGCGAACGACGATGTCTTCGACGTCTCCCTGGACAGCACCGGCGGCCCGACTTGCGCCGGCAAACTCACCGGCCTCGCCTTCGAGAGCAGGCAGGACTTGAGCGGTTTCTTCAACGGCACCACTGGCACCTACTATTACGTCGGCGTCTCTAACAGCACCGGCGCCTTCGTCGCCGAGCTCAAAGTCCAATAGAAGCTGATATATTTCCGGATCGGATTGTTCAGGCGGCTAATACCGCCTCGTAAGGGGTTAAACATGGATGTCAGGATTCGTGCTGCGCTGGCAGCGCTGTCGTTGGTATTGCTGTCGAGTTGTGGCGGAGGCAGCAGCAGCGACAACTCTGACTTTGAAGGGATATGGCGCGGCACCTATACGCCCGACGGTTCAAGCCGCGTACCCCTCGTCGCCGTTGCACGCCATGGCAGCACGGCATTCTTCTACGATAGCAATGGCTTGACCTTCGTGATCCCCAATTTCGCGGGGCCCGGCGACGTAGCCCAGGGTGGACAGCTCTTTCCCGCCTTTGGGTTCATTTTCGACAATGGTTCGCATTCCCTTCCGATTGACCTGAAAGCATCGGTATCGGCGAGTCAGATTACTGGCACACTCACCGTCAATGCTGCTGTCCTGCGGTTCGCACTGACCGGGGACAGGCCATTTTCAGGCGATCCCTCTATCGTACCCGGCAGGTGGACCGGCTCGGTCAGGGGACCTGATACAGCGGGCACTGATCTTACGTTCGGCCGGGCGCCGATCACTGTCACGGTCGCTCCCGATGGGACCTTCAGCGGGACCGAACTGTCTGGCTGCAACATCTCCGGCACCATCACTCCCTCCCTGAGTGGTGACAATCTCTTTGATGTGTCTCTGACCCAATCCTCCTTCCGTGGCTTTGAACACTGCGGTGGCGCAATGGCTGGCCTGGGCTACGAGAGTGATACCGATGACGCCGATTTCTTTGAGCATGCCCCGGGAATTTATTACTACATCGTGGTATCGAACAATAACGTCGCCCTCGACCTGGAACTGCACGCCAAGTGACGCTTGTCGTCGGACGTTGTCGAAATCTCAGCGCAATCCTTCCATCTTCTTGAACGTCCGGCAGGTTTGGACAAAGCTCAGCCCTTGCTTCGCCTTCTGTTTGCCGAATACCCAGATGCCGTTGCGCTCGTCGCTGCCGTAGGGGCAGCGCGCGAAAGGCCCTGCGGTCTTGTGGGCGTCGAAGCCTTCCTGCAACACACGCCTATACGTCTGCCAGCCGAACCTCACTCAGTCCTCGCCGCCATCCGCGTCGTTGTCGTCCGTCACCGGGTCGGCGGCGGGAGCCGCTTTCTGCTTCGCCTGCGCCGGTGCGCAACACTCGCCCACGCCCGTCGTCTCGTATGGGCTCGCCGACTTGATCGGGTTGCGTCCGGTCGGGTTGATCGGTGACTTGGCTTTCACCGATTTGCTCATGGAGGCGCGCGGATCTTTCTTGCCCATCTTCATGTTTATCTCCTGGAAAACGAAAACCCGCCGGATGGCGGGTTTGGGATTGTCTGGACGCAAGACTCAAGCTTGGCGCCATTCTTCCGAAAATGACGCTGGCTGCATAGCCCCTCCCCCGGGACGGCCTTCGCCTTCCGCCGCCATCAGGTCCAGGCTTGCGGCCGGCCGATGATGGTGAGGTATTCACCTCATTGCGCGACCGCCATCACGGCCCCATAGTCTTGAAGCTAGGGTAAGCCGCTATCGATCCCATGCCTCTGTTCCTGCATCGCAGGGATGGCGCTCAGTCATTGCAGCCGCGCCGCGCAGTCGATGCCGTATCCAAGGATTTCATGAAGATCAGCTCCTTCCACGTCCGCGAAGCCTCCAACCAGGAGATACCGGTCGTAGTGAGCATCCCCCATTGCGGCATCTATGTGCCGGAAGCTATTCGTGAGAAATTTGCGTCGGGCTACATACGCAGTCTTCCGCTGACCGACTGGTATCTCCACCACCTATGCGACTTCCTTCCGGGGATGGGCATCACCACCATCTACGGCACGTATAGCCGCTTCGTCGCCGACATCGATGCCCCTGCCGAGGGCTCGAACCCGCGCACCATCGATACCTCCTTCGTCCCCCTCAAGACCCCGAATGGCGACGACGTCTACACGGAGCCGCCCACTCCGCATGATATCCAGATGCGCCGTGATTTGGTGTACGCCCCCTACCATGCCCGCTTGAGCGAGTTGCTCCAAAGCCGCATCACCCGTTTCGGCAACGTCGCCTTGGTGGATGTCCACAGCTTCCCATCCCACATTTTCCAGGAACAGCAGCTCCTCTCGCGGCAGATCTATCTGGGCGACGATGGCGGACGCGCCAACCCGGGTTGGCTCACCGGCGCGGCACAGCATGCCTTCACCCACGCGGGCTTGAGCGTCTCCCGCAACGGTCCCTTCCGCGATGGTTATATCGTCGGGCACTACGGCGGCTTGCCGCGTGTATCAGCCCTCCATGTGGGGGCCCGCTGGGATCTATACCTCGACGAGCAGCACCCTGATCGGACACCGTCCCATGCCGGTTTCCGGGCCTTCAAGAGCGTGCTGAGCGATGTCTTCACCAGACTTGTCAGCGAGATAAACGCCGGCGCCATGCGCATGAACAGCCGGGAACGGCTGGGTGCCCGCCGCCTCACCATCTGACCCGCTTTTCACGGACGGCTGCCGGCATCGGCGCGCGAAGATCCACCGTGGCGCCATTTTTTCAGAAGATTACGCCGGCTGCCTAGCCCCTCCCGCTCAGCGTCGCCGCTTGGCTCACAAAGCTTCGATCGCCTTCTCGCAGCTCCATCTTTCGGTCTCATGGTCCGGATGCAGTACCGTCAATGCGCCGCTACGCCGGTCCAGGGTGAAGCTGCTGTCGCCGGAGGGTGTCTCCAGGGTCCATGCGACCAGGCTGTCGGTGATGGTGGCCGGCACCTTATGGGCCTCTCCCTGAGTCGCCGGCTTGAACCAGGCCGCCGCGGTCTTCGCATCGAGATCCACGCTCAAGTTGAGCTTGTAGCGCAGCGCTGATTGCGCGCATGCCAGGGTGACGGTGCCCGCCCGGTCCTGCGCCAGCACCGTGGTGCCCAGGACGACAGCAGCGACCATGCCTAGACTCGTCGACACTTTGGTCCCTGCGGACATGGGTGTCTTGCTATTGCCTGTGTCCCGGCTGCTGCATCCGCAACGCTTGCCGCACCCGGCTGGTGATCGGCCGGCTATAGCGGAACGCGGCCAGGGCCAGCCGGCCCGACGCCGTCGGTGCGAAGGCCTCGAAGCGCATGTACTGGCGCGTAGCACTCGCCCAATTGAGCTTATACGTCTCCGCATCGCCGTTCATCTCCACCCGCGTTATGCCGCGGTTCGCGCAATCCTCCAGCAGCGCCTCTGTCAGGATGTTGCCAGGCGAATAGCGCCTGAAGCCCTCGTCGTAGCCGCCCTTCAGCATGTAGCACACACCGTGCTGCTGCAGTGTCAGACACATGGTCAGCACCCGCCCCGAGAGCCGCAGCAGGTAGAGTCTCAAGATGCCGCGCTCCGCGGCCCAATGCGCCATCTCCCGGTAGAACTGCCGCGTGTGCGGCCGCGATTGGATCGCGGTGCCGGTCTTGCCCTTCCAGCCGGACGCCTCTACCTGCATCGCCTCGTCCAGGCGCGAATCCAGAAGCGCGCCACCACTTACGACCTCCATGACCAGCGGACCCTGTTCCTCCAGTTGCTTGCGTCCGCGCCGCAGGTTGCGCAGAAGATGCGCATGCAGCGTGCGTTTGTACTCGTTCCAGCCGTAGCCCAGTTCCGCGAAGGGTGAGAGCAGGTGCGGGCGCGTGATCACGCGGAATCCGGCCTCCTCCGCCGCATCCTTGCATATCTTCAGGGTCGCTCCCTCCGGATCCAACGTGGTCAACGAGACCCGCGCCGGTGCGTCGCGGAAGATCTCCCGCGCCATGCTGCTGCCCGCGGACTGGTTCGCTGCCACGATGCCGAATACCGGCGTGTGATAGTTCGCCGTGGATTCCAGTTGCCCCTGCCGGCGTCCCAGTGACAGCACCGCCGTCAACTGCCCCTGCCGCCACAGCGTCCTGGTCTCAAGCTCGCCTACGCCGAACGCCGGCCACCAACATCGCAACCACCCCGGATGCAGATACGGCGGAGCCTTGCTGCGTGCCGCGAGTTCGCTCCAGGCAATGATGCTCTCGGGATCGGGCAGGCCGCGTGTAGTCCGTGGTTGTGCATGTGTCTCGCAAAAATCGCTTAGACCCGGCATCGGCATGCCTGGAACCGGGGGCAGATTGCCAGGTTCACCGTGTTGCGTGCGGCCGTCCATCAGGCATCCATCTTTCGCAGATTATTTCTTGTGGGAGCACGATGCTAGAGCGGCGTCCTGGCTTTTGGTATCGGGCGTAACCCTTCTATCCCCAGTCCGGTGTCCGGCGCGGCGCGCCTGTTAAACGGCTCGCATCCCCATATTTCACTTTGTATCGGCCCATGTCCCGTCAATGCTGTTCCGGCCCGGCCGTATACTTGCACTGAGCCCACCCATCTCAGGAGGGCCTATGAAAAACATCTTGGTCTGCTCTTTGGCACTTGTTGCGGCATTACTCTCGCCGGTGGCCCTCGCTGACAACCCGCAATTGTATAAATGGACCGACGCCCAAGGTGTCATCCACTACAGCGACCAGCCACCCCAGCAGCCTGTTGCTGACCTCGCGACTGCGGATATCCCTGCATTCCCTCCTGTCGACCAAGTGGAGGTCGACAAGCAGCAAGCCGCCCTGCTCGCTCAAGCAGTCGCGCTGCAACAGCTCGCCAATGCCCAGGCAGCGGCGCAAGCTGAGGCGCGAGCCGCCGCGATGCAACTCGCCGCACTGCAGGCACCACCCGTCGCTCCCGCTGCGGACGATTCTTATTCGCCCGCGCCCATCTATGTGAATTCAGCCTTCGTCTCGCGGGCCTACCGCGCCAATCTTTATCTGCCGCGCCGCCCGGCGGGTCATGCCATATCCATGGACCGCCCACTCCCCCATCGGGCGGTGTCGCTATCGCCCAGACCCTGAGCGGGCTTACTGCCGCGATCCTGGACGTCCTTCACTGACAGATACCCTGGCCGCCACGGGCCTGGCGCCCGCCCAGGGTGCCGGCTGTCGGCATTGATCCGATCCGGGTTAACCTAGGGTCATGTATCGTTGGTTGCGCCGGGCTCAACTCGATGCCGTCAGGGGGTGATGCATGTCTGCCGCAGCGGTCTCCCGCATCTATGCGCGCTACGACGATAGCCGCAAGCTGTATTTGCCGGACGTCCCTGTCTTCTCCGACGGCAGGCACGGCAGTTACATCTTCGAGCGCCAGCAGGTCTTCTCCGCGGGCCACACCCCCACCCACGCCTTCGACGAGCACATCTTCATGTTGCCCCTGGGTGATGCAGCCGTCCCCTTCCACAGCCGTCTCAACGGCCGTCCGCTCAAAGGCTTGATCGAACCGGAGCGGTTCCGCTTCGTCTCCGCCGGCGATACGCTCTCCACCACCTGGGAAGCGCCGCTGGAAGGCATCTTCGTCACCTTGCATCCGGATGTGCTGCGTCGCGCACTGGGCGAAGACTCCGCCCACCCGGCCGAACTCATCTCGAATGTCATGCCGCACCGGGATGATCTGCTGGCTCATCTCACGCTCGCCATGCAATCCTATCTTCTCGCCGACCGCGTGGCCGGAGCGATCTTCGAGCAGTCTCTGCTTACGGCCATCGCCGCACATCTTGTAGATGCTTACGGTCATGGTCGGCGCAGCAAACCCTTCGCTGCCCCGTTGACACGCCGCAATCGCACGCGCGCCGAGGACTATATCCGGCAAAACCTGGCCCGCGATCTCAACCTCGCCGCCATCGCCGCCGTGGTTGACATGAGCCCTCATCAGCTCAGCCGGACTTTCCGTGCTGCCACGGGCCAAAGCCTGTGGCAGTTCGTCATCGAGCTTCGTGCGCGAGAGGCCAAACGGCTGATGATGGCCAGTCCATCCCTGCCGCTCTCGCATGTCGCCCAATCCAGTGGCTTCGAGACCTACTCGCAGTTCATCGCCGCCTTCCGCAAGGTGTTCGGCCAATTGCCGAGCGAATATCGCCGTACCCACGGCGCGTAGCTGCCTCGGGCCGCGCTCACGTCCCGATTCCCCAACTCCGCGCAAGAAACCCAAACGTCCCATTGGACATATCCGATAGCATGGATCCCATCTTGGGGTTGCTTGCATTCGGTTGTTTTGCGCGGCGTGGCCGCGCCAATAGGAGGGCGGGGATATGACGAACGGATCCATCGGCATGCGCATCATGGCGGCCTCGTTGCTGCTCGGGGCGATCACCCTGCTTTCAGGCTGCGGAGCGGGAGGCGCAAGCGCCCCGCCCGACTGGTTCTACCACTGGAACTGCAACGGCGATTCCGAGTGTCTCTCCACCAATCCCACGGGTGCGGCCTCCGGCACCTTGGACGAGGGCCCCAACGAGAGCAGCTGCACGGAGTTGCTGCAGTTCGCCCAGAACTTCTGGAACATGCCACCGGCAACCGACTCCTGTGACCAAGACTCGAGTGGCGGCGGCGGCACTGCGACCGTGACCATCTCCGGGTTTTCACCGGCTAGCACTGCTCCCGGCAACAACGTCACCATCGATGGCAGCGGCTTCCCAACCTCCGGGCTTACCATCACCGTGAACGGCATCGCGGTCACGATCGTGAGCGTCACCAGCACCGAGATAGTGATCACCTTGCCTGACATGGGGGACTTCACCGGGCCGATAGTCGTGGATGGCGTCAGCTCGACGGGCTCCATCAGCGTCTTCAACCATTTCTTCGGCGTGACCTCCACCGGCAACCAGTCGGTCGCCGTGGGCGTGAACACCACGGTCTCCGGATCCACCGATGGCACGACCTGGAGGACCGTCGATCTCGGCGCCTCGAAGTTCCTTTCCGCCATAGCCTGGTCAGGGACCAATACCTTGGTGACCGTCGGCGAGGCCGGCTCCATATACTCCAACCAGACTGGCAGCGCCTCCTATCTGCCGCAGACCTCCGGCACCACCCAGGACCTGTTCGGCGTGGCCTCATCAGGTTCCCTGTTCACGGCAGTCGGCGCGGCCGGTGTGATCGTCACTTCCCCCGATGGCGTGAGCTGGACCCGCCGCACGTCGCATACCACCAAGACCCTCGCGGCAGTCGCTTGGTGCACGGCGCAGTTCGTGGCAGTCGGCAACAGCGGCGTGATAGAGACCTCGCCGGATGGCATCACCTGGACCTTGCGGACCTCGGGCACCAGCAACTTCCTGGACAGCGTGGGCTGTTCAGGCTCCTTGATCGCGGTCGGAGAAGGCACCGACGATACCGGCGGCGAGATACTATCGTCGCCGGACGGCGTCACCTGGACTCAACGCCCCCTCAGCACCACCAACGCCGTGTTCGGTATAGCCTGGTCCGGTACGCAGTTCGTCGCGGTGGGATTCGGTGGCACCGTCTACACCTCGCCGGACGGCATCACATGGACGGTGCGCAATTCCGGTTCCACGCAGTCACTCAATGCCCTAAGCTGGTCGGCGGCGCGTTCCCAGTTCGTGGCGGTGGGCGGCTTCGGTACTATCCTTACTTCACCCGATGGCGCGAGCTGGACTGCCCGGACCCCGTGACTCAGGAAAACAAAACCCGCCCGGCTTGCGCCGGGCGGGTTTTTTACTGCGTCTCCTGGATGGGAGCTGCGTGTCGCTTGAGCGTCAGTCATCCAGCTTGTAGTCGGCCGGTACCTGGAACTGGGCGGCATCCACCGCCGAGGTATCGACTCCCTTAACTTCGTAGTGAGAGGAGAAGATGGTGGTCATGCCCGGCGTGCCCTGCTTCGCCGGCTGACTGTTGCTGTCATCGCTCTTCTTCGCGCCGAACAGGCTCCCGAGGGCGCTGTCGAGGCTCTTGCCTGAGTCCTTGCCGGCATCGCTGTCGTTGGTCTGCTTGCCGTCCTTGTCGGCGCCGCCGGCCTCCCAGGTGATGTCGGTCGAGACCGGCAGGCCCTTCACGGCATGCAGCTTCTCCACGTCCGACTTCATGTCCTGGCCGTTCACCACTACATGGCCGTTATCCAGGCCGTACACGGAGGAGACATCGTAGCCCCCCGTCGTCGCCGGCATATGCATCAGCGCAAGATAGGACTTGTCATAGGCGATCTGCGCGTCACGCGCCTTCGCGAGTTTCGCATCGGTCGAGGTCCAGGTATCCGTGGTCATCAGGTTCTTGCCGGTCTCACCGGTCTTGGTGTTCAGCGTCTCGTAGTCCCAGGTGATCAGGTACTCATGCGTGTCGAAACCGTTGACGGTCCGGGTCTTGCCCGTGTCCTTCACGGTGAACTCGTTCTTCGTCACTTTGACGTCTTTGTCCTGTTCCTGCTGCTGTTGCTGCTGCCGGGTGGTACCGCCTTCGGGTGGTGCCTTGCTCGGCTGGTTCGGATCGTAGATGGCATCGACGTTATAGACCTTCTTCTGCGGGTCCACGTTCCAGTGCTTGTTGGCGGACACGTCGAAGATGTCGATGTCCATGGAGCCCTTGTCTTCACCTTTGAATTTCTGCCAGGCGCCCAGCACGGAACCCGTGAATTTGCGCAGGTTCTCCTCACGCATCTTGTCGCCCTGGATGTAGTCGGTGGTGTCGGAATCGTGGTTGGTGACGCCTGTGATCTCGTTGACGTGCGTCAGCGTCTCTATCTTCACGTCCGCCCGCGCCGTGAGCGGCGCCAGCAGCACGACAGCTGCCGCGGAAGCCACGGCGACCTTCAGCGAGACTTTGCTTTTCATGGTGAACCCCCATCTCGAATGAGGACTTATTTATAGACGAGGCTCCGTCCTCGCGCCAGCCCTGCTCAAAGCCTGCCCAGTGCGCGTCTCATCCGTTCCAGGACCCCCTGCCATTCCACGGTTTTCCGCCCAGGACAGCCGCCTCCCGGCATACCACGCGGGGAAGGGTCAAGCCTATGGACCCGTGTAGCCGTCCACTATAATCCACGCAGGTAAGGGGCTTGCCGATGAGGAACTTCAGCGAAGATGCTGCGTCCAAACGGCATTGTCACGGATCCCTTGCCTTGAACGAACCCACAAGAAGGACTCTCCATGGCCACCCGCTTCCCGCGCCTGACCCTAGCCTGCCTGTGCACCGGCATCGCCATGAGCCCGCTCGCCTTGGGCGACGATGCCCCCGCCCCGGGCGCACAGACCCTCGGTACCGTCGAAGTCACCGCCACTCCCATGCCCGAGCATCTCGGCACCGTGCCCCAGAGCGTGGACGTCATCACCCATGACCAGCTCACTGCCCTGCACGCCACCGACCTGCGCAGCGCGCTCATGATGGTGGCGGGCGTGGACATCGGCCCCTCCGGTGACAACGGCCCCGCGGCTTCGGTCCCGCAGTTCCAGGGCCTGGCCGAGTTCGACGCGTTCCTCCTTCTGGTGGACGGTGTGCCGGTGGGCGGCGCTTTCAACCCCGATCTCACCACCATGGACATGACCGGCGTGGACCGCATCGAGGTGATCCGCGGCTCGACGCCGGTGAAATACGGCGCCACCTCCTTCGTCGGTGTCATCAACGTCATCCATATCAAGGCCGGTACCCCCGGCAGCACCGCCGGGGTCTCCTTCGGCTCCTATGGCACCAAGAGTGTCAGCATCACCACGCCCCTCAGCAGCGATGGCCCGGTGAAGGAAAGCCTCATCGCCGACTACCGCGACCAGGGCCTATCCGATGACCGCGCCGGCTGGGATCGCTACCACGTGCTGTCCCGCACCGCCGTGGACACCGACAGCAATGAATTCCGCTTCGACTTCGACGCCATGCAGATCCGTGCCCAGCCCGGCAGTCCCACGCCGCTGGTACCGGGCGAGACCGCCCTCACCACGCTGGTACCGGTGGACAGCAACGCCAACCCCAGCAACGCGCGCATGGACGAAGACCGCGTGTCCTTGACCGTCGCCGACGACGCCCAGCTCAAGTGGGGCACCTGGAGCACCACGCTCTCCGACGCCTTCACCCATGAGCACAACATCCGCGGCTTCCTGCGCTCCGACCAGCTCACCGATACGGGCGCGCCCAATGCGGACGGCTTCGACCAGGACCAGGAGCATCTGGATCTGTACTTCGACAGCCACATGCTGTTCGACGTGAGTCCGGATCTGGACGTCGTCGCCGGCGTGAGCTACCTCTACGGCAATGGCCAGGAGCAGAGCAACAACGACGAGTACTTCATCCATCTGGACGGCGCGAATCCGCCTTCGACGGCGTCGCTACCCATAGATGAGACCACTACGTTCGACGACGTGCGCAGCTTCGCCGGCATCTATGGCAACTTGGACTGGAGCTTCGCGCCGCGTTGGGACTTCCAGCTGGGTCTGCAGCTCAACCACGACGTGGAGAACAACACCTCGTCCGACTTCTCCTATCACCCGGTGATCCCGGCCGTGTCCGGCGGCGACCACCGCAGCGACACCCGTCCATCCGGCATGACGGCCCTGAGTTATCAGGTCTGGCAGCAGGGTAACGACGACCTCATCGTCTACGGCAACTACCGCAACACCTTCAAGCCGGCGGCGGTGGATTTCGGGCCCGAATATACCCCGTCACTATTGGAGCCCGAGACCGCCCAGCAATATGAAGCCGGCCTGAAAGGCGTGACCCTGGACGGCGGTCTCGACTGGGAAGCCTCGACCTTCCTCACCAACATGAACAACACCGTGGTGAATGCCGACATCAACGGCCTCCCCGGCATCGCCAACGGCGGTCAGCAGCGCTTCGAAGGCATCGAGCTGGAAGCCGATTGGCGCGTCACCGGCGACCTGCGCTGGCAGACCGCCTACAGCTATCATCGCGCCACCTACCGCAACTTCCTGCATGACACCGACGGCACCGCCGCCGGTCTCACTCAGGACGCTGGCAATCGCCTGGAACTGTCGCCCCTGGACCTATTCTCCACCGGCCTTTTCTACATGCCGGATCACGGTTTCACCGCCAACGCCCTGGTGCGCTATGTCGGCAGCCGCTTCTACGATCCGGAGAACAGTGCGATCGCACCCGCCTACACCACCTATGACGTCGGTGTGGGTTACCGCTTCGAGCGTTGGAGCCTGAACCTGCAGGGACGCAACCTGAACGACACCCGGCCTCCGGTCTCCAACAGTGAACTCGGCGACAGCCAGTCCTACCTGCTGCCTGCGCGCTTCTTCGAACTCAGCGCCACCGTCGATTTCTGAACCTGCACAGACGGCGAAGCGAATCTCCGGGTTCTTCCCCGGGGTCCGCTTCGCCTATAGATTAGTTAGAAGAGCCAGCGGCCGATGCTGCTGCCGTCATTTCGCCGCACCGGCCAGAAGACCCGGCTCAAATCTTCCAATCGCGCATCGTAAATCGCCTTTGCGGAGGCCTGCTCCTGGAACATCGGAGCGACGATATGTCACGACGCCCCCGCCCCATCAAATCTGTCCACTGATGATTCCAAAACGGTACCTGCGTCAACGACGTATAGCATGTCGCGCTATTACTCTAGGGGCCTGTAACGTAATGTAACGTACATTTTTGCTGTTGCGCACGGGTCTATCCTAGACCGTGATAAGGAAGGTAACACCGATGATGGATATGGCAAAAAACCACACTACTGCTTCGACCACCCCTCCCCAGGGCATTCCCACCGAGGTCCCTGATGTATTCAGGCTGGTCGCAGATTGGCGCGCGGCCCTGCGTGACTTCATGTCCGCCAGCAAAGAGATCCTGAAGAAGCACGACGTCACCTCCATGCAATATCAGACCTTGCTGGCGATTCGCGTCAGCGACGAGCCGGAAGGCTTGAGCATGAATGGACTCGCCGGTTACTTGGGCGTGCGCCACAACAGCGCCGTCGGACTCATCAATCGTCTCGAGACCCATGGCCTGGTGCAGCGCGCGCGCTCGCAACGTGACCGTCGCGTCGCCCACCTGCGCCTCACCGAAGAGGGCGAAAACGTCCTCGAAGTGCTGGCGGAAGGCCACAGCCAGGAGTTGAACCGCATCCGCCCCGAGATGCGGCGCATCTTCAAGTAGTCCTTCGATCCGCCCCGGGCCGGCCCGCGCCGTCCCGGTACAGGCGGTAGCCCTGCTCGCACAGGCGGCGGAAACGTTGCACCGCCGCCGGTGAGTTGTCCTCCAGCAGGCAAGCCGCGTAGTAGCGCTCCGCGTGCCGTCGCATGCCATGCAAGTCCTTGCGTTCCCGGCAGATGCCCCGGTGCCGGGCCATGAGCGCCGCGTACATGGGCGGGCAAGCGCCCTTGAGCCAGCCCATATACTGTTCCACCGACTCCGCGTCCGTGTGATCCGCAGGGATATGTTCGCTGGCGGCGCGCATCACGCCCATGCGCTCGCCGTATTGCACCAGCTTCGCCAGCCAGGTCACCCGCGGTAGCCCCAAGGACTCGTCCCATTGGCGCTCGCACCAATGTGCCCAGCGATCGAAGAGATGCCGTTCCCGCTCGTAACGCCGTCTCGCGCGCCTCATTCCTCACCCTCCAGCATGTGCTCCACGTCCGCCGTGCCGCTCTTGCGGTCAAGCGTCCCCAGGTACTGCCCGTGCTCCTCGGGACAGAAGATCCACTGGTTGATCAGTCCCGGCCACACCACCTGGTACTTGCCCTCCGGCGTCTTGCCGAGGCCGCAGGTCTGGTTGGCCTTGAGGATGTCCTGGGCCCAGTAGTGGATCTTCACCGCCAGTTCCCGCTTGCTCACCACTTCCACATATGCGCTCATGTCTTAACCCCTCCGATGTCTGTGACTTTCCGCAGGCAACACAGCGCCGTCTCCGCCGGGGTCACGGCGGCGCGGTTTCCTTGTGTAGCTTGTCCGGAGAGTAAAGCATACTGAACACACGTTGTCAAGCATGCTATCTGTTGGTAGAGTGTCTGCAACGTATGAAGACCCCCGGCGATCGCATCCGTCACATCCGCGAGGAACTCGAGCTCTCCCAGGAGGGCTTCGGGCGCCACATGGGCGTGTCCAAGGCCGCCGTCTCCCAGTGGGAGAACGGCGACACCAAGAACCTGCGCCCCGCCAACCTCTTCGCCCTGCAGAACTTCAGCGGCTACTCCGCCGAATGGATCGCTACCGGCGCAGGTTCCGCGCGTCTCAAGGGCAGGAAGACTTCGGACAATACGAGCCCGGGCCCCGGGGTACATAGCCTCCCCCTCGTCTCCTGGGTGCGAGCCGGTCAATGGAATGACGTGGTCGACGTGTATCGGCCCGGCGAGGGAGAGAAATCCGTGTACACCACCCGCAAGGTCGGTTCCCGCGCTTACGCGCTGCGCGTGGTAGGCGACAGCATGGAGAACCCCAACGGCCGGCCCACCTATCCCCAGGGCTCCATCATCATCGTGGACCCGGACCGGGAGCCCATCCACGGCAGTCCCGTGATCGTGCGCCTAGAAGACTCCAAGCAGGCCACCTTCAAGCAACTCGTGGTCGAGGGCGGCGTGCGCTATCTCAAGCCTCTCAATCCCCGTTACCCGATCATGAAGGTGGACCGCAAGGCCAGTTTCTGCGGAGTCGTGGTACAGACCATCATCGACGAGGATTGATCGTCTCTTGACCCAGCACTTCCACAACCTGGATTCCCACGCCCCCATCGGCGGCAACCTCTTGCGCTGGCGTTGGGAGAAGTTCCGCGCCGGTGTGCCCAAGCCGCCCCAGGGTGGCTACGCAGCCTTCGAGCGTGAATGGCGAGTGACGCCGGATTTCCCGCAAGACGCTGAACCACGGGTCTGGTGGCTGGGCCACGCGACGGTGCTACTGCGCTTGGGCGATCTCCACATCATCACCGATCCCCAGCTGAGCCCGCGCGCCTCGCCCTTCTCCTTCGCGGGTCCCAAGCGGCTGGTGGCCGCGCCTGCGCAGATACCGCAGCTCCCGCGCATCGACGTGCTGCTCATCTCCCACAATCATTACGATCACCTGGATGCGCCGACCGTCCGCGCCCTGCTGCGCGCAAATCCCGCCATGGTCTGCTACGTCCCGCTGGGGCTGAAGGCCTGGTTCCAGAAGCGCGGCGCCCTGCACGCCCACGAACTCGGCTGGTGGCAGAAACATGGTCACCAGGATCTCGAGATCCACTGCGTCCCAGCCCAACACTGGAGCGCACGGGGTCTCTTCGACCGTAACCAGACTCTATGGAGCGGCTGGGTGGTGAAGGGCTTTGGGCAAAACTTCTATTTCTCCGGCGATACCGGTTACAGCCCTCAGCTTCAGGAGATCGCGAGCCGCCTGGGGTCGCCGGACATCGCCGCCCTGCCCATCGGGGCCTATGAGCCCCGCTGGTTCATGCGCACCCAGCATGTGAATCCGCCGGAAGCGGTGCGACTGCACCGGGAGCTACGGGTGCGTAATTCCCTCGCCATCCACTGGGGTACCTTCGAACTCGCCGATGACAGTCTCGATGAACCGCTGACTGCGCTGCGCTCCGCGCTCCAGCAGGATGGCTTCGGTCCTAAGGATTTTTGGGTCATCAAGCAGGGTGAATCCCGCCTGCTCAGCCGTTAAGATGGGTCATGGCCGGATACTCAGGCACACCGTTAGGCAAGAAGCTTGGCATCAAGCCGGAGAGCCGCGTCTGGGCGCCGGGTGCACCCAGAGGTTATAGGAAGCTCATCTCACCCTTGCCCAAGGGCGCGAAGCTCGCCGCACGCGCCGGCCATGAATTGGACATCATCCATCTCTTCACCAAGAACCGGCGTGAACTCGCCTCCAAGCTTCCCGGCCTCATCCCCCGCATCAAGCGCGACGGCGCCATCTGGATCTCCTGGCCCAAGAAAGCATCCAAGGTCGAGACCGACATGAGCGAAGACCTGATCCGCACCCTCGCGCTCCCGCTGCGCCTGGTGGATGTGAAGGTCTGCGCCGTGGACGAGATCTGGTCGGGGCTCAAACTCGTCATCCGTAAACAGCACCGCTGAATCCGAGACCCGGATACCCGGGGCTAGGCGCCCCTTGTTCAGTATGCTTTACTCCCTGCCTAAGGTGTTTACCGGGGCGATTTTGCGGGCTTTTACGGAGTGACGATGCAGGGTCAAACAATGTCCAATGGCTTACCGGCACGACGACGCATGCCGGTCGCCCAGGTGGAAGTGCTGTTGCTCTTCCATCCCGAGATGCAGAGCGGCGGTCCGCGACGGGTATCAGCCGAACTCTGCACTCGCGCCGCCCAGGGCTGGCTGACGCTCGATGTGTACGGCCGCCGCGGGGCCAGCGAGTTCACAGGCCGGCCGATCCTCGAGGATTTGCGCTTGGAAGTGGATGGTGAAGACATCGAATCGCTATTGCCGGATGGAATCGTGAACGAGGTCGCCGACTACGTTCTCAAGGACGCGTAATCATTGGTTCCAGTAGGCGTGCGTAATTTTGACAGATTGTCCCTTTGACACAGGAGTGTCTCCCATGTGTTTCGCAGGTATCGAAGGCGATGTTAAGGATCTGGTGCTGAAAGTCGCCGCCAAGGCCGACGTCAAGGTGGTGGACGCGCGCATCGATCACGGCCACCTGCGGGTGCTGGTGGAGAACCGTGGTTGGGTCCGTTCCACCGATCTCCTGGAGCACGTGGAATTCGATCGCGCCGAGGAAGACGAGGCGCTGACCACCCAGCCCGCCGTGGTCCGTCATCTGCAGCAGATCCCGGCCTACCTCGCTCCCGGCCGCTGAACCTCAATCGGTCTTGGCCTCCGCTAGCCGGTAACCCACCCCCGCCTCGGTCAGTAGATACCGGGGTTGGGCCGGATCCTCCTCCAGCTTATGCCGCAGTTGCGCCATGTAGATGCGCACGTAGTGGTTGTCCTCGACATGATCCGGGCCCCACACTTCTTTCAACAGTTGCCGGTGGGTCACGACCCGTCCCGTATGCTGCACCAGACTCGTCAGCAAGCGGAACTCGATGGGCGTCAGGTGCACCTCGAAGCCCGCGACCACCACCCGCCGCTTCTCCAGATCCACCTCTAGCCCATCGGATCGGTAGTCTGAAGGCTGTGTGGTCGCACCACGAGCCCGGCGCAACGCGGCGCGCACCCGCGCCAGCAACTCCCCCACATTGAATGGCTTGGTCAGATAGTCGTCCGCACCTGCATCCAGGGTGGCGATCTTGGCATCTTCCTGGTGGCGCGCCGAGAGCACCAGGATCGGCATGCCGCTCCAGCGTCGTAGCTCCTTCACCACCTCTACCCCGTCCATGTCCGGCAGCCCGAGGTCCAGCACCAGCAGTTCCGGCTTGCGCGACCTCGCAGCCACCAAGGCTTCCCGCCCGCCCGCAGCCTCATGCACCGCCATGCCCTCGGATTCCAGGGCGGTGCGTACGAAGTGCCGGATCGGCGCATCGTCCTCCACCAACAGCACTACAGGGTGCGTCTCACTCATCCCACTCACCCTCGACTGGAGGCGGTGCACCTCTCACCGGCAGGCTGAACATGAAGCTCGCGCCGCCACCGGCACCGTTGGTAGCCCGGATGCGCCCGCCGTGGGCCTCCACGATGGTCCGGCAGATGGCGAGCCCAAGACCCACGCCGCCCTCCGTGCCTTCCCGCTGTCCCTGGTAGAACTTCTCGAACACACGCTCCTCGGCGCCCGCAGGCAGGCCCGGCCCCCGATCCGCCACTTCCACAGCCAGTGAATCCGCATCGCGCCGCGCGCTGATGGTTATCCGGGTACCGGACGGCGTGTACTTCACTGCGTTCTCGATGAGGTTCGCCAGCACCTGCTCGATGAGGCTGCCATCCGCGAGTACCCAGGGTGACTCCGCCGGCAGCTCCACGGATACCGGGTGCTTACCCACGACCTCCTTGAGGCGCAACAGCACGCTTCCTATCAACTCCTCCAGCGGATACCACTCCGCCTTGAGCTCGATCTTCCCGGATTGTAGTCGCGCCATCTCCAGGACCTTGTTCATGAGCCCGTGCATGCGCCGGGAGGCATCCAGGATGTCGCGGCCCAGCGCCTGCCGCGCCTTCGCATCGAGCCGCGCATCCTCCGCCAGGCTGCTGGAAGCCCCGATAATCGCCGCCAGCGGCGTACGCAGTTCGTGGGAGATGGCACTCAGCAACGAGTTACGAAGCCGCTCGGTCTCTACGTGCAGGCGGGCTTCCGCCGCGAGCCCGGCTTGGCGCCGTACTGTCGCCGCGAGGCCGCTGATGAGGACCCCCACCAGCAGCATCACCGCGAAGGTGAACAGGTATTGGGAATCCGCCACCGCGAAGGTGAGATAGGGAGGCACGAAAAAGAAATCGAAGGCCAGCACGCCCAGCACAGCGCTCACCGTGGCCGGGCCGCGCCCGAAATAGAAGGCCGCCAGCACCACCACCAAGAGATAAGTCATCACCAAGTTTGAGGAATCGAGACCGCGCAACAACGCCCAGTCCGCCAGTGAGCACAGGGCCACACCCGCCAAAGCGGCGGCATAGCCCCAGGCACCGCCGATCCAGTTGCGTTTCATGGGCTCCACGGCGCAATCATGCGGCATAGCTATACCGGCCGCCACCTTTCCTAGAACCTGACCATGACACCGAACCCCCACACCGCTTCCGATTTGCGCAGATCCGGGTACCAGATGCCGCCTTCTGCGGCACAGCTGTCACTGACGGAACTGGCGCTGGTACCGTCGTTGCAGACTGCGGCGGTCGGATTGCCGTTGTTGCTGAAGGTGCCGGTATTGCCGTTGGGCGGGGTGACCCCGCCGGCGCCGGACCAGTAAGGCACGTTGGAATACCGGTAGGTCACTTCCGTCCACCAGGTGATCCAGTCGTTGGGCATAAACTGGAAGTTCACCTGCACGTCCGACTGCTGGATCTTCTGCCCGGGATTCTCCGTGAAATAGGGGGTACCGGTGGTGGCGGTCGCGCCATTGATCGGCGGCACCAGCACCAGATAGCGGCCCGTGTTCCTCATGGTGCCGCCGCCGATGGTGAGGGCATAGACGTCGGTGAACCAGAAGCGGTTATAAGCCATGATGCCGTAGAAGTTCGCCTGGTTGCTGCCCGAGTTGCAATGCACGCCCCCGCCGTATTCGCAACCGAAATCCCAGGTCACGCTCATGGCCATCCTGGAGATACCCAAGCTGTTCTGGCCGCCTTCGTAGTACTTCCAGAGGATGCTGTCGTCTTCGTGGAAACGCTGCACTGTCGTGTAGTCGATCTGTGGCCCGTTGAACGGCAGAGACGTAGCGCCAGGGCCGCCGCACTCTGGGTTGGAGGTGATGCCGGGGCAGCCGGGATTGACGCTTCCATTCCCCGCCGGAGGCGAAGTCGTAGGCTGGTTATCCTGCCCATAGAAGTAAGTATTGAGGACCAGCTTGAAGTTCTCGCTCGGGATCCACAGGATCTGCCCGCCCAAGCCCGGATGACTGTTGTACTTGCCGTAGGATTGCCACCCGTTGATGAGCCAAGGCTCGATCTTGAGGTTCTGGGTAGGCCACCACTGGATACGTAACCCGTTGAAGAACCAGGGCGTATTGGAAGACACGAAGGAAGGCTGGTAGGTCCAGTTATCGAAGTTGTAATAGCTGAACAATCCGATGTACGAGACGAAGATCCCCATGTCCACGTTGAGGCCGTGGTCCACGTCGAAGTGGTAACCCGCATTGGCTTCCGAGAAGTACTGGTAAGCCCCTTGGAGATTCCATTGGCCAATGCCTGAGCTGGCGTCATTGCGCGGGGTGGTAGTCGCGAAATCCCCCATCATGGACAGGAAGCGCGCATGTACATTGTTCCAATGGAAGTCACCGCCGAAGCTCACCTGCTCGATCTGAAATTCCCCGGAACGGAATTCCTCGGTGGACCCCACGATGGTGTGATCCTTCGGATTGTTGGTGGACTGGAGATAGTTCATGTCGAAGCGGATCTCCGGCGTGAAGAACTTGGTATCGAATATCGGTGACTTCTCCCGTGAAGTGCCGTTCATCCAGCCGATGTAACCGACGTTGGCCAGCGGGGTCTTGGTGTCGATCGCGGGTCCGGGTTCAGGGACCCGGAGTGCTTCAGGCACTGTCACCGCTTGAGTGGTGGCAATGGGTGCTTCGGCAGCCGGCGTAGCGACAGCCATCGTGATATCGACTCGGGTCGCATGGTTCGTAGCGACCGTAACTTGGGGTGCCATCGCTTCGGGATAACCATCCGCCTCGAAAGTGAGGGACCATGAGCCAGATGGGAGGTCGGCGAATGAATACGTGCCGTCGCTACCGGATACGGTGGCGCGGACGCCGCCACCTGTTCTTACAGCGGTCACTGTAGCTTCTGCGACGGGGAACTTGTCGGTATTCCTGACGACTCCCACGACAGCGCCAAACGTCGCTTTCGCGATCGCGGCGGTCCTGGTAGCAGCATCGGGTGCCACCGCAACTGGCTGCTCGGCATGTGCCACGGACGCCCACGACATCAGGAGTGACATGACTCCGAGGGCCAGTATTCTGAGTTGCTTGTGAGTATCCACGCGACACTCCGTGCCTAGACGGCACGCACCTTAGACGTTTATGTATAAAGAAGCTGTAAAGATAGGTCCGTCACGCAACTCAATACATAACGTCACGCCCTTCGCCAGGGTCCGCGGTCAACGAGTGGTCTTAGGCTCGCGTTTATCCTCCTAAGACTAGGTGCATCCGGAGTAGCCATGAAACGATTGCTGACGGCCATTATCGTCGCCCTCTCCCTGGGCGGCTTCGTCGTATTTCCCACTCAGGTGCTGGCGGACGTGAGCGTGTCCGTGAACATCGGCCCTCCCGCGTTGCCGGATTACCCGCAACCCGTGATCCCCGGACCCGGCTACCTCTGGACGCCGGGTTACTGGGCCTATGGACCGGAAGGCTATTTCTGGGTCCCGGGAACCTGGGTGTTGCCGCCGGGACCTGGCGTGCTGTGGACACCCGGTTACTGGGGCTGGGAAGTTGGCGCCTATCACTGGCATCCCGGCTATTGGGGTCCTCACGTCGGTTACTACGGCGGTGTGAACTATGGCTACGGCTACACCGGTCACGGCTATGAAGGCGGTTACTGGCATGGACGTGACTTCTACTACAACCGCAGCGTGAACAACGTGAACGTGACCAACATCCACAACACCTACGTCAAGGAAGTGGTCAACGAACCCCAGGGTGAGCGGCCGAGCTTCAGCGGCAAAGGTGGCGTGGTCGATCATGCGACCAGCGAAGAACAGGGGTTCGAGCGTGAGCAGCACAGCGCGCCCACAAACGAGCAGGTGCAACATCGGGAGACCGCCCATGGCCGGCCCGGACAGTTCTTTACCCCGAAGAACAACAAGCCTGAGGTGGCCGCGACCCGCAAGCCTGGTGGTTTCACCGACAACGATGCAGTACGTTGGAACCCCGCCAGCAAGGGTTACAACAACGCCAATCGCAACGCGCGTCCTGCCCAGCGCCAGCAGAACAAGGGCCATCCGCCGAGGCACTGAAGCCTGAGATTGGGGTAAAAGAAATGAATGCGCCGGCCAAAGGCCGGCGCATTCATTTTGGCTTCTGGATTTGGCTGCTGCCGGCAGGAGCGCTGTGTTCGACTATTCTCGGCCCAAGGTAGTCATTCAAAGACGATCAGCTCGAGCGCATCCTTCAGGTGCCGGTTCCACTCTTCTCCGTCCACTTGACCCGCATTCGAGGTGATGACGATCGTAACTCCCTTGTCCGGATAGAACACCAGCACGGCGTTATGGCCGATATCCTCGCCACCGCGCGTCCACAGTGTCTCCAAGCCGCTGTCCGTCGTCGACCTGAACCACCCATAGGCGATCTTTGTGCCGCTCGGAAGGGTCTCCCTTGGCGTAAAAAGCGTGTCCGCTGTACTTCGAGACAGGACGGCGCCGTCCCCCAATGCCCGCCACCAGCTGTAGAGATCATCGGCAGTCGAGAGCAGCCCGCTTGCGCCGCGACCCCCCAGTTCGCCCGCAGGCGGCTATCACGAGGCGACGAGCGCAGAGCTGCAAAAGCCTTTGGGTCATTGATGTCGACTGCACCCCAAAAGCCCGTCTCCGCCATGCCTGCGGGGGTCAACTCCGCCTTCCTGAGAAAAGACTCGTATGTCGCGCCAGATGCGATTTCCGTGATCGCGGCCAACAACACATAGTCATCATCTGTATACAGAAAATCCTTCCCGGGAGGGCTGACGAGTGGTCTGCTCAATATGACTTCTACGGCAGCGGTTCGATCCACCACGCCATCCGCAGCATAGTTCTTACCTATTCCGCTCGTATGAGTAAGCAGTTGCTGGATAGTGATGGTTCCCGCGGGGTCTCGCACGCCGGGTCGGTCAGATTCAGCCGACCCTGGTCCCGCAGACACAGGATCGCGACAGCCGTGAAACTCTTGGTGATCGAAGCCACATAGAACTTCGTCTGCTTCGTTATCGGCACCGTATGAGCGGCATCACTCCATCCGATCGCGCTATCGAGCAGGACCACCCCATCACGCGCCACGAGCACTTGTCCGGAGAATCCGGCGACAGCCTCTGCAGACAGCTCTTGGTGGAGTCGTTTCTCTACGGATAGCGTTTCGTCACTGACGACGGCAGCCTGAGAATCCATGACGATGGAAAGGAGGAGAACGAATGCGCAGAGCGGGACGCGCATCATCAAGGTTCCTATGACATTCAAGAAGGGCAGATATGGTGCCGACAGAGGGAATCGAACCCCCGACCCACGCATTACGAATGCGTTGCTCTACCAACTGAGCTACGTCGGCACACTTTTGACCTTGGCTCTGCCGTCCCTGGCGAGACTCTGCAGAACCTGCCGACACCCGCTTCGCCATCCTGGCGAAGCGCTCGCGGCCTTGCCGCGAGCCCAACTGAGCTACGTCGGCACACTTAAAACAGGAGGCGAATTATACGGGAAGGCCGCCCAGACCTTCCACCAGTCAATCCCGGCGCTTGCGCACCCGCATGATGACTTCGATGCCGTCCGGCTGCATGCCTTCCGGGAGCTGGGGCAGCTTGGCGAAAGCCACCTCATGGGGTGGGATGTCCTGCAACTCGCCGCTATCCACGTTGTAGATATGGTGGTGCGAGCCGGTGGTCGAGTCATAGAAGACCCGCGCCGGGTCCACGATCACTTCCCGCACCAGGCCCTTGTCCGAGAACAGCTTCAGCGTGTTATAGACCGTGGCCTTGGAGACCTTCGGGCTGTCGCCGCGGTTCACCGCCGCCATGATCTGGTCCGCGGACATGTGTTGCGGACGGCGGAACAGCACCTCGGCGATCTCGAGGCGTTGCGGCGTGGGGATCACGCCGTGCTTCTTGAGATGGCTCTCGAGCGCGGGACCGTTCAGGGGGCGGTGCGTATCAGACATGGACGTAATTATATGCTCAAAAAATACTCAGGTCCACGCGCTCAGCGATCGGGGCGATACGGCGTCGGATCGAGGATGGGTGCGCGACCCGCCATCAGGTCTGCGAGCAGACGTGCCGAACCCGGCGCCAGTGTCACGCCGTTCGCATAGTGACCGGTGTTGAACCAGAGTCCCTGCACTTTCGGATGCGGACCGATGTAAGGCACGCCCTCCGGTGAACCGGGACGGATGCCGCTCCATTGCCGCGCCGGGATCGCGCCTTTCAGCACCGGCAGCAGGTCCCCCGCCACCTTGGTCAATTCTTCCCGTGCTTCCGCGGTGATGTCCTTGTCGAAGCCCACGTGCTCGCGGGTGCTGCCCACTAATATCTCGCCGCCGCGCCGCGCCAGGAGATAGTGTTCGCCCTCACACAGCACGCGCCCCAGCAGTCCCGGCGGTCCGCGGAACTGGATCATCTGCCCTCGTACCGGTTCCACCGGAATGCGTATGCCCAGTGTCTCGGCCAGGCCGCCGCTCCAGGCGCCAGCCGCGATGACCACGTGCTCCGCGTGCAGCTCGCCGTTTTCGGTGCGCACGCCTTGTATGTTGCCGCCCTTCTCCAGCAGGCCAGTGACAGCCGTGTCTTCCTTGATGGGGATGCCTTCGTTCAGCATCGCCTCGCGTAGCGCGCGCAGGAAGCGTGAGATGTGCAGATGCGCGATGCCCGGCAGGAAGATCGCCGGCCGCGCGTGATCCGCCAGCGCCGGCTCCTGGCGCCGCACTTCGTGGGCCTCCAGGAAGTCGATGGCGCGGCCGGTGGTCTGGGCCCAGGCCAAGGCCGCGTCGCTCTCTTTCAAGTCGAAGCACAGCAGGCCGCTCGGCGTCCATTCGGGGTCGATGCCGCTGGCGCGGCGCACGTCATCCGCCAGCATCGCGTAGGAAGACTGGCTCCAGCGCGAGAGTAGCGCCAGGGGTTTCGGCGAACGCCAGGGGAACAAGGTCGAGAGGATCCCGGCCGCGGCCCGTGAGGCCTCACGGCCTGTGAGGCCGCGTTCCACCACGGTCACGGAGAAGCCGGCGCGGTTCAGCTCGCGGGCGGCCAAGAGGCCCACGACTCCCGCACCGACGACGATGACGTCCTGCTTGCGCGTCATTGAGAACGCTTTCCCGAGTGATTCCCCTGGGAAAGTATATAGAAAAAGCGAGCTATATTCGGGCGGCGCGGAGATGCCGGGGCATCGCTAGGGGTTCAGGGCCGGGTGACCTGCCTCAAGACCTTGGGCAGCGCGAATTCCACATTCTCCGGGATACCTTCGGTCTCCCGCGCCGTATGGCCGCCCCATTGCCTGAGACGCTCCACCACCTGCTGCACCAGCACCTCAGGCGCGGAAGCGCCGGCAGTCACGGCCACCGCCTGCTTGCCATCGAACCATTGCCTCTGCATGTCATCCGGACCATCTATCAGAAAGGCCGCGGCTCCCTCGCTCTCGGCGAGTTCCCGCAGCCGGTTGGAGTTCGAGCTATTGCGCGAGCCCACCACCAGCATCACCTGGCAGCGGCGCGCGAGGCGCTTAACCGCATCCTGGCGGTTCTGGGTCGCATAGCAGATGTCATCCTTGCGCGGCCCGTGGATCGCCGGGAACCGCACCCGCAACGCGTCGATCACCCGCGCGGTGTCATCCATGGAGAGGGTGGTCTGGGTCACGAACGCACTCTTGGAGGCATCGCGCAGTTGCAGCTTGGCCACGTCCGCTGGCGTCTCCACCAGTTGGATGCTGCCGCCGAAACCAGCGTCGAACTGGCCCATGGTGCCTTCCACTTCTGGGTGTCCCGCGTGGCCGATGAGCACCACGTCGAGCCCGTCCCGCGCGTAGCGGCTCACTTCCATATGCACCTTGGTCACCAGCGGGCAGGTGGCATCGAACACCCGCAGGCCCCGGCGCTGTGCTTCGCCCTGCACCGCCTTGGATACGCCGTGGGCACTGAAGATCACGATGCCGCCGTCCGGCACCTGGTCCAGTTCATCCACGAACACCGCACCGAGATCACGCAACCTCTCCACCACGTGGCGGTTGTGCACCACCTCGTGGCGTACGTGGATGGGCGCGCCGTAGAGTTCGATGGCGCGCTCCACGATCTCGATGGCGCGGTCGACTCCGGCGCAGAAGCCTCGTGGATTGGCGAGAAGTATTTCCATCTAGAAAGCTATTTTACCGCTCTTATGCGTCGCTGCTGAAACAGACCGTCCAGGATGAGCATGATCGCACCCACGGTGATGGCGGAATCCGCCACGTTGAAGGCCGGGAAGAACCAGCCCTGCCAGTGAAACTGCATGAAATCGACCACATAGCCCTGCACCAGCCGGTCCCAGACGTTGCCCACCGCCCCGCCCGCCACCAGAGCCAGCCCCGCCGCCAGCCAATGGCCGGCGCCTGCCGGCATGCGCCACAGCCACGCCACGATCAGCCCGGCGATCACCAGCGCCAGCACCACGAAGAACCAGCGCTGCCAGCCAGGTTGCCCGGCCAGCATGCTGAAGGCAGCGCCGGTGTTGTGCAGGAGCGCAACGTTGAACACCGGCAGCACATAGATCGTCTCGTACACATGCATGTGCGCCGCCACGAACCACTTGCTCAGCTGATCGAGGAGGATGACGGCCAGGGAGAGCCCAAGCCAAGCCGATTTTCCGGGGAATTTCATCTGTGCTCTCTTAAGCGAATTTCCGGATCTCGCCGGAACCGGCGATGTTGTTTACACAGCGGCTACAAAGCTCCGGATGGCTCTTGTCTTGACCCACGTCCTCACGATGATGCCAGCAGCGTACGCACTTCACGTGCTCCGATGCCTTGGCCTTCACCCACAGACCCGGCACTTCCGGGTCGGACGCCGCATCCTGGGGTTTCCTTTCGTCCCCATGCACACGTGCATAGGAAACGATGAGCGCGAAGCGCAGCTCGTCACCCAGGCTGCCGAGCGAGCGCGCCAGTTCCGGTTCGCAGTAGAGGTCTACTTCCGCATCCAGGGAAGAGCCGATCTTGCCATCCGCACGCAGTTTCTCCAGCTCCTTGCGCGTGGCCTCGCGAACGGACAAGACTTGCTGCCAGAGCCGCATGTCGGTCTTGCCACCCTCGGGCAGGGCATACCAGGTGGTCAGGAATACAGATTCCTCGTGCTTGCCCGGGAGGAAATGCCAGATCTCCTCCGCCGTGAAACTCAAGATCGGCGCCAGCCAACGCACCATGGCTTCCGCCACGTGGTACAGCGCGGTCTGGCAAGAACGACGCGCCACGCTGTCCGCCTGGGTGGTGTATTCCCGGTCCTTGATCACGTCCAGGTAGAAACTCGACAGGTCCACCACGCAGAAGCTGTACAGCTTCTGGTAGATGAGGTGGAACTGGTAATCCAGGTAGGCCTGCTGGATATCTTTCTGCAAAGCTCGCGCCCGTTCCACCAGCCACAGGTCCAGGGCCAGCATCTTGGCTGGGGCCAAGGCGTTTGCCGTCGGATCGAAGTCGTACAGGTTGGCCAGCAGATAGCGCGTGGTATTGCGCATCTTTCGGTAGGCTTCCGCGTTGTGCTTCAGGATGTTGTCGGAGACCGTGAGTTCGCCGCTGTAGTCGGTGGACGCCACCCACAGGCGCAGCACGTCGGCGCCGAGCGAACCGATCACCTTCTGCGGCACGATGATGTTGCCGATGGACTTGGACATCTTGCGACCTTGTTCATCCACGGTGAACCCGTGAGTGAGCACGTCCTTGTAAGGCGCTTTGTCACGGATGGCGACGGAGGTGAGCAAGGATGATTGGAACCAGCCGCGATGCTGGTCCGAGCCTTCCAGGTAGATGTCAGCCCGGTCCTTCTCGCCGATCCCGAGGCGCTTCTCGCCCACGCAGTAATGCACCACGCCGGAATCGAACCACACGTCCAGGATGTCCTTGACCTTGTCGTAGTCGCCGGCCTCGGCGCCCAGGAAGTCCTTGCCTTCACGGCTGAACCAGAAGTCCACCCCCTCCTGTTCCACACCCTTGGCCACGGTCTCCAGCAGCCCCGCGGTATGCGGATGCAGTTCACCGGTCTGCTTGTGCACGAACAAGGCGATGGGCACGCCCCAGGTACGCTGGCGCGAGATGCACCAATCCGGGCGGTTTGTGACCATGGCCTCAATCCGGTTCTGGCCCCAGTCCGGGATCCACTTGACGGTCTTGATCTCTTCCAGCGCCTTGGCGCGCAAGCCGTTTTGATCCATGCCGATGAACCACTGGGGCGTGGCGCGGAAGATCACCGGCGTCTTGTGGCGCCAGCAGTGAGGATAGCTGTGACGGAACGCCTCGTGGTGCAGCAGCATGCCGTGGTCGCGCAGGACCTGCACGATGTGCTCGTTGGCCTTGAACACGTGCTCGCCGGCGAAGATCGGCGTGTTCGGCAGGTACACGCCGTGGCCATCCACCGGGTTGTCGATCTTGAGCTTGTACTGGATGCCGAGCGCGAAGTCCTCTACGCCGTGACCCGGCGCCGTGTGCACCGCGCCGGTGCCCGCGTCCAGGGTCACGTGCTCGCCCAAGACCAGCGGCACCTCCCGGTCGTAGAAGGGATGCTTGAGCATCAAGCCTTCCAGGTCCTTGCCCAGGGCGCGGCCGAGGATCTTGTAGCCCGGCGCAGCCCAGCGTTTGATGAGCGCATCTGCCAGGGGCTCGGCCACCAGCACCTGCTCCGTGCCGATGTCCTTCTCGAACTCGATGAGCACGTAGGGGATCTCGGCGCCCAGTGCCACCGCCTGGCTCGCCGGCAAGGTCCAGGGGGTCGTGGTCCAGATTGCCACCGACAACGGACCTGTCCCACCCTGGCTGCCCAAGGCCTTGGTGAATGCCACCGCATCCACTACCGGGTAGCGCACGTCGATGGCCGGCGAGGTCTTGTCCTCGTACTCCACTTCCGCTTCCGCCAGTGCCGACGCGCAGTCCAGGCACCAGTACACCGGCTTCAGACCCTTATATAGGTGTCCGCGACGGATCACTTCCGAGAGCGCCCGCAGCTGGTCCGCCTCGTACTGGAAATTCATGGTGAGGTAAGGATCGTCCCAAGAGCCCAATATCCCTAGGCGCTTGAAGTCCTCCCGCTGCTTGGAGACCTGCTCTTTCGCGTAGTCGCGGCAGGCGGCGCGGAATGCCTTGGCATCCACCTTCTGACCCGCCTTGCCCACCTTCTTCTCCACCTGGAGTTCGATGGGCAGGCCGTGGCAATCCCAGCCCGGCACATAGGGGGCATCGAAGCCCGCCAGGGAACGGGACTTCACCACCATGTCCTTCAACACCTTGTTCACCGCATGGCCCAGGTGGATGTCGCCGTTGGCGTAGGGCGGCCCGTCCTGCAGGATGTAGCGTGGCGAGCCGGCGCGAGCCTTGCGGATCTTGTTATAGAGGTCTGCGTCCGCCCAGCGCTTCAGCCACTCCGGCTCCCGCCCCGGCAGGTTGGCCTTCATGGGGAAGTCCGTGCGCGGCAGGTTGAGGGTGCTCTTATAGTCCGGGGCGTTGTCGGTCTTGTTGTCCATCAGTTCTTTCTTCGGTCCACGTTGACGGCCAGCCACGCCTGCGCAGCGGCCACATCTTCCTGCATCTGCACGCGTAAGGCGTCCAGACTATCAAAGTGCCGGTCTTCCCGCAGGCGCTGCAGGAATTGCACTTCCAATCGGCGCCCATACAGGTCGCCTTCGTATCCCGGCAGGTGCGCTTCCAACACCCAATGGTCTCCGCCCGCTGCCGAGCGCTTACCTATATAAGCTGCCGCATCGCGAGACCCACCCGGGATGCCCAACACCCGCGCCGCGAAGATCCCGCTCAAGGGCGGCGAACGGCGCTTCAGCGCCAGGTTCACGGTCGGGAATCCCAGCTTGCGGCCCAATCGTTCGCCATGCATCACCCTTCCGTTCAGCCCATAGGGCCGGCCTAGGAGCTCAGCCGCTGCCTGCATCTTCCCTTCTATAAGGAGTGCACGGATCCGGGTGCTGCTCACCCGCTCGCCATCCGCCTGCTGGGACGCGGTATCCGCGACCTGGAACCCCGCGTCTGCACCGGCCCGTTTCAAGAGTCCGAAATCGCCGCGCCGATCCTTGCCGAAGCGGAAATCGTCTCCCACTGTGAGGTGCCTGATCCCCAAACCGTCTGCCAGCGCCTTCTGCACGAACTCTTCCGCCGGCATCTCGGCCAGCGTCCGGCCAAACTTCAGGCACAGCACCCGATCCACGCCCGCCGCGTCGAGCCGCGGCCACTTCTCCATGAAGCGGGTCAATCGCAGCGGCGCCCGATCCGGCCTCAGGTATTCCTGGGGCATGGGCTCGAACAACACCAGGGTCGATGGGAGCTGCATCGCCTCAGCCCGCGCCTTCAGATCCCGCAATACCGCCTGATGACCGAGATGCACGCCGTCGAAATTGCCGATACTCGCCACCGTGCCCCGGTGGTGCGGCTTCAGGTTCCCGAGGCCCCTGATCAATTCCATCACAGTTCCATCCGGCTACACCGGTGTCGCGCCGCTCGGGAGCTGCGTGCCTTTGACCCGCAGATCGTCGATGCGGAAACCCACGAGGAACAGCGTGCCGAAGTAGGCGGCGAAGGCTGCGCCGATCCAGCCCGCGAGCCAGGCCATCCGGTGCAGCGCGCCGCGCGCCTCCCACTGGGCCAGGTGACCGCTGAAGAACAGCAGCAGGCAGCCCATCACCAGGTTCGCGATCAGCACGCGGATCAGGAGTTTCTTCCAACCGCCGGTGGGCGTGTAGGCACCCGACTTGCGCAGCCCATGGTAGAGCTGGGCCGCATTCACGAAGGATGCGAGCGAGGTCGAGAGCGCCAGGCCTGCATGGGGGGCGATCCAGCCGGCCCGGGCCCAGGGCACGGTGATGATCAGGTTGAAGAACAGATTCGCTGCCACCGCCACGATGGCGGTACGGAACGGGGTCCTGCTGTCATGGCGCGCGTAGTAGGCGGGCAGCAACACCTTCACCATGGTGAAACTCAGCAGGCCCATCGAGTAAGTGGTGAGCGCCCAGGTCACCATCAGGGTGTCGTTGGCACTGAAGGCGCCGTAGTTGAACAGCGTGGTGATGAGCGGGCCTGAGAACACCAAAAGACCCATGGCCGCCGGCAGCACCACCACGGTGGTGATGCGGAATGCCCAGTCCAGGGTCGCCGAGAAGCCGGCGGTGTTCTTCAAGGCGTGGTGCTGCGCCAGCGTCGTCAACAGCACCGTGCCGAGCGCGATGGAGAATATCCCCAAGGGGAACTCCATCATCCGGTCCGCGTAGTAGAGCCAGCTCACGCTGCCGGTGGCCAGGAACGAGGCGATCAGCGAATCCACCAGCAGGTTGACCTGCGCCACCGAGGAGCTGAACACGGTCGGCAGCATCAGCTTCATGATGCGGGTCACCGCCTCGCTCTTCTCGCCGATCCGCGGGTGCGGCAGGAGTTTGATCTGCGCCAGGAACGGCAGTTGGAACGCCAGCTGCACGATGCCGGCGACGAACATGCCCCAGGCCATGGCCATGCCCGGCTCCGCCAGGTGCGGCGAGAGGTACACCACCGAGAGGATCATGCAGATGTTCAGCAGCACCGGCGTGAACGACTGCACCCAGAAACGGCTGTAGGTGTTGAGGATGCCCCCCGCCATGGCGGTGAGCGAGATGAACATGAGGTACGGGAAAGTGACCCGCAGCATCTTCACCGACAGCTCGTATTTGTCCGGGAAGTTGCTGAAACCCGGGGCGAATATCCACATCACCACCGGCGCACCCAGGACGCCGATCGCGGTCACGATGAAGAGCGCCAGCCCCAGGCTGCCCGCCACCTGGTCGGTGAGCAGCTTCACTTCCTCGTGCTTGCGGGTCACCTTGTACTCGGAGAGTACCGGCACGAAGGCCAGGGAGAAGGCCCCCTCGCCGAAGGTGCGCCGGCCGAAGTTGGGGATCTTGCTGGCCATGGTGAAGGCATCCATGGCCATGCCGGCACCGAAATAACGGGCCAGCACCACGTCCCGGGCGAAGCCCAGGATGCGGGAGATTAATGTCATCCCCCCGACCAGGGAGGTGGCCTTGAACAGCGCGCGGGACATGGCTCGAAGATCCCAGGGACTTAAGATGAGGCGGTACGCCGTCATGATACCGGCCTTCGGGCCTGCCAGGCCATTGCGCAGGGGCGAAAAGGCAGGCTGAGCATAGGCTTAGCCGCGTTTTCGTTGCGAAATCCGCCCGGAATCCGTATAGTACGCACCCTTTCGGGGCGGTTCGGCCGGTCCCCACGTCCATATCAGGTTCAGGAGCAGTTACTTTGGCCAATACCAAGCAAGCTAAGAAGCGCGCCCGCCAGGCGATCGTGCACCGCGACCACAATGCCACCATGCGTTCCATGGTCCGCAGCTACATCAAGAAGGTTGTGAAGGCCATCGGCGAAGGCAAGAAGGCTGAGGCCGAGACCGCCTACAAGGAAGCCGTGCCGGTCATCGACCGCATGGCCGACAAGGGCCTGCTGCACCGCAACAAGGCCGCCCGCCACAAGAGCCGCCTGAACGCCCACATCAAGGCCATGAAGGCCTAAAGCCTTCTCCCCTTCGGGATAGAAAAAGCCGGCTATCAAGCCGGCTTTTTTATTCTTCTTCCCATCCCGCCTGGGCTTCGTCAGCGAACAGCGGCGCCGCCACGCCGATCTCCTCCAGCCGCGCCATGATCTTCTGGCAGAGGTCCTGGGTCCCGTCGCCGGAGATACCCGAGATCCGGAACACCGGACCTTTCCATTTGAGACCCTTCACGATGGCCTTGCAGCGCGCATCCCGCTCATCCGCCGGCAAGAGGTCGATCTTGTTCAGCACCAGCCAGCGTTCCCGTTCCGCCAGCTCCGGGCTGAACTTGCCTAGCTCATTGATGATGGATTTCGCATCCACCACCGGATCGCCGCTGCCCTCGTAAGGCGCCACGTCCACCAGATGCAGCAGCACGCGTGTGCGCTGCAGATGTCTCAGGAAACGTATTCCCAGCCCAGCGCCTTCCGCCGCGCCCTCGATCAAACCCGGTACGTCCGCCATCACGAAACTGCGGTGCTGGCCCACCGAGACCACGCCCAGGTTGGGATGCAAGGTCGTGAAGGGATAATCCGCCACCTTGGGCCGGGCGGCCGAGACCGCGCGTATCAGAGTGGACTTGCCCGCGTTCGGCAGGCCCAGAAGACCTACGTCCGCCAGCACCTTCAATTCCAGCTTCAGGATGCGCCGCTCGCCAGGGGAACCGGGGCTGGTCTGGCGCGGCGCCCGGTTCACGCTGCTCTTGAAGCGCGCGTTACCCAGGCCGTGGAAGCCGCCCTGGGCCACCTTCAGACGCTCGCCCAGCTTCACCAGGTCGCCCAGCTGCTCGTTGGTATCCGCGTCGTATACCAGGGTGCCGATGGGCACCGGTACAAACATATCCTCGCCGCCGCGCCCGGTCATGTCCCGGCTCTGGCCCTTCTCGCCGTGCTTGGCCTCGTAGGTGCGGGTGTTGCGGAAGTCCGCCAGGGTATTCAGCCCCTGGGTCGCCTCCAGCCAGATGCTGCCGCCATCCCCGCCGTCGCCGCCGTCCGGGCCGCCCATGGGGATGAACTTCTCGCGGCGGAAGCTGACCACGCCGTTGCCGCCGTTGCCGGCGATCACCTTGATAGTGGCTTCGTCTACGAACTTCATGGTTTTAAGCTTACGCCCCTCAAAAAACGAAAGGGCCCCTGGCGGGGCCCCTTCCCTGACGCATACCGCGTCGAGTACTTACTTGGCTGCGGCTTCGGCGGCGATCACGTTCACGTAACGGCGCACCGGCTTGCCCTTGGCTTCGAACTTGATGTGGCCGTCGGCCTTGGCGAACAGGGTATGGTCCCGGCCCATGCCCACGTTCTGGCCGGCCCGGTACTCGGTGCCGCGCTGACGGATGATGATGTTGCCGGCGACGACCGCCTGGCCGCCATAAAGCTTTACGCCCAGGCGTTTGGATTCAGAGTCGCGGCCGTTACGGGTACTGCCGCCTGCTTTTTTGTGTGCCATGGTCTAATTCCTCAATGAATCAGCCGGAGATCCCGGTGATCTCGACTTCGGTGAAATGCTGACGGTGGCCGGCGCGGCGGCGATAGTTTTTGCGGCGGCGCAGCTTGAAGGTGAACAGACGGTCGTGGCGGCCGTTGCCCTTGACCTTGCCGGTGACCTTGCCGCCGGAGATGAAGGGGGCGCCCAGGACCGGCTTCTCGCCGTCCTTGCCCACCATCAGCACCTGGTCGAAAGACACGTCGCTGCCGGCCTCGGCATCGAGCAGTTCCACTTTAATAACGTCGCCCTGGGCAACGCGGTACTGCTTGCCTCCGGTCTCGATAACAGCGTACATGGGGGTCTCCAGAAAACCGTCAAAAACATCGTCAAAGGGCGCGCATTTTAAGGGGTTACGGGCCCCCGGTCAAACTGTAAGGCCTTGGCTTGACACAATTTTCGCTCCCCCCTAGCATCGCCCTTCCCGCGGCGTTCCAAGCCGCACTTTCCCGGTCCCCATGGTCAGAGCCCTCCATACCCCCCCGGCGGACCCCCCCAGTCTGGATGCCCTGCGCGCCCTGGTGGCAGACGACATGTCCGCGGCCGACCAGCGCGTCCGCCAGGAGCTCAAATCCGACGTGGCGCTCATCAACCAGCTGGGCGAGTACCTGGTGGTGGCCGGCGGCAAGCGCCTGCGGCCCCTGGTGGTGCTCCTGGCCGCCCGGGCCTGCGGCATACAGAGCCGGGAGCACATCGAACTCGCCGCCATCATCGAATTCATCCATACCGCGACCCTCCTCCACGACGACGTGGTGGACGGCTCCGAGCTGCGTCGCGGCCGCGACACCGCCAATGCCGTCTGGGGCAATGCGGCCAGCGTCCTCACCGGCGACTTCCTCTATTCGCGCGCCTTCCAGATGATGGTCAAGGTGGACGAGATGCGGGTCATGCAGGTGATGGCGGACGCCACCAACCGCATCGCCGAGGGCGAGGTCATGCAGCTCCTCAACTGCCATGACCCGGACACCACCGAAGCCCGCTACACCGAGGTCATCCACCGCAAGACCGCCACCCTCTTCGAAGCGGGAGCCCGTCTTGGCGCCGTCATCGCCAGGCGACCCGCCGCGGAAGAACTCGCGCTCGCGACCTATGGCCAGCACCTGGGTACCGCCTTCCAGCTCATCGACGACGTCCTGGATTACAGCGCCACGGCGGAGGAGATGGGCAAGAACGTGGGCGATGACCTCGCCGAGGGCAAGCCCACCCTGCCCCTCATCCATGCCCTGCAACATGCGATCGGCAAGGACCGCGCCCTGCTGCGGGATGCGGTGGAGCACGGCGGCCTGGAGCACGTGCAGGAGATCGTGCGTCTCGTGAGCGAGAGCGGCGCCCTGGATTACACCCGCGAGCGGGCCCTGGCCGAGAGCGTCAAGGCCCGGGAGTCTCTGAAGATATTGCCTGCCTCGGCCTATAGAGAAGCACTGTCAGAGCTCGCGGAGTTCGCCGTCGCGCGTCGCGCGTGATTCGATCGGCCTGCTGCGCCTAGGTCTTCCGCCGCGCCTCGTCTATCCGGCGCACATGCCCGGCATCTAGCTGCGCCGCCGCGCCATGGGCACGCTGCCCACCCTCAGGATGTCGGCGCAGGCGTCCGCGCCGAGCGGATGACTGTAGAAGAAGCCCTGCGCAAGGTCACAGCCCGCCTCGCGCAGGAACTCGCCCTGGCGCGCCGCCTCCACGCCTTCCGCCACCACCTTGATGCCCAGCTCATGGCCCATGGCGATCACCGCGTTGACGATGGCGGCCTGGCGAGCGTCGTCGGGGATACCGGCGATGAAGCTCTTGTCCACCTTGATGATGCGGATCGGGAAGCGGTTGAGATAGCTCAAGGAGGAATAGCCCGTGCCGAAGTCATCCAGCGAGAAGCCCACGCCGATGTCGGCGAGCTTGTCCATGCGCTGCAGGATGCCGGGGCTGTCGGTCATCAAGGCGGTCTCGGTCAGTTCCAGTTGCAGCAGCCGGGGATCGAGACCGGTGCGGTCGAGGATGGCGCGCACCGTCTCCACCATGTCGTCCTGCAGGAACTGGCGCGGTGAGACGTTCACCGTGAGCGGCGTCAGGGTGATGCCCAGGTTCTGCCAGGACACGGCCTGGCGGCAGGCCGCTTCCAGCAGCCAGCTGCCCAGCATCAGGATCTCGCCGCTCTGCTCGGCGATGGGGATGAACTTGGTGGGTGAGATCAGCGTGCCGTCGGCGGTGCGCCAGCGCGCCAGCGCCTCCAGGCCCGAGACCTTGCCGCCGATCAACTCCACCTGCGGCTGGTATTCGAGATAGATCTCGCCCGCGGTGGTGGCGCGGCGCAGGTTGCCGCGCAGGGTCAGGTATTCCTCGGCCAGCGCCTTCATCTCCGCGTTGTAGAAGCGCAGCGCGCCCGGGTCCTGGCGCTTCACTTCCAGGAGTGCGTTGTCCGCGTTGCGCAGCAGGGCTTCCGCGGTCTCGCCGTCCTGCGGCGCCATGGCGGCGCCGATGCTCACCCGCAGATCCAGGCGGCTCGCCGGCAGCTGCAGCGGCGCCTCCAGGGCCCGCTTCACATCCTCCAGCTGGTGACGCAGCGCCTCGCGGTTGCCGTCGCCCATGATCACCGCCGCGAACTCATCGGCGGCGAGCCGGGCCACGCCCTCGGAGCCGCCGAAGCACGCGGCCAGACGCGTACCGAACTCGCGCAGCACGCTGTCGCCCGCGTCATGGCCCAATACGTCGTTGATGATCTTGAAACCATCCACGTTGAACAGCGCCACCGCCACCTTGCGGTGTTCGCTGGCGTAGCGGAACTGGTCGGCCAACTGCTCCGTCAGCAGCACCCGGTTGCCGAGGCCCGTGAGCGGATCGTAGAACGCCAGGTATCGCAGGCGTTTCTCGCTCTGCACCCGTTCGGTGATGTCGGTGGTCACCGATATCACGCCGTTGATGGCGCCGCCCTCGTTGCGGCTGATGACCGCGTCCACCTGCACGTCGATGGATCGCCCGTCCGCGGTCAGGTAGCGGGTGGTGAAGGAGCTGCTGGGCCGCTCGCCGGTCACCAGCCGGCGGAAACGCATCTCCGCTTCCGCCCGCTGCGGCGCGTCGGCGATGATGTCGAAGACCCGCTTGCCCACCAGGCCGCCGGGCAGGTAGCCCAGCATCTCGTGGTGGGCCTGGTTGGCGTAAGTGATCACGCCGTCCAGGGCGATCTCCTTGATGCCGTGGGGCACCGCCTCCATCAGGCGCCGGTACTGGCGCTCGCTGCGGCGCAGCGCCGCCTCGCTCTCCTTCTGGGAGGTGATGTCCTGGAAGATGCCGAACACCGACTCGCCGGCATCCGGCGCCGGCGGGCTGTACTGGCCCTTCACCCGCACGTGGCGGATCTGGCCGTCGGGCCGCACGATGCGCGCCTCGAACTCCACGCTCTCGTGGGTCGTCGCCGCATGGCGCACGAACTTCTCCACGTAGGGCTGGTCGTCCGGGTGATAGGTGCTGACGGTCATGTTGAAATCCGGATCCACCTTGCGCGGATCCAGGCCGCGGATGCGGTAGATCTCATCCGACCACCACAGCTTGCCGCTGCCGATATCCCAGCGCCAATGGCCGAGGTGCGCTAGGTGCTCGGCTTCCGCCAGCATGGTGGAGCGTTCCTCCAGCACGTCGCGGGTCTTCACCCGCTCGCTGATGTCCGTAAGCAGGCCGACGAAGAATTTGAGCTGGCGCTGCTCGTCGAACACCGGGCTCATGGACAGCTCGCTCCAGAAGGGGCTGCCGTCCTTGCGGAAGTTGGTCAGCTCCACCTGCACCGGCGTGCGCGCCTCCATGGCGCGGTGGATGGCGTCCCGCGTCTGCGTCGAAGTGTCGGTCTCCTCCAGGAAACGGCAGTCCTTGCCGCGCACCTCTTCGAAGCTGTAGCCGGTGATGCGCTCGAAGGCCGGGTTCACGTAGATGATGGGATAGACGTCGCCCTGCGGCTCGGCCGAGGTCACCAGCACGCCGGAGGTGGATTGGGTCACCGCCGCCGCCAGCATGGTGTGTTCCGAGAGCAGCCGCTCCAGCTCCAGCTCGCGCTGCTTGAGCTGGGTGATGTCGGTGTACACGTTGATGAAACCGCCGTCGCTGCCGCGGCGCTCCTTGATGAGCACCCAGCGGCCGTCTGGCAGGCGTTGCTCCAGGCTGCCGGTGGAGCGGCGATGCGCCTCCAGCCGCTCCCGTATCCAGGCTTCGCCGTCGCCGTCCGGCACCTCGATCTTCTCGTCCTTGATGGCCGAGCGCAGCATGTCCTCGAAACGCGTGCCCGCCACCATGATGGATGCCAGGTGCGGGTACATGCGCTTCAGTTGTTCGTTGCAGACCATGATGCGGTCGTCCGCGTCGAAGATGATGAAGCCGTCCTCGATGTAGCCGAGCGCGTCCGCCAGCAGCATCTCCGCCTGCTCGCGGGCCTTGGCATGGGTCGCCGCCGAGAGCGCCGCCTTCACCGAGCGGCGCAGCCTGGGCATGTGCTTGGGGGATTTGGTCACGTAGTCCGCGAGCCCGAGGCGCATCGCCTCCACCGCCACCTCCTCGGTGCCGGTGCCGGTGAACATGATCACGGGCAAGTCAGGGTCGCGGGCGCGGATGCGCTTCAGCACCTCGAGGCCGGTGGACCAGCGCAGGTGGAAGTCGGTGATCACGAGGTCGAGGCCGGGCTGCGCGATGGCCGCCTCCAGTTGGCCCGGCGAACTCACCTGGAAGGTCTGGGCCTGGGGATATTCCTTGCGCAGCTCGCGCTCCACCAGTGCCCGGTCGTCCGGGTTGTCGTCCACGAGCAATACCCGCGGGCCGCCGACGTCCGTCGGCGCAGCCTGTCCCACCCCTGTTGGCTCCTCCTTCATCGGCCCTCCCACAGGCCCTCTTCCGATCCCACTCAATGCAGCTCTGGATGCTCGCTCAACATCAGCCAATAGACTTGCAGCTGTTTCAACAGCGCGCTGAATTCCTCGAACACCACCGGTTTCACCAGATAGGAATTGGCCCCCAGTTCATAGGCCTTGTTGATGTCAGCCGGCTCGCGCGACGAGGTCAGCACCACCACCGGCAGGCGCCGCAGCCCGTTCTGGGCCCTGAGCCAGCCCAACACCTCGTGGCCCGAGAGCCGCGGCAGCTTGAGGTCCAGCAGCATCATGAAAGGCAGCGGATGGCGCAGCCGGTCCGCGTACTGGCCTTCGCCGGAGAGGTAGGCGATCGCCTCCTCGCCGTTCCTGACGCAGGCGATGGGGTTCACCACGTGCGACTTGCTGAACGCACGCTTGATCAGCATCACGTCGTTCTCGTCGTCCTCGGCGAGCAGGATCGTGGTCTTGCTGATGTTGCCCATGTCAGCCATCCCGGTACTCCTTGAATTGCGCGTGGAAAGTGCTGCCCCGGTCGTCGGACTCGATGCTGATCTCGCCCTGCATGCTGGCCAGCCCCTTCTTCACGATGGAGAGGCCGATGCCGGTGCCGGGATAGGTCTCGGACCCGTGCAGCCTCTCGAATACGTTGAAGATCCGCTCCCGGTGCTCCGGTGCGATGCCGATGCCATTGTCGCGCACGCAGAGTTCCACCTTTCCCTGCCGCGCCACCGCCCAGATGCGGACCTCTGGCGCGGTCCCCGGCGCCGTGAACTTGAGCGCATTACTCACCAGGTTCAGGACCACTTGCTTAAGTGTGGCCTTGTGGCCCAGCACCGTCAACGGCGGCACCGCCACCTCCACCCTGGCGCCACGTGACGCGATCTCATGCTGCAGGTCTGCGAGCGAATCCTGCACCGCTTCGCTCAAGCTCAAGGCCTCCAGCTCCACCTTGTCCCGGCCGATGCGGCTGTAGGCCAGCAGGTCCTGGATCAGGACATCCATGTTCTTGGCACTCTTGATGATGCGCGTCAGGAAATCCCTGCCGGCTTCGTCCAGCGCGACGGCATAATCCTCCAGCACCGCGTCGGCGAACCCGTGCATGGCGCGCAGCGGGGCGCGCAGGTCGTGGGCCACCGAATAGGCGAAGGCGTCCAGCTCGGCGGTGCGCTCCACCACCCGATGCTCCAGCTCCTGCATGTGCTGCTCCAGCGTCTCCCGCAGCAGCACGCTCTCGATGCCCACCGAAGCGTTCTGCGCCAGCTGCACCAGGATGGTCTCATCCTCGGCGTCGAAATCGCTGTCGCCCTTGTT